>JACQJF010000010.1 GCA_016198165.1 Candidatus Iainarchaeum sp. | reverse complement strand
GCAGTTAATATTTGGAGAAAAATTTACTCAAAAAAGGGGGTCTTTTGGATTCGAAATAGCAACACACATATTCACGAATTAACGTTATAAAGTCCCGACGCCTGCTCCGGGAATCGGACCCGGGTCGCACCCGTGACAGGGGTGCATCCTAACCGCTAGACTAAGCAGGCATGGAATTTGGTTCTATTTATTCTAAGAGTGGAACTTTTAAAATCCTTTTACTCTCGAAATAAAACGTTTTTTCGTCACTTGCCTATTGAGGTTTGAGTGATTAACGTGAAAGCTTTTAAAGGGGTTTATCGTTATTTGTAATTTTAATGGCCATAAAGATAATAGCCAGCATGGGCCCCTCCACGCTTGACTTGGGCACCTTGCCTGAGCTTGAAAAAAACGGCTTGAACATTGCAAGGCTCAAAAGCACTTTTTACACTCCTAAGCTTCTGGAGAAAACCATCCGGTTGATTCGCAGGCACTCAAAGTCGCTGAAGATAATGGTTGATTTTGAGGGTTCCGAGATAAGGCTCTATGGCGAAGGCAGGAAAAGCATCAAAAAAGGCGCGGGCTTTTGGGTGGGCTTCAAAAAAAATAGTGGCGGGTTTTACTTTAACCACGATTTTTACGACAGGCTTGCCAAGGGGGATGTCCTGGTTTACGACAAAGACAACTCGCGGATGAAAGTCGTGAAAAAGCAGGGCAGCCGCGTGTTCCTCGTGTCAAACAAGGATACCGTTCTTTCAAAGGGAAAGGGATTTAACCCAGGGAAAAAAACTTTGGTGTCTGGCGAGCTTTCCGGAAAAGACCTGGGGCTGATGAAGACGGTCAACAAGATGCGCGTGGAAATAGTCGCGCTTTCTTTTGTCCAGTCGGCAAAAGACGTCAAGGCCCTCAAAAAGCTGCTTCACAAAAAGGCGAAAATCTGCTCAAAAATCGAGAACCACGCCGGCCTGAAACACTTGCCTGAAATTGTCAAGGTCTCTGACCTGGTTGTCGTTGCGCGCGGTGACCTGTCTGCAGAGTTCAGCCCAAAAAACGTTCCCCCGATTCAAAAGAAAATTATTTCAGTCTGCAAGAAACTCAAAAAACCGGTAATCGTTGCAAGCTACATCCTCACTTCGATGAAGTCCAACGCGTTTCCGTTGAAAGGTGAAATCAGTGACATCTACAACATCGCAGAACAAGGGGCGGACATGATTTGGATGGACAGCCCCACTGCAGTCGGAAAATTCCCTGTGCAGACGATTGCCGTTGCGCGGAAAACGCTTGACGGGATAAAGTGAACGACTTGGAGTGTTTCCTCACTCGGACAATTTTGCAATCGTGATTCCGACTGCAATCATGTAGAAAAAGCTTGCAAAAAAATTTTCAACCGTGAATCCAACCGGGTAGTTCATTGAAGTGTAGACAATGAACGCACTTGGAAGGCTCGAAACAAGCCACATCATCAATCCAAATTTTTTTCCTTTGTCAAAAAAATTCCCGCTAAGCGATGGTTCGAATTTTTGGTAAGCGATTGCCATTGCAAAGCTCAGGACAAACGGGTAGAGGAAAAACAACAAGAGGACTGGGTCTGTTATCTGCCGCATGCCGGGCAGGTCAAGGTAGTTGAATGGTGCAAAGGCCTGTATGATTGCCACGCCGATTGTCGAGAGTATGTAAAAAACCACTCCTCCGGCGATGCCGCTTAAAACGAGTTTTTTCACATCCATGCTGTCACTATACACGTTTTTCCGGTATAAAAGCCTTTACGCGCTTTTGCGGAGCGCCTCAAATCCTTCTGCAATCTCGTTTTCGCTTATGTCCAGTGCTGGAAACATGACAAGTGTCCTGTCATCACTTGTCGACAGGGCAAGCCCGTTTTCAAGGGCTTTTGAAACAACGCGGCGTCGGTACTCCGGTGTCCGGAACCGCAGGCCGATTGCAAGCCCCTTTATCCTGGTTTCGGGTTTTTCCTTGAAAGGCGTGTTTTCGATTTCTTTTGCAAAAACTTTTTCCATTCCGGCTGCGCGCTCGGCAAGCCTGTTTTCAAGGATGTGGCGGGTGTTTGCAATCGCGGCAACCGTGTTGTACGGCGTCCACCCAAACGTCGAGTAGGTCCAGAGTTTTTCTTCCACGATTTTTCCTATTTTTGGAGTCATTATCGCCGCGCCAATCGGGCCGTAGCCGGAGCTCATCCCCTTTGCCATTGCCATTACGTCCGGTTTCAGGTTGTAGTGTTCGCTTGCAAACATTTTCCCGGTCCTCCCAAAACCGGAGGCAACTTCGTCCGCAATTAAAAGCGTCCCGGTGTCCCTGCACGCGTCAGAGACAATTTCCCAGAATTCCTTTGAAGGGATTTCCACTCCCAGGTTCATGATAATGGGCTCTGCGATGAATGCCGCGAATTTTTCCGTTTTCAGGAGTTTTTCCGCCTCTTTGGCTGCTTTTTCCGAAAGCGGAAGCCCGATTTTCGAGGTTTCAAGAAGCGTGTTTTTCGGGAACATTTTTTTGAAAGCCGAGTCCCCCACGCTCAAGGCGCCCATCGTGTGCCCATGGTAGGCGCCTTCAACTGAAACAAACCGGTTTCTGCCAGTTGCAGCCATTGCCGCCTGGAGGGCGACTTCGACTGCCTCGCTGCCGCTTGGAACGCGAAAGCTCTTTTCCAGGTTCCCGGGGGAAATCTCTGCAAGTAGTTCTGCTAATTCAACCCACTTGTCAAAATAATAATATGGCAGGGCATAGTTTGGGCCGTTGAAACTTCCAAGCTCCTGCATTATGTGCGGGTCGTTGTAGCCGACGTTCTGCACGCACCAGCCACCGGTAAAGTCAATGAATTTTTTCCCCATGCTGTTCCAGAAAGTGCTTCCGCTTGCGCGGGCAATTTCAATGGCCGGGGCAGTGTTGTCCCGCCCGACAAAGAGGCGGTCCTTTTCCAGTTCCATAAAAAAACCCTTGCACGGGTTTTAAAACTTTGGCAAAAAGAAACATTATTTTATTGTTCCGTTGCCAAAGTTTTACGGCGCATATATGCGCCATCTAACGATGGCGCGGTAATATCGCCTGTAATTTTGATTCAATAAAAACAATTTTTCATTTGCTTGGCTTTGAAAGGTTTCCGCGCAGTTCCTCTGCCTTGAGGATTCTTTTTATAGCCAGGACATAGGCGGCTTTCCTGTAATTTATCTTTTCCTCTTCCTTGAGCGCGTGGACCTCGTTGAAGGCTTTCACCATTTTTTCCTCGAGCATGGCGTTCACTTCTTTTTCTTCCCAGTATTTCCCGTTTCTGTTCTGCACCCATTCAAAATAGCTCACCATTACCCCACCTGAGTTTGCAAGGATGTCGGGGATTATTTCAACGCCTTTTCTGTCCAGCAAATCATCCGCAGTAGGGGTGACGGGCCCGTTTGCCATTTCAAGGATTGTCTTTGCCTGTATATTGTCCTTGTTTGAATCATTAACCTGGTCTTCGACTGCCGCGGGTATGAGCACGTCCACTTTTAGTTCAAGCAGTTCTTCGTTTGAAATTTTTTTACCTTTGGGAAAAGTTTCGAAGGACTTTCCGGTGGCTTTGTGCTCTATCGCTTTTTTCACGTTGATTCCACCGCTGTCGAAGATTCCCGTAGAGGAATCCGAAACCGCGACTATTTTCGCGCCCCATTCAAACAGTATTCTTGCCATGTGCATGCCCACGTTTCCAAAGCCCTGCACCGCAATTGACGCTTTTTTGAGGCCGGACTTTTTTTTGGCCAGGTACTCCCGGAGTACTATTGCACCGCCAAGCGAAGTCGAGTAATCGCGTCCTTGGCTCCCGCCAAGCTCAAGGGGCTTGCCGGTTATCACAGCGGGGGCCGAGTGCCCCACGATTTTTTCGTACTCGTTAAGCATCCACGCCATGGTGGTAGAGTTCGTGTTCACGTCGGGAGCCGGTATGTCCGTGTCGGGGCCGATGAAGTGTGCAAACTCGCGGATATATGCGCGCGAGATTCTTTCCATTTCGTGCTCCGAGTGCTTTTTCGGGTCGACTTTCACCCCGCCTTTCGCACCGCCAAATGGTATGTCGGTGCACGCGCACTTGAGTGCCATGAGGAACGCCAGTTCCTTTATTTCCTCCATGTGCACGTTTGGGTGGAAGCGTATCCCGCCCTTGCCCGGGCCGCGGGCATCGTTGTACAGGACCCTGTAAGCCGGGAAAAACCTTACCTTGCCGTTGTCCATCCTTACCGCGAGGTTTATGTTGATTAGGCGCTTGGGTTGTTCAAGGACTGACAAGTCAAGGCCTGTCAGGGACTTTGCAATGGCTGCGCGCGAAAGCTGGACCCTGCATATCTCGCAAATCACTTCGCGGTCCCACGTTTCTTCCATGTGTTTTTCCCAAATTTTGTAAGTCTGAAGTGTTTAAATAATCACTGCTACCGATTTTTGGAATGAGCCTTGAACCGGACCCTTTCACTTCTGCCGCCAAAAAAACCGCTTTCCGGCTTGGAATCCCTTTTGAAAAATTCCACAAAAACGCGCTGTTCTATGTTTTCCTGCAGGTGGTTATTTTGGCAAAGGTTCTCGTTTTTTTTGCCTTTATCGGGCGCGGGCAGACTGGCGCACTCCAGTGGTCACCGCACCTTTTCATTAATCCGGTTGCCTTTGTGCAGGCATTTTTTTCCTTCACTGCCATTGAAAGGTTTGACTTATTGTTCCACCAGTCGATGCACGTGCTGATTGCGGCAAGCGTTTTTGTTTTCGCAAAGCAGGCAAAACAAAACAACATGGCCGAACTTTTCAAGGTTTTTTTCGCCGCATCCGTCCTGCATAATGCCGGGTACTGGCTGACAGGCGTGTTTTCGAGCCCCTGGATTTTGCTTCTTGATTTCTTTGGGGACATTGCAGCCCTTTTTTTCTTTTATTTTGTTTTCAGGTTTCTCTGCAAACTCAAGCCCGTATCCTCGTTCAGGATTCCTTTTGTGGAAACTGCCGAATGAATTCCTATTTTATGGCTTGTGCAAAACAAGAAGGATATGGCTTTCCTGAAAAAAACTGCAAAAGCCAAAACCGCTCTCGTTACCGGTGCGTCAGGCGGGATTGGCCTTGAGTTTGCAAAAATTTTTGCACAAGAAAGCCATGATATAGTAATGGTTGCGCGTGACAGGGAAAAGCTTGTCAAAAACGCTGAGGAAATCCGCGAAAAGCACGGCGTGCAGGTCATCGTGGTCGTCCTGGACCTCGCAAGACCGGGCTCTGCGCAGAAACTTTTCAATGAGCTTGAAAAAAAGAAAATCCGGGTTGATGTCCTGGTGAACAATGCCGGCTTTGGGGTGGCCGGTTTTTTCCATGAAGAAAGCCTTGAGAAGCAGCTTGAAATGATACAATTGAACGTGGCGACGCTTGTGGAGTTGACTTACTTTTTTGCAAACAAAATGGTGGAACGGAGAAGCGGAAAAATCCTCAACGTTTCTTCAACCGCGGCTTTTCAGCCAGGCCCCCTCATGGCCGTTTATTATGCCTCCAAAGCATTTGTATTGAGCTTTTCCGAGGCACTGAGAAACGAGCTTGGAGACAGTGGCATCAGCGTTACTGCGCTCTGCCCCGGCCCCACCGAGTCGGGTTTCCAGGAACGCGCCGACATAAAGACGATGCGCCTTGTCAGGGGGAAAAGGCTCATGAGCCCCGCGGTCGTGGCCGCCGCGGGTTTTGACGGGCTTATGAAAAACAAGTCGGTCGTAATTCCAGGTTTGCGGAATTTTGTAATGGCTTATGCTGTGCGCGTGCTTCCACGGGATTATGTGACAAAAACCGTGCGGCGGATACAAGAAAAAATTTGACTTTTCCTTTATGCGAGTGCCGGAACTGCAAAGGTCGCGGCTGCAACTGCAAAGTAAAAAAGCGCAAGGCCGATGCAGAATTTCCCGAAGTTGATTTTCTTTGCGATTCCAATCAGGAAGCCTATTGAAAAAAAGCCCGTGACTGCAGCAGCGGCGATTCCTGCAACCATGCTTGGCTCAAGCACAGGCCTTTCAAGGAGGTTGAATGCAAGTTCGCCAAACAGGACCGTTGGAACGGAAATCAGGAAACTCAGTTCAAACGCCTTTTCCGGGGAAAAGCCCTCAAACAGCATGACTGAGGCGGTCGTGCCGCTTCGGCTCATGCCTGGAAGCACCGTGAATCCCTGGGAGAGGCCAAGCAATACCGCGTTTTTTCCCGAGAGCCTGGCTTCTTTTTGCCGCTTTTTTGCCAATTGGAGAAAACCGGTCACGGCCAGGAAAAAACCGACCGTGAAAAGAAAAATCGTCTGCGAGTGAAAAGTCACGCCGAAAAAAGTTATTGAAGCGGTTTCAAGCAATTTTTTGAGCACAAAATATGACGGCACTGCGGTTACCGCGGTTGCGGCAAGCGTCCAGAAGACAAAGTTCCTTTTTTCATTGTCTTTCCCGGAAATCATTCCCGCTATGTCTTTCCTGAAATAAACCGCCGCGGCAATGAGGGTTCCAACGTGCAGGATGATTGCGTATGCAAAAGCCTCTTTCACGGGCATCCCAAGAAACTGTGCAAGAATTGAAACGTTTCCCTTGCTTGAAACAGGCAGCCACTCGGTCACGCCCTGAACGATTCCAAGCAGAACCGCTTCGAAAAAACCAGCCATGGGAAAATCAAAACCTCACGCAAAGCCTCGTAACAGGTGCATCGAGATATCCAGGGGGATAATTGCGCAATCTCACTTTTTCTGCGTAATACCTCCTTGCATCGATTATTGCCTGTGGAGGGGGAGTCACCTGTTTTGCATCAAACAGGTTCGTAAATGCCTTTATAATCTGGGGGTTTGAAGTATCCCCATACATTCCGGCAAAACCGTTTCCTTTAAGCATGCGCGTTTCCATGCCATACCTTCTTAGTATCACAAGCAATTCCCTGGGTTTTGTAGTGTCAACGTGCACGCGCAATACTTTCTCCCCCTTTTGGAAAACTCCCCCAAACTCCAGTGGCCGCTTTACAATGGTTACAAAAGCCTTTATCCTTGAACTGTTTACCCTCAATACAAGGATTTTTTTCCTTCTGCGCATCTGCCTTGCCATGATTTGTCTTCTTCTTTTCCTTGGTGAAGGCAAAAAAAATCACTTTTTCCCGGTTCTCTTAGCCTGCTTTTTGTAATGGCAGTGGCTTTCATGCACTGGCTGTTTTGCTTTCATGCACTGGGTGTTTCAAGCCTAGACAAAAATCTTCCTGATGTTTCTTTGTAGCTGAAAAAGACTTTAAATAACTTTCACAGGCTGGTTTTTTTTATGATTGACCTTTTCCTCATCGGCTTAACGGTTCTTGGCCTGATGCTTTTTGAGACCATTTCTTCGATTGATAACGCGGTGATTAACGCCGATGTCTTATCCACGATGTCCAAGAGGGCGCGGCGCTGGTTTTTGGTCTGGGGCCTGCTTTTTGCAGTCGTGCTCGTGCGCGGCCTGCTGCCCTGGCTAATCGTCTGGCTTGCAAACCCCGGCCTTTCACCCCTACAGGCACTGACTGCGACCTTCAGCTCCGACCCGCTCGTGATAGAGTCAATCGAGCAGTCAAAGCCGGTTCTCCTGATTGGCGGCGGGATTTTCCTAGTTTTCCTTTTCTTCCACTGGCTCTTCATCGAGCCAAAGAACTATGGCCTGCGCGGAGAACGCACAATCCAGTCCTTTAGCATCTGGTTTTTCGCGGTTGTTTCAGTCCTCTTGAGCGTCATTGTGTGGTTTGCAATCCAGATTAACCCGTTCATGGCGTTCGGCGCGGTCGTGGGTTCAACGGCTTTTTTCATAACGCATGGCTTCAAGGAAAACGCCGAAGCACAGGAAAAAAAGCTCCTGGACAAAAGCTCTAACCTGAGTGACATGAGTAAAATCCTTTACCTGGAAGTCATTGACACGACCTTTTCAATCGACGGTGTCATAGGCGCGTTTGCGTTCACGCTTTCCATCCCACTCATCATCCTTGGGAATGGCCTTGGGGCGTTCGTTGTCCGCGAATTCACTGTCCACAACATCGAGCGCGTGAAAAAATACAAGTACCTCAAAAACGGTGCAATGTACTCGATTTTCTTCCTGGGAACCGTCATGCTCCTGGAAAGCTTTGGGGTTGAAGTCCCGCAATGGCTTTCACCACTCATAACTTTCGCAGTAATAGGGTACTTTTTCTGGAAATCAAAAAAAGAAATCGTGAAAGACGTGAAAGACATTACTTTGCAAAAAAAACCAGGTACGCAAACACCAGGTAAAGAAGAATAAGCAAAAAACCAATCTTTGCCCCCAATGTAGAGAACTTGTTTTTGCCCGCGATTTTTACAAACCAGTAAAGTTCTCCTGCAAGTACCAGGAAAGTCACTGCTAGCAGCAAATAGCCTGCGAGGTTAAACAATGCGGGTTGGTTGATTGTGAGAAAGTGAAACACGGCTGCAAAGTACCCAAAGTACACGAGCCGGTGAATTGTTTTCCAGCGTGCCGCGCCAATTTTTTGCATGGCCCAGTCAGTTGAAGTGAGAGCCATGACCAAGAACACCATGTACCCAATGACTCCAAAAATCATGGGGTTTTCAATGGGGTTAAGCGAGAAAAAAACCTGGGAAACATCCCCTTTAAAGACAAAAAGCGTGACACTCAATGCATGACCGATTATGAAAACAAAACCTGTCACTCCAAGGCTTCTTCGCACATGCCAGTATTTTGCGTAAACCGGCTTGAATTTGAATAAAACGCTGGAAAGCAATGCAAGGCCGATGAAAGTCGCGCCAGAGAAAGCAAAACTCCTTATCAAGGCGCTTGGAAAGTTTTCGGGTTCAAGCACGTAAAACTGGTAAGCAAACTCCAACAGCCAAAAAACAACCGAGAAAACCAGGAACTTCAGGACAAATTTCCAGTTTTTCAGCGCGCCTTCAAAAAGCCTTGCCATGAAGAAGAATTAATTGCTTGCGGGTTAAAATATGTTTCTGTGCCACTTGTTTTTTTATGGGGCAGGTTTTTTCCCGCGAAACGGTTTTCTTGCTTTTATTGGCTTTGGCTGGGGAGATAATCGGGAACGTTTACGGTTTTTACAGGCTTTTCCCTGCCTTTGACATTGTCACGCATTTCATCGGCGGGGCACTGGTTTCCTCGATTGCGGTGAAATTCCTTTACAACAAGCTGCACCGCCACTCGTACTTCGTTAATGTCGTGTTTACACTTGGCATAGGGGCTTTCTGGGAGATAACCGAATTCACGGCTGACTTGCTGTTTGGGCTTGGCATGCAGGGAAGCCTTAACGACACCATGGTTGACCTTGTAATGGTCGGCCTCGCGGCAATAATAGTAAACTCCATTTACTCTTCGAAAAAACAGGAACCCTGGGTTTGAAAAAAAAGGAATTATTTTTTGTCAATTTCACTGTTTTTAATCAACAATTCTTTGGCATTTCTGCCAAGTGATTTTATCTCAAGCTCGCGCCTCATCGCGCTTTTCCGGGATTTCCTCTTTTCAAAATAAACCAGTTTTACCGGCAGGTGCGCCCTCGTGTAGCTCCCGCCATGGCCTTTATTGTGAACCTTAATCCTTTCAATAATGTCACTTGTGTAGCCGCAATAAAAGCTCCCGTCAGCACACTCAACCAGATAAACAAAAAAAACCATGGCCAAAAGAAAAAGAATCCGGAACTTTTTTTATTAGGTGTTCCTCTTGCGAGTCTTTTCGGCCCCTTGTCAAAATTCTAAAATAACAACAGCTTGAAAGCAGACAATAGGACAAAAAATATGAACAGCCATTTAATCCATTTTTCTCCTTTTTCCAGCGCTGTATTGGCCCCGATGTACCCGCCAATTCCCATTCCTGCAAGAAGCACTAACCCGCTTCCGTAATCAATGAGCCCATTCAACCCAAAAATAATTACTGAGGAAATAGATAATAGGAGCCAGGGAATGGATTTGGTAGCCAGCACTTCAAGCACAGTGAATCCAAAAAAATAGATCAACACAAAAAAAACCAGGGGCCCTGTTCCCTGGGCAATAAACCCGCCAAAAATCATGACAAGAAAATACATAATCAATCCGGCTGTTTTCTTCCAATTTCCTGTTTCCTGGCGTTTGATGCCAATAGAGGGTTTCAATAAAACGGCAGGTAAAAGCAACACAATGACTATGCCTATGATATTCTTAAGCAAGTCAACTTCAATGTTCAGCAACAAGTTAGCGCCAATAATCGAACCGGCCAAAGCGGCAATGGACAATAATGGCACGTATTTCCAAATAATCTTTCCGGAATTCCAAAAACGCCAAGTCGCGGCAAACCCCTGCCCAATCGTCCCAAACCTGTCCGTAGCAACGGCTACATGCGGAGGAAAACCCAGGAAAATAAGTGCAGGTATGGAAAACAAGCCCCCGCCCCCAATAACCGAATCAATGAACCCAGTTATCAGTCCAATGAATAACAAAAGCCCGATTAAAAACAAATCAACCATGAATCAACAACAAATTAATTTGTTATAAACCCGCCTGTCTGAAAGCCGATTCATTTTTCTACTATTATTACAGTTTATAATTGCTATGCCTGAAGCCACATTTGACGCTGTTTTGGGGCAGATTAAATGGGTTCAGCGTGAAATGCATTTCGCTCGTTGGGCTCCAAGGGATTACAGCAGGCTTTTTGGCCGAAGGCCCGTTGGGAGGATTATCAAAAGTCACGCCGTCAACTACATGAATTCTTGCCTTGATTTGACTATGGTGTTGATTTTTCAATTGCGCGGGCTAGGCCTGGATCCCCGCCTGGTTGTCGAAGAGCTTATTGGCTCCCACACGGGAAAGCCCGCATTACATTTTGCTGCCGAAGTGAAGCTTGGAAAAGAATGGCACACCATACATTTCAAATTGGGAAAAAACGCATTGGTTTATACTGGGCAATTTTCTCCTGCTAAGTCCACTCCAACAAACAGGCACTTAAGTCTGCAGCGTTTTTCAACTCGCAACCTTGGCTCGTCCACTACATTTTTTCAGTTGTTGGGGATTTCGGGTTGGAAACAAATAGGTGAAAAATCCCGCCATGTGCGATATCCACACATTCAGGCCTCTGCCAAAGCAATGAAAAAAGCTGATAGCGCAGACCTGTTTAATCGAATAAAAAAAATGCGGCCAAAAATCCG
Source organism: Candidatus Iainarchaeum sp. (assembly GCA_016198165.1). Classification (GTDB taxonomy): domain Archaea; phylum Iainarchaeota; class Iainarchaeia; order Iainarchaeales; family GW2011-AR10; genus JACQJF01. The sequence continues at coordinate 742 of JACQJF010000010.1, read as the reverse complement.
GCATTTAATCTAAATTCCGAATCTCTATAGCGGGTTTGTGTGCAACCGTCTCTCAACAGTGGAGAAAAAGTGCTCATCCCGACTTTATTTCTCTTTTGGCTTCTCCCTTAATTTTACTCAAGCTTATCTGCAAGTTGTTGCATGAAATATTTTTTTTCAACTGGGGATGGCTTGCTCTGATATAGCTCATTTTACTTTCTCCTAAAAGTCATTTAACAAATTCTGCATTTTTCATTTCCTTGAATTCTTTATCGCCTGTGAGGACTTTGGTGTTTTTTTCTTCTGCAATTACAATATTCAAGCAATCCGTGTAACTCAGTTTTTTCTTTTCTTTAAGCATTTCGCTTCTTTTTTTCCCAGTTTTTTTTATTCTTTCCTCGTTGAGTTTGACTATTTCTGTTTTTGCCGTGATGGCTTCAAAAAGGCTGTCTGCAGTGGTTTTTCCACGCTCGTGGAAAACATGGTGGTAAAATTCAAGCAGAACGAGTTCGGTTATGAATCCGCCGCTAACGTCTATTTCTTCAAAATATTTTTTGTATTTCTGGTTGTTGTAGACAAGCCATTCATACAGTGCGTATGTGTCTATTACAAGCAAGTTTAATCCCAGCCTTTTCTTGACTCCGCAACAAGTTCTGTGATTTTTTTGTTTTTCCCCATATCTTCAAGAAATCCGCCAAGTTGGCTCAGTGACGGCACTGGCTCGAGAATTATTTTTCTTTCCTGTAATTTTTCAATAAATTTT
>JACQJF010000011.1 GCA_016198165.1 Candidatus Iainarchaeum sp. | reverse complement strand
TTTTTTAAAATTTTGACTATTTTGCACACTAGTTCTAACAAAAATTCCACAATCAACAATGATCTCTTTATAGTTTGGAAATTTGGGGTGGCCTATCATTTCAATTATTTCTCCAAAAATTAAAGACTCATTAGTGCCAGCATCTTGACGTTTTGTTTGTTCGAGTTTTTTTACCGGTTTGTTGATTTTAGTTGCTGAAAAATCAACTAAACTTAATTGAACCTTTATTATTTTTCCTTTCTCAACGGTTTTAAAGGTTTTAATATTGGGGAGAAAGCAATATAATTTTTGTTCACGTTTAGCTGTTTTTTGTCTGAAAAATGGAAATGGAGGTATAAAAATCGTTTGATTTATTTTTTTATTAACTGGATTGAAAATTGCATCGCCATCATAGTCACCCAGACTAATATCAAGTATTTTTACTGTTTCAGTATATTGCATCATAAATGTCACATTTAGTCTGGTCGAGCTGTTTGAATACTGCCAACATTTCCTGGCCTGTCACTTACAACAACTAATATGTCCTTGGATTTACCATTTCTAGTTATGGTTTTTCTTATTTCCCACGCCTCACCAGGGATATAAATTATATCTTCATTTCTAGCCGTTTCTACTACCTCTTTTATAACATCTTTTACAGATTCATCTGCATCTGAAAGATCTAAAACTTCTCTAATTTGATTATGATGATTTTCGCCAACAATGTGTTCCCAACCAAATCCATTATTTGGGCCATAATGAATTCCTTTCTTGAATGTAATTGTATTTTCTACGAATTCCTCTCCAACTTGGGCTTTTATTGAATTTCTTTTGAACAATTTTTGCAATTGATGCACTCCATTTCCAAGAGGGTCAAATCCTTGTTTGAATGCTTTTACTGCATAATCCAGCATTCGTTGTACGTACTCTATTTGGTCTGGTATTACGTTAAAACCTATTCCGTCCAGTGTCCTTTGGACTGGGCGGATTCCGACACTTATGAGTTTGTCGTCTAAATATTCTGATGTTTCTTTAAATAATTTATACCCTGTTCTCAACCATATTTGTTTTATGTACTTCCCTGCTTCGTCAAATTTTATGTAATAATCCCATTCATGGCCGATTAGTTTTGCTTCCAGTTCAGAAATGACTTCGCTTTTTAGCTTCTGACCCAAATATTTCAGACCTACTTTGACTTCGTTTAGCGGAAGCCTATTTGCAACTTTCGCAGCAAACGCCATTACCCCGATTTTTTTTAGTATCCCTGCCCCAGTGCCGGGTGAAACATCAAATAACAGTCCAGCGTATTGTACTGGGCATTGTTCTACTTCCACATTTGCAACCCTGAAAGTAGTGGTCGCTGCAACCAGTGCAGGTAAACCACCTAAATAAACAGACGAAAGAGTGGTCTTGCAATAATCCATGTAGAACTCTGGGTTGTTATTATGTTGTACAAGGCAATCACAAGTATCTTCAATTGAAAGATAAATTGAAATCAAGTCAACGGCAATCAAAACCACTGGGATAAAAGCAAATTGTCCTGAAACATTGCCATCAGTCAATCCTTTGATTGAGAGATTTTCTTCCTCAATAATTTCTCCATGCTCCTGGTCAGCAACAAAATTCACGACATTCAACGACTCGTCAATGTCCACCGGTTGTGACATCCGATAGGCGTAACTGTTCTCGTCAAACTTGTAATAAATCTCAACCAAATGCTCACCACTAGGGGCAGTGCTGACAGTATAACCAAACACCGTCGTAAAGTCAACGAAATTACCATCCAAAGCCACGACTACATTTGCCAAAGGCAAGGAATGATTATTGTCAACTTCAACCCTCAAAACCGGATTCCCGGAGCAGATAAAATTCGCTTGTTCTCCGATTTTTACAGTCCGATAACCACAGTCAATTCCATTCGTGTTTTTTACTTGGAAAGTATTCACTTGTTCTTCAACCTGGACAGTCAAACGCCCTTCATTATCCGTAAAACCTTTAGACACGCCTTCAAGCAATACTTCCGCATGCCAAACCGAGTGACCCAGGTTATCCCGCACCGCTATTTGCACCTGCTGCGGTTCGACTGTCACGCGTTTCCAAGCCTCACCGTAATTATAGCCGATTTTGCTTCCGATGAATTGGAAGTTGTGCGAACCAGCCGGAACGCGGTCATCGAGGAAGCTTGCGTTTCCTTGGTCGTTTGTCGTGTCAGACAATGGTTGAGGGTCGTATGGCCTGTTCACTCCTACCAATGCACCGGAGACGGGCGTGTAATACCTATCGGTTATCAGTGCGCGCAGGTCAAGAATTTGGCCTAGCTTGATTCTTTCAGGTCCGTCTGGAGAAACCCTTAGAAAATTGTCGTTATTCACGATAGGGCAGGTGAACATGATTCCATCACGGTCGCCCTCTTTTTCAATCCAGGTTGGCTTAACGCCACAATTCCCACCGTTGGCTGTGACTGCTTTAACTTCGTACCAGACGCCGCACTCGCGTGGCCAAAGATCGGAAAAATTTAGCAACCCCTGGGAGTTGATTAATCCTGCAAACTGGAACTCCTGCTGGTCAGGCCGCCTGAAAGAAACAGCTGCATTCTGTTCAACCACGCCCCGCTGGTTCCTGGCCGTGACCGCAAAGTTGCCAAGGCAACCGTTCACACAATAATACTCATTCGGGTTGTTCCTGAAATTACACGAAACCCTACAATCCTCTTTCCTCTCTTCTCTTTCATTGCACGAGTTAAACCAGTAAACATCATTGTCAAAACAACCCTCGTGGTGGTGTGATTCACAGGAATTGCATTGGCCGTTCTGCTGGTTGCATCCTTGGGAGCAATACTGGCCGCCGCCCCATTCAAGGCAATTGTCCCCGTCATAATTGCCGCAGGTCTCGGAATTGTTTCCGTTGCACCTTTTCTGGCCATTGTACGAGCACTCGTCCTGACATGGCTGGCAACTTACTTGGGGCGTGGGGCTTGCATTAACTCTTTGTGCTATGATGGTGTCTGTATTTTCACAGTAACCAATAACGGTTCCTCTTGCAGCGTAAAAACCATTTTCAGGCCAACCGTTTGGAGGTGGGTTGTGCCATGCATCCCACCAAGCATACTGGTTTGGGGGGATAGAATACTCGAAATATTCACTTTCGTCCTGAAAAATTCCTGAAGGAGACCAGAGATCCTGGTTGTACATGTGAGTAAAAGTATCGTTATTCAGGTTGTGGACCAGGGTATTGTCTACGCGTATTGTTTCATGACAGTCATACCCTTCCTTGGTTGGCCTACCTGGGGACACTTGAAAACTACAGGCCCCCCAATTGTAAGCCATTACATAAAAAGGGGCTTCAGCACTGTAGTCTCCGCCTACTGTGTAGACTTTTACAAAAAAGCTTCCATTCACGTTTGCATGACAACTGTCAATATCCCCTCTTCCGTTTCCACACTGGCTCTTAATAGGGCCACCACACTCGTCGTATATTTCAATATCATAGTTTTTAGTGTTGGGCGGAACCATTACAACCCTCACATAACCTTGCCCAGACCTCGTTCCCGTAAACCAGTCCACATCATTTCCAAAATCCAGGAAATCCCTCCTCAAACCCCCATACAAGCCAGTGGTCGCACTTTGACAGTCATGGTTTTGCCCCTCAACGGAATTATCATCCTGGCCGCCAACAATCCGGGCAAATTCACCATTTTCAATGCGCGCAACATATTCACCTTTCTTTTCTTCACGATAAGGAAACTGGTCAGAATCAGGAGACTCAGAATTACTTCGAGGAGAATCTTGAGGCGTTACAAAATACGTTGGCCAGTCATAATTATCAGGCTCGCCATGAGGCACGGCCTCACCCACGACAAAGCCACCTGAAAAAACGAGCAGTGCGAAGACTACAAAAACCTGGTTTTTCAAGAAATTAAACCCCCATACAAGCCTGTTGCCGCGATTAATATACCTGCGGTTGAACATGAATCAACTAATTGGTTGATTGGTTTTCAACCATAAATATATATATCTTCATGACAGGAGTTTGTAAGGCAGGTACAGGTTTTTGCCTGAAAAGAGGGAAGGAGTGGTTTTAAACATGGAGAACAGGATTTTTTTCATAGGCTTGTTTTTGGCGGCTTTGCTTGCCCAGGCTTTTGGCTTGCCCGGCGTTTTTGCATCCGACCAGCTTTCAGAACCCGTCGTGGGGCAAGCAGACGCGCCTGTTTTGATGGAAGAATTCTCGGATTTCGAGTGCCCTTTTTGCAAGCGTTTTCATGACCAAACCTGGCCCCTGCTGAAAAAAGAGTTCATTGACACCGGAAAAGTCTCTTTTGTGTACAGGGATTTACCGCTTTCTTTCCACGAGAACGCTTACAGCGCCGCATTGGCCGGCCAGTGCGCCCACGAACAGGGAAAGTTCTGGGAAATGCACGACAAGATTTTCAAATTATTCGAAAATCGAGGAATGTTCGCAGACGATTTTTTGGGTGAGCTTGTTTACAAAAAACTGGCACAGGAAATCGGTTTGAACTCGGAACAGTTCAACGAGTGCCTTGACGCGAAAAAATACGCGCCAGAAGTCGAGGATGACCTTCTGACAGCACAGGAAAAAGAAGTCAACGGCACTCCGACCTTTTTCATCAATGAAAAAAAGTTCGTAGGCGCACAGCCTTACAATGAATTTAGGAAACTCATTTTGAAAGAACTTGGGGAACCATACACAGGCCAAGCACCTATTCCAGTGCCAATGCCAATGGTTATCCAACCCGACAACCAAGTAGTCGAAGAGGCGGAACCAAACAATCCGCCTGTTGCGCCACAAGAAGACGACAAGCGCGTGGTTGACCAGCCAGCAGAAATACCGCGACCAGAGCCGCGCGCCTGTAATGACGGATGTACGTTTGACGGAAAATGCATGGGCGCAAGTTCAAGGTTCATTGCCGGAGGCAAACCAGCCTATTGCGGACTGGAGCTTGAAATAAAAGCGCAAGAACCGGTTGGCTACTTCTGCCAGAACAACTTTGAATGCCTAAGCAACGCCTGCAGCAACGGGACATGCGTCGACCTGCAAAAAGAAATACAGGAAACAAAAGGAATCCTACAACAGGTCCTTGGCTGGCTCTCAGGGTTATTTGGATTCAAGCCAAAATAAAAGGCACGCTTCGCACTTTTTTGGGGCACAAAAATAATGCCGGGCAAATAGGCGCAGAACTCCCTTAGACCTAAAGCCCCACACTCAAATTTTCAAGTGGCCCAAGCCGCCAACCGCAAGGACACTCGTTTTCCTGATTCTCCCGTCATCCCCGTGCAGCGCATGCACTATTGAAACCGAGGAAGTCTTCACGTAACCCACGCTACCCATCCTTGAAATTGGCACGTTACACAGTTTGCACAGGAGGGCCTTTATCCACATCACGTGGCCCACGATGGCAATGCGTTTGCCGGGGTTTCCCTCAACTATTCCCCGAAACCCCGCATGCGCCCGTTTCTGGACACCGGAAAGCGGCTCAAGGCCTTTTGCCCTGACTCTTGCATGCCCCTCGTAAATGTCCACTGCCCTTGCATGAATCCTTTTGGCTTCCACTAAAGGCAGGCCGTCAAGAACCCCAAAACTCCTCTCAACCAGGGTAGCATCGGCAACAATCGGCACATTCCTTGCGCCAAAAACCAGTTTTGCCGTGTGCTTTGCACGCACAAGCGGACTCGTGAAAACAACGTCGATTTTCTCTTTTTCAAAACGCTTCCCCAAAGCCAAAGCCTGCTCCAACCCAAGCTCCACAAGCGGGGAATCAAAACGTCCATTGAAAACCATTAAATCGTGCCCCGCAGGCTCGCAATGTCGCACCAAGAAAACCTTTGTTTCAACCAAAAATTTTCACCTGCCTGTTGCAACTACCATGAAGGGCTTTTCCCCTGTTTTTTTGAACCTCCCGTTCTTCACGAGCTGGGTGATTTTGTTTCTCACCGTCGTTTCGGGAAAACCAATTTTTTGCATTATTTCTTTTACGGTTACGGGTTTTTTTGCAAGGAACAAAATGCCCTTTTCAAGGCAAAAGTTGGTGATTTTTTTTGTAATCGGGATTTTTATTGAAAGCCTTTTTTCAAGGGCCTCAAAATGTTCAAGAAGGATTAACTCTTTCATCCCTGAAAGATTTTTTTCCTGTGCAGTTATTTCCCTGTAAATGGTTTTCCAGTCAAGGGCTTTTCTTGAAAGAATGGTCTCGCAGTCAACAAGGTCAGAATCCCTTGAAGAAATGCTTTTTAACAGGAAAATGTCTTCAAGTGAGGCAAGGTATAATTCAAGCCGGCCTTCTTTGGTTTTTTTGCTTCTTTCCTGCATGCCTTTGCTGAACTCAAGGGCATTGCAAATCTTTTTGACAAACAAGTCTATGCGCGGGAAACCGTTTTTTTCAAGCATTGCAGAGGCTTCAAGCTGACCGTACTGGAGTTCCTTGCCTTTGATTTCAGAATAGCCCTGCTCTTTTAGGGCTCTTACAAAAAAAATTGCTTCCTTGTTGGACAACAGTACAATGTCAATGTCTTTGGTGGAGTTCTTGGCCTTGTGCTCTATAAGCGCATTCCCACCAATCAGGAATACTTTTGTTTTTTCAGGCAATTTTTCCCCGGCTTTGGTAAAAATGCCATTTATGTCGTTTTGCTGGAATCTTTGAATGGTTCTTACAGAGTATATCGCGGCTTTTTCGAGGAATTCCCTGCGCGGCAAAAACATTTTTTCCTGCCTGACAGGCTGGTCTTCTAGATATGAAACCATGTCAAACCATGTTTCAAGTACGCCAAGCTTTTCACAGTTTTTTTCAATTTCCATTACATTGAATTTTGGCCTGTTCTTTAAGTAAAATAGCATACACAGGCATAAATCGTTTGCATTTGCTGAAAATTTTATGGCATGCGAAAGGATTTCTTCCAAAGAAAGTTCTTTTCTTGGCATGAAGACAAAGTTGTGTGAAGGGTTTACCTGCAGCCCAAATTCACTGAACATCGAAAAAGCTGTGGGCGAACCTTTAAATTCGAAGTCAAGGGGGAGCTTTAACAGCTTTTCCTCCCCTTTTGCCCAGTAGTATTCCTGCAGATTCTTTTTTTTCACAAGGGAAAGAAAATCAAACAGCAGGTGGTTTGACTTGGAGACAAAATATTTATTGCCTTCTTTTCCAAGAAATTGCCCCAGCTTTTCAACACGATTGAATGTATGTGAAACAGACAGGTCAAGTTCAACGGATAATTCGTTGATTGTTTTTGGCTCCAATAGGAGGGTTAAAATTTCAATGTTTTTCCTTGACAGCAATCCAAAATCAAAACCTTCAAAAAAAAACCTCTTGAAAACACTTGAAAGAGGGTTGTCAAGCAAAACAGTTTTGCCATTTGTTGTAGAGGCTATGCCAAGCCAAACAAGTTCCTTGACTGTATTGTAATATGTGTAACTTGAAACGCTCCCGCTTTTTGTCAAGCGCCATGGCAAAATCCACCCATTCAAAACAAGAGTTTTCACTGTGAGGTTATCCATAAAAAACACCCATGCAATCCATTTAATTATTATATTTCAGAATAGATTTATAAATATATTCTGAAAAACAATAATAAACAAGCACCAGACTTTTACCGAAATCCTAGGTGAAAAAAACCCGGATTGGAGTTTTACAGTTCATGGCGCTTTCCCTTGTACCATGCAAACATGTCCCGCCTGAGCTTGCACATCCCACCGGTTTTCTGGCTATAGAACACGATTCCCTCCACAGCCATCGAATTTTCAAAAACCACCGCTTCATTGACTGCCCCCCTTGATTCCATGCTGCCGCCTGTAAATGCTCCACAGGCCCTTGAACAGGTTGCTCGTGTTTTCGAAAATTTCCTTGTCCGTTTTGCCTGCGCACCCTTTTGCAAAGTCCTGCCAGAACCTGAAAAAATATTTTCCCTCCAGGTGCTCGAAAGGCAGCCATAGATGCTCTTTGAGCCCATAGGGGTTTCCGTTGATTTTTGGCCCGACAAGCTCGCCAAAAACCTGCGCCTGGTTGAATTTTTCCGGCGCAAAGTAAGCCCGCTCAATTGCATTGCGGACTCCCTCGTAGAACCATTTCCCGCTTTTCCACAGGTCAAGCATGTTTGACCTGTTCATCAAGGTTTTGATTTCCCCGTCCAGGACGTGGACTGAAACGTTTGTCCCGTCAAGCTTTTCAACCGCAATGCAGTCTCCACCCCACACCCACCTGTGTTCGAGCCTGATTACTGGAAGGCACTGGTACACGCCATTGACCATTTCGCGCGCAAAAGGAGACTCGATTTTTGGAAAATCATGCAAATCCAGACAAACCACCCCTTCAAAAAAAAAAATCAAACCGTGCCCAGAATTATTCCCTACCTGGAGAGTTATATACTTGCGGTTGATTGGCGCTCAACCGTTTGGTTGATTCCCGTTCAACCGCAGGTATATTAATCACGGTGAATGGAGTTGGTAAGGGCAGTGGCCTGCCTGGCCCCGGGTAAAACCGGGGCCCGTCCAATTAAACCCCCCTATTAAAAAAAGGCAAAGGAAAAAAATTCAATAAAAAAATACCCTCCCAATGCAAAGCCATAAATAACCCCCGCTCCCAATACTGATTTTTTTTTCAAACAAAGGAGGAAAAAAACAATGAACCTGAAAAAACTCGCACTCTACCGGCTGGCTGAACAAAACAGGCTTTCAGTCGAAGAGGCAAAAACACTCAATGCGCTTTTTGAAAAACCGCTTGACTTTATGCAAATCGCACAAGCGACCAACCTGGAGACAAAAGAAATCACAGAGGCGCTCAGGCAGCTGAAAAAGAAAAGCATTGTCCAGCAAGACAATGGAAAATACAGCGCAGACTTCTTGTGGGCAATGGAAAAACTCATGCAGGAAAAGGAAGAGCTGCTTGCGAAAGCATGAAAGAATTACAAAAAAAAGAAAAGGAATTGAAGTTGTGGGTAAAGATGAAAATAGTTTAAGCAAGTCAGCTGAATTTTTCAAAAACCAGCTTAAACTTGGCCCAAAGCAGCTGTCTATTGAGTACATGAAGTCACAGGACAGTAAACTATATTCACTGGAAAGGCTTGAAGAGATTGAAAAGAATATTCGTAAAGCAGAGTTTCCAGTCCTGGTTTTGGGCGACAATGAAAAACCGGGGGAACCGGAGGAGATTCTTGAAGAACTCCAGATAAGCATTGCTGAACTGGGTTTTCTTTGCGCAATCGGAACCCATATACATGAATTAAACAAGGGGGGTTTTGAAACTGAAATAGAACAAAAAATGCTAGAAACCCCCTGCAAGCTGATTGTCTTAATCAGCGGGCAAAAACCTGGAACAATTGGAGAATCAAAAGTAATCAGCCTGAAAGAAGAAATAAATAACAAAACTCTATTTTTCTTTGATTATAAGGGAGATTACACGCGGCTGGTGAACTTTGCTAAGGAAAAAAAATTCCCAGTTGAGCTCAAGTATCCCATACCCTACAGCGGCCAAGAAGAGCTGAAAGCAAAAGTATTATTCGGTGTTTTGCATTGTTTTTACCGGTATTACAAATATAAAAGAAAGGAAAAAAATCAGGAAAACAATAATAATGAGAATGAATGATATATGTTTGAAGGGGCAAAAATATGCGTGAATTTGTTGGATTGATGGATATTTTCAGAGACGCAGAGCACAGGTTTGTTCTTTATTACCTGGCCAACAAAAACCCGCGGGTTGAAGAAGACAAGCTTGGAGCCGCAACCGGGCTTTCACCCCAAAGAATCCGGGTAATACTAAGCAACCTTCAAAGAGCCCACCTGGCAACATTTGAAGAAACCCATGGATACACGTTAACAGAAAAAGGGTTAGCCACACTCTACAACTTTCATGTGACCATAAACAAAAACTGACAACCAAAAAATTACTCCTCTGGGTTTATCTGGTGCTTTACGCTCTCGCTTGAGAAATCAAACTCGCCTATCTGCTTTACGATGAATTTGCAGCGCTCGCTTTTTATGGCCGTGCACTCGGTTTCAACACAGTCAACCGCCGCCTCAAAGTATGCTGAAAAAATTCCTGCAAAAATTCCGCGCAAAAAATGGTCAACCGGCACCTTGGCCTTGCCGCTCAGGGCAGTAGCCACGGGGGAGCTGTTCACAACCATTATTGCGCGCTTGTTTGGTTGGTCCACGTCAAGCTGTGAAATCAGGCCCCAGCCGCTTGAAGAAAAATACTCCTGCAAAAGGGACAGGCCCTCTTTCCCCTCGAGCTTGAAGTCAACACCAAAACCCGCCTTCACGGTTTTTGCCATCGCGCTTTTGACGGTGTAATAGATTTTCTTGTTGAAGTCATGGTCGTTTACGAGCTTCTCTGACAATAAAAGCTGCGTTGGAATCATTACAAAAGGGATTCCCATCAAATAGAAATTGTTATGCTGGTATTTTAAACCGCCTACGAAAATATACTTGTCGTAAAAGCGGTTCAGCACGCGCAATCACTCCGACAAAATGTGGTGGATTGTGCGGTATTTCTCCACCACAAGCGGCCAGACAATAAAAGAATTGCCCGCGCGCTTGGCCAGAACCAGGCGCTTGTCCACGAGCTTTCGCAGGTAATAGCAATACTTTGAGGACAAGCGCTTTTTCTCCTCGCGGCTTTGGCAAGCCTCGGAAAAATGAGAAGCCACCTCCAAAGAAGAAATCGGCCAGTGCTCCAAAACAAGGTCAAAAACCCTCCGCTCCGTAGGGGAGAGGACAAACGTTTTTTCTGTAATGCCAGAATGACTGTACATAAAAACCCAAAGAATAACCATTCCGCACTATAAAAACCTTGCCGTTTTCTGGCAAGCCAAAAAAAAGGCCAAAAACCGCGTTTTTTGCGCCCCAATGGAAAAAACAGAAAACAATATAAATTAGTTTAACTAACTTTAAATTAGGTGAAGTTATATGGGTAAGTCTGTTTCCATGAACCTGAAAGTCAGGGATTATACAAGCAGGGTTTTGGGGGTCGTGAAAGAAAAATACGGCCTGAAAGACAAGGGCAGTGCCCTGGACAAGTTTGCAGAGCTTTTTGGAGAGGAATTTGTGGACGAGGAAATAAGGGAAGAAGTAATCAAAGAGGTAATTGAGTCCTGCAACAGGCACATGAAAAAATACGGTTTTAGAAGCAGAAGCGTGGAAGACCTCCGCAAACTTATCGAGGAAGAATAAATGCCATTCAGGTATGACTTCAGTGATGAACTTGAAGAAACCCTGAAAAGGCTATTCAAAAAAGACCGGCAGACATACGAAGCAGCCATGAAAAAAATTGAAGAAATCGCTTCAAGGGACGAAAACACCATAGATTTTTACAAGAACCTCCGCTATGGCCTTAAAGAGTATAAGCGGGTTCACATAGCCAAAAACCTCGTGCTCTTATTCAAAGTATTCAAAAAAGAAAAATTCATTCTTTTTGACCGCCTTGAGCATCATGACAACGCATATAAACGCTAAATACAGGGTTTTATGCCCATCGGTTGAGTTTAAATAAAAAAACAGTTTACTTATCTTATGCCTGTTTTCACGTTTGACCTGCACTCGCACGTGAACGAGAACAAGGTCACTGCACAGGACTATTTTGGGCGCGCAAAGGCAGTGGGCATTGACGCAATCGCAATCACGGAGCACGCGCACATAAGGCCAAAGGAAGCGTTTGAAAAGCTCGAGAACAGCGTGCCCGAAGGAATAACACTCATCCCCGGCTGCGAGCTCAACTGCGGGCATGGCCACCTGCTTTGCTACGGAAAAGACAAGGGATTTTTTGAAATCAGCGACCTGTTTTTGGAAAACGTGAAGTTTGAGGCATGCCTCGACATTGCAAAACAGGAAGGCCTGCTCCTGAGCATCTCACACCCCTGGGGATTCAACAGCGACAGCTTTGGCTACACCCTGGGCTTTGAGGGGCTTGAGGAACTCGTGTTTGAAAACGACATCGGCGTTGAAATCTACAATGGCATGATTGGAAGCATTGCAAACTTCATTTACGAGACAGGCTGGGTGAAAAAACCCGTTTCCTTTCTCGACTTCCTGGAGAAAAACCGCGTGACAAGAAAAACAGGAATCACGCGCCTTTCAACAAGGCTCAAGTCAAAAATCGACCAGCAGAGAAGAAACGTCGTCGAGCGGTGCTCAAAGGCAATCGAGCTTGCAAGCCACGCGAAATTCGTGACCGCAGGAAGCGACGCACACGTATCCAACAGGATAGGCGAGGGAATACTCAAACTAAAATCAGACGAACCAAAATTGACAAACAAGAACGTGCTTGAAGAACTCCGCAAAAAAGAGAACGTCATCTGGTCAGGCCCCCTTGTCATCGAGCGCGAACCCGGCGTATACGAGCGCGCCGACAAGCCCTTCAACAACAAGGAAATCCTCCAGGGCATGGGATACGCCACACGCAAACTCGTCGGAAAAGTCAGGGAAAAAGCGCGGATTGGGAAAAAAGAAGAAGAATCCACACAGACGTAAAAATAGGGGGTTTATTTCTGAACTATAGCAAACCGCTTATATTTTTGAACTTTTATTGGCGGTTTGTTATATGCAAAAAGCAATTAAAATGTTCAAATAC
>JACQJF010000007.1 GCA_016198165.1 Candidatus Iainarchaeum sp. | reverse complement strand
CAGCAATCATTCTCCAAAGACGGCTTCTTCACCGCAAGGCCAAAAACTTTGCCATTAATCCCCATTGACACCCAAATCATAGAAGAATTACTGGGCGAAGAGATTACAGTCAACCCAGGTTACTTTGTAATACTCGCACTCGCTACCGTCGCCATCGTAATCGCGGGTTTCACGGTCATGCACCGGTTTGCGGAAGAAAACAAGAAAAAAAACCCTTGACTGCCGCAGCATTGGCATGCCCGATAACCATGCTTGGTTCATTGGTTCAGGCACGGGCAGGGGTTCTTTTATATATCTTTGATTCATTATTTTGCGTGGTGAAAGGTTTTTGGTTTCAAGGCAGATAGTCATTGACACGATTAAGCGGATGTATTCTTCCGGCGTGGATGACGAGACAATAAAGTCCACGCTCCGTGACATCGGGCTGAAGGAGCATGAAATCCGCCAGTACCTCAAAGAGGTGAAAGGCGGGAACGAAGAGGAAGAAAAAGAAACCGGGAAAAGCGAAGACGCGCAAGGCGAAGAACCCGAAGAGGAAGAGAGGGGAAAAGACTCTCTGGAAGGCGGGGAAGAACCTGAAGAAGGTGAAGTGGAAACCGGGGAGGAACCAACCGGGGATGAAAAAAATGATGATGGCTTTGGGGAAGACGAAGACCTTTTTTCAGAAGAAGATGAAAGCGGAATGGGAGAAGGGGGCGAGGATGAGCATGAAAAAATCGCTTCCAAAACCGCTAAAAAAATCAAGAACCACCTGGATGAGCATTTTGCGGAACGGGAATTAAACGAGTCTGCGTCCCTCAACGCGCTTGAAGAGCAGAGGGAGAACGTGGGCGCCATCCACAAAAAGCTTGACGAGTTGCATGAAAAATTTTCTTCACAGCCCGTGATTCCGGTTGAAACGATTTCAAAAATAAACTCGATTGAAAAAAAGATTCTTGGCCTGGAAAAGGAAATCATTGACCTTCGGGCGGGGCAAAACGCGCTGCACTCGCTTATGAAAAAAATCCTTGAAGCAAACCAGCAGATTCTTAACAGGATGAAAAAATAGGGGGGCTGGTTTTTGTGGAGTTATTCAGGATAAGTGACGGCCCCTGGGAAAAGATTTTTGACGGGGTGTTTGAGAACCGGGAAATGGCTATTTATTCAAACGACAAAAGCGTCCTTTTGGTGCTCATCTTTGAAAAAGAAGGAAAAAAGACAGCAGGGGCGGTTGTTGAACTGTTCAAGATTTTTGCGGCAACCGGGGAAGTCGAGCATTTTGCCGAGTCCCTGCCGCGTGAAATGCTTTTTTTGATGAGCCAGAATGAAAAGGAAACCTCGAAGTTCCTCATCATCGGGTCCACGCCTTCATATGTCGAATGGGAGGAAAACAAGGTCATTGAAGAGGTTGACCGCCTCCTGAAAAAAATCGAGACTTCGTCTGGCATCGTGTCGGAAGTGTGCAGGGGCTATGACATTTCACTTGAAGGGATTTCCAGTGCGAAAAGCAGGGCAAAAAAAGCTTTTTTTTCAACCCCCCTCCTTGTCCCTGTCCTGTCGGCAAATTACCGCGGCGAGCCAACTACAGTCGGGGAAACGCGGGCCACTTTCCAGGATTTTGTCATGGGGCTTACAAAGGAAAAAAACAGGATAGTCGAGCCAATCAGCGTCTTTTCAAAGACTTTTGTCACCGGGGGCACGAAAAACGACCGCCAGCATGCACTGCAGCTTCTCGCGGAAGGCTACCTGTTGTCCGGTGCGCCCGTGATTATTTTTGACTTTGACAAAAGTTTTCTCGGGCTGCAAAAACCAAACCAGGACCTTGAACTTTTGAAAAGATACGAGATAGAGTCATCGCCCATAGGCTTTCCGGTAAAAGTTTTTCTGCCGCCCGGGGAAATCCACGTGGACATCAACAAGACAGACCCTTTCGGGCTTGCACAGGCAATGGGTTTCGGGGGCTCAAAGTGCGTTGAAATAATCGCCGATTGCCTCATGAAATCCAAGGTAAAGGACCTTTCAGAGATGTCGGAAAAAATAAGGTCAACTAAGGAAGAAAAATTCAGCGAGTTTGAAGTGCTGCGAACAGCAAGGATTCTTTTGCTCCTGGACAAGCTTTACCCTGCTTTTTTTGGCGGCGAGAACCCCGTTGAAGAAATATCCACGAGAAAAGTCAAGTCCCTCGGAAGGGGCTCGGTGCTTGACCTGAGCGGGCTTGATGAGCGTGCGCGGCTCGTGTTGAGCCACAACATTTTGTATTCAGTGCATGATTTTTTCTCGAAAAAGGACAAAAAAACAGGCATTTCGCTTTTTATAATCATTCCTGAAGCCAAAAACGCGCTGAACGAGAAAATCAGCGAAGCCCTTTCAAAAGACATTGAAGGGATGCTTTCAAAGTTCGAGTTTTCAGGCATCGGTTATGCGTTGTCAAACGAGTCGGAGCTTGACTTTGGCGAACAGATGACAAAAAATCCCGAGGCACAGATAAACTTTATCCAGGGAAACGACTGCGCAGTCCAGTTGAAAGGCAGAAAGAGTTACCGCGTCCTTTTGCGCCCAACATTGTCGTTTTTGGAGCAGGCGCAAACACAAGTGCCGAAAAAATAAAACAAACCCCTGCATTGTTGTACAGTTTACTACGGGGCTGTGCAGCTTTGTAGCGTTATGGAATTTATGTGCCAGGAGTTTAAAATATTGCAGATTCTTTTGTTCAAAGCAGATTGAGAAATTCTTCTCTTGAAAGCCCTGCTTGCTTCAAAATTGAAAGCAATGTGCCTGGAACAACGATTTTGTGGTTTGGAACAATTGCCCTTCTGAAAGGAGCCTTGTTTTCCCTTAAAATAAAGTGACCGCCCGTCTGATGGTCAACTTCAAAACCAGCTTTTCGCAAGGCTTTGATTACTTTAATTCCTGAAAGAATTGGCAATTTCATTTAAGCCACAGAAACAGCTTCAATCTCAACCATTCTTTCAAGGATTCTGTCTTCAGGGTGCTTTGCCAAACTAACCAAATAGCCCTTAATTGCATCCTTAATGTTCCTCAAAGCCTGGGCCTTGGTCTTTCCTTGAGAAATACACCCAGGCAAACTCGGAACCTCGATAACAAACCAGCCGGTTTCAGCATCCTGTGTCAAAATAACTTTGTATTCCATAAAAACCAAAAATATTATATTGCTTTAAATTTTTATAGTTTACTCAAAAAAAAACTATTTTTTATCAGTTTGACGACGGCCCAAAGATTTTCTCCTTTGAATATGGCCTTTTGGCCTTCTATCAAAAAAGCCAATATGGTTATCCTCTACTTTATAACCTACCTGAAGGCGTGGTGGAGGAGGAAGACCAGGTCTAAATGCCCCGCTTATATATTTTCTAATAGTGTCTGCTGCAAATGTTTCTTTGGGTTTATCTTTGAGTTGATCAAATTTTGCTTTAGAGACAACAATCATAATTCTCCATTTTAATGAATTGTGATCCCATACAGGGATGGAAACACCTGTTTTATTTATTGTTTCAAAAACATTTTTGGACTCAAAAGGCCTTTGAGGAGTATTGACTCTTCTATTTGTAGTTCTTCTATCTGACTTTCTGCGTTCTTCTGGCCCGACACGTTGATCTCCAATTACCTCTTTTGTAGTTGCACGAAAATAAACAGGCACCTGCCCTCTCATTGGATCATTGGCTAAACCAATTCCTTTTGATTGTCTGAGTCTTCGATCACCAGGTTTCTTTGCAGGCATAAGACACCATAACATACACGGTTTATAAATAGTTAAATTTTTCGCCAGAATTCAATGCCAAACCCCTGCAGTCTTGTGCAGTTTACTACGGGGCTAATACAACATTAAAAAAAGTAGTCCTTTTTTTGGCTTGGCTTTTTTCTCGGTTATTTCTTCCAAGTCCTTGCGCGGAGCTGTTGCGTCAGCTCGCACCGCAGTATGTGCCCCATCTTTAAGATGGGGCGATAAAACAAGAAATTGGTTAAACAAAATCGATTATTTTTTTCCCTTCAGTTTTTTCCCGCTTATCTCCTCAAGATCTTTCCGAGTTACAAACTCGAGGGGGTTGATTGCGTCAAGGACGTACTTCATTTCCTTTACGTCCTGTTGCTTTGCAAAAGTATTCTTCATTGACTCAAGTTCGGAGCGGATTTCTTCAACCGCGCCAGAGTGCTCTTCAAGCCTCGAGTTTATGGCCGCAAGTTCGTTTTGGGCCGCCAGGGGCGACATGTCCCCTTCACCAGCGCCACTCCCGCCGCTGCGGGACTCCATTTCCCGAAGCCGCTTGTTCAAAACCACGAGGTTTCTGCCAAGTATTTTCTCGTTTCTCACGATATACTTCATTTTCTGGGAGAGGATAAGGACACTCGAGTTAAGGGCACGGATGTCGGAATTGATTTTTCCAAAGATGTTCATTGCCTTTGGCGACATTTTTTTTTCATGAACCCTTTCACGGTCACGCGGCATATAAACCACTAAATTTTATATCGTTTGATGATTAAAAATATATGCATGGAAAAACACTTTGGCATACTCTTGGATGTCTCCTACTCGTTTAATGAAAAAAAACAGTCCTTTTTGTCCCTGTGCGTGAAGACAAAAAAGGGCAAGGAGTTCTTTTTTGAACGCGGTTTTTTCCCCTATTTTTACGTCATAGTTGATGACGCGAAAAAACGCCTGCCTGAAATCGAAAGCCACTTGTTTGCAAACAAATTCCCTGTACGAAAAGCAGCCATTGAAAAAAAATCGAACGCAGAGAACGTCATTAAGCTTTCCTTCAACAATACCGAAGAATTAAAGGAAGCGCGCGAGGAAGTCAAAAAATTCCCCTTTGTGCTTGAAAGGCACGAGTATGACATACCCTTCACAAAGAGATACCTGCTTGACACTGGCCTTGCACCCATGAACGGGATAACCCTGGAGACAAAGAACGGTTCGGACATTGAAAACGCAAAGCCTTTTGACGCGGATGAAAAAGACATAACGGGGCTTTGCATGGCTGCTTTCGACCTTGAAACGCATTCGCCTGGAAGGTTTTCAAACCCTTTGAAAGACCCGATAATCTCAATTGCAATGACTGCAGGTGAAAAAGAGCTGGTGTTTGCCTGGCGCAAAGACCAAAAAAAAGACGCCTCGGTTTTTTTTGAAAGCGAAAAAGAAGTGGCGGAGGAATTCGTTTCACAGATGGAGAAAACCAGCCCCGACATAGTGGTCACGTACAATGGGGACAGCTTTGACTTCCCTTACCTTGCGCAAAGGTGCAAAAAACTCGGCGTGGAATTGAAGCGGGCTTTTTTCGGGCATGAGCCAAGGCTCAAGCGCATGGGGCTTGACAACGCGTACAGGATAAACGGCGTGCAGCACCTGGATGCCTACAAGGTAATCCGGGTAATGAACAGGTTTGGCGTGGTGAACCTCGTGAAATTTGACCTTGAATCTGTCTCGGACGCGATTTTTGGAGCCAACAAAAAAAAGGTCGACCACAACGACATCAACCTCGCATGGGAAACAGGAAAGGGCATGAAGGAGGTAATTGACTACAACAGGGAAGACGCGACATACACCTACAGAATCGCGCAAAGATACTTGCTGCTTTACGCGGAGCTTTGCCGGCTTTCGCATGAAACACTTTTCGAAGCCTCGCGCAGCGGGGCCTCAAGCCTTGTCGAAGACCTTTTAATGGCAAAGGCATTTGAGCTCAACGCGCTTGTCCCAAACAAGCCCGAAGAAGGCGAAGTGAAAAAAAGGATGCTCCAGTCATTCAAAGGCGGGTACGTCAAAGAGCCCGTGCCGGGGTTGCATGAAAACATTGCAGTGCTCGACTTTAGGAGCCTGCATCCCTCAATAATGATTTCACACAATGTCAGCCCCGAAACGCTGCGCTGCACCCACGGGGAATGCATGGAGGGAAAAAATGTTTCACCAGACAAGGACTGGTTCTGCATGAAGCAAAAGGGGTTTATCCCCACCGTGCTTGAGGAGATCCTTGAAAAACGGGTGCAAGCCAAAAAAGGAATGAAAAAAACCAGCCCAAAAGACCCCGCATACGCCTTGTTTGCCTCAAAGCAACAGGCGCTCAAGATTCTCCTGAATTCACACTACGGTTACCTTGGTTACCCGCGGAGCAGGTGGTACTCGAGGCAGTGCGCAAAGGCGATTACTGCGTGGAGCAGGCATTATATCCGTGACATAAATATCAAAGCAGAGCAAGAAAATTTCATTGCGCTATATACAGATACAGATTCGGCGTTCTTAAAAGTCCCGAAAGAAAAAACAAAAGAGGATGTCCTGGAGTTTGTGAAAAAAATGAACTCTGAACTCCCGGGCGCAATGGAACTTGAGTTTGAGGGTTATTACAGGCGCGGTATTTTTGTCACCAAGCGCGAGGGCGGCGCGGCAAAAAAAAGATACGCATTGCTTGACTTTGATGGGAACCTGAAAATCGTGGGTTTTGAGTACGTGCGGCGCGACTGGGCAAAAATCGCGAAAGACACCCAGCGCCAAGTGCTCCAAGCAGTGCTGGAGCTTGGAAGCCCACAAAAGGCAATCGAGTTGGTGAAAGACAAAATCAAAAAACTGCGCGAAGGCAAAGTGGAGAAAAAAGACCTGATTGTTTTGACGCAGATAAAAAAGCCGTTGAAGAGTTATGAGTCAATCGGGCCTCACGTGGCCGCGGCGAAAAAAGCGGTTGCGCGCGGAAAGGAAATCGAAGTGGGGTCGACAGTCAGCTTCATAATCACCAAGAACGGGAAAAGCATAAGCGACCGCGCAGAGCTTGAAGAGTTCGTAAAAGAGGGAAACTATGACGCGGATTACTACATCGAGCACCAGCTCATCCCCGCGGTGATAAGGATAATCGCCGAGCTTGGAGTGTCAAAAGAAGACCTAGTACAGGGCGGAAAGCAAAAGAGCCTGGAATTTTTTTCCTGAAGCCACAGAGTTAAAAAAATCGTTGTATTGAAAATTTAGTTAAAAAGTGAAAAAAAAACATGGACAAAAAAACTAGAGGCTTATACATAAAATCTGGGTCGATTCTTTCGTCTGCCTTAAAGCTTGCGCAAAAAAACGTGAAAGAAGGCACAAGCCTTCTTTCGCTTTGCGAGAGAATCGAGTCATTCATCGTGGAGGAGGGTGGAAAGCCTGCGTTTCCGGTGAACGTTTCAATCAACCACATCGCAGCTCATTTCACGCCTTCTTTTGACAGCAAGGATGCCTTTTCTGCTACCGACGTTGCAAAAATCGACATCGGCGTCCACATCGACGGGTGCATCACCGACTCTGCAGTCACAATTGACTTGTCTGGCGAGGCTGGGAAAATGCTTGAGGCAAGCCAAGGGGCCCTTGAAGCCGCGCTCTCTGCCGCAAAACCAGGAACCGGGATTGGAAAGCTTGGCGAAACAATCGAAAAAGAGATAAAAAAAAGGGGATTTAAGCCAATCCAGAACCTTTCAGGGCACGGCATAGAGGAATGGGTGGCGCATGCAAGCCCAAGCATCCCCAACACTTTTTCAAAGGACGGCCGGAAACTCGAACCAGGCAGGGTTTATGCAATTGAGCCGTTTGCAACCAACGGCGAGGGAATGGTCCACGAGGGGGTGCAGGCGGAAATTTTCGGCTTTGACGAAAAAAGGCCCCTGCGAAGCCAGACCGGGAGAAAAATAAGCGAGCTTGTCGAAAAAGAATACAGGTCACTGCCGTTTGCCGAAAGGTGGCTCGTGAAAAAAATGAAGATGTCCGAGTTCGAGAGAAAAACCGCCTTGCGCGAGCTTTTGCAGAAAAAATCCATCCACGCATACCCCGTGCTCAGGGAGCTCGAAGGAAAAACCGTGACACAGGCAGAAACCACGATACTCGTCGAAGACAAGGACATAACGGTGCTCGTGAAATGAAAAAGGAAAATGGAATCAAATACAAAAAAGAAATCATTGGCTTTGCACTGCTTTTTGCCTCAATGGTCGCGTGGAGTTTTTTCCTCAACGCAAGCGGGCTGACGATTGAAAAAATGATAGGCCTGACAGGCTTTGACGAATTCTTTGCAACAATCTTTAACCTGAACTTTGCCATTTTCCTGGTCCTTTTCCCGCTCTCAATCGCACTTGTATCGGCTTATACAAAGGCCTTTGAAAAAAAGAGCCTTTACATCATCGTGTTTGCAAGCTCAATGGTTTTTCTGGGCCTTGCAATGGTGCTTTACCGGAACGCACCCCAATTCCTCGTGACAGGAATCGTGTACGCAGCAGCGCTCCTTTTCGGCGTCGAAGCAAGCTTTGTGAAGTTCTCCGAACTAAAGACACTCCCGTTTCTGAGGACCAGCATGGCAACCGCGGGCCTCGTGGGTACATTTGTCGCAATCGGTTTGTTTGCCTCAACCGCCCTCTTTGTCCTGCCGCAGCAGGAAAAAATCGTTGCAGAATTCGAGGAAGAAATACTTTCCTCGGTCGTACAGGACAATGACAGCCTTGCAGAAGACCTAAGCAAGAGTGCTGCAAACGTTTACATCCAGGGCCAGCAGCAATCAGCCCAGTCGCTTGTGAACAGCCCGGTGTTTGAAAAACTCGCGCAAAAAGAAGACCCGGACGTACAGGCATTCGTGGTGGCGACAAACGCGCTGGTTGAACAGATTTACTCGGATGAATACAGGCAGCAGGTAGAGGAACAATTCCGCGAAAACGCCGAGGACAAGATAAGGGAACAGGACATTTCAGGCTCTTTTAACAGGATAAAGCAGTCAATGCCCCTCCTTGTCCTTATCGAAGAGAACTACTGGCTCATAGCCGGTTTCATAGTGGCTTCGCTTTACCTTTTTGCCTCAAGCGTCATAATCAAGCCCCTGGCGGGGCTTTACGGGTTCCTGCTTGGCCTGTTCGTGCAAAACCTTGAAAAACAATAACCATCACTATTCTCTAACTGCCCCCATGGTGTAATGGACAGCACGAAAGCTTGCGGGGAACCCTTGCGCGGGTTCACGGCGCGTATATGGCCCGTCTATCGACGGGCCAGTAATACAAGCAATTTTTTTCTGTAAATAATTTCGGACTTGTATGCGCGTGAACAAACGCACGTGTTCGTGAAGAGCTTTTGGTCAGGGTTCAATTCCCTGTGGGGGCGTCCATACAGGCAATCCAAATACCAACACATAAATACCTGCACGTAACCGAAAAAATGCAAAGGATAACGACCGTCGGTGGAATTAGTTTATCACTGGCTTTTTATTAATCCTTCAGTCGTGCGTTCATAAATTTCTTTGAATTTTATTTTTTTGAGAATTTTTTCAAGCTTTTCAAAGTCAATTTTTCCGGTGTTAACGAGGCTTTTTATGTCTCTTTTGTCCTTTTCAATTTTGAAGTCTTTTTTTGCTGCAAACGCTTTTTTATGGCGCATGTGCTCCAAGAATTTGTATTTGTCAAAAGTCCGGTCACACAAGGCCTTTGCCTTGAAAATTATCAGGACTTCTGGTGAAGGAATCAATATTTTTGTTCCTTCAAAATCAACTACCACATTGTGTTCAAGTGCAAGAGTCCAAGGAACCTGAATGTTTTCATTTTCGTGCAGCTTGTTTTTTTCGTTTTTTGTCATTATGTCAAAAACAAGGCTCTCAATTTTTATGCCACCGATTTCTTGCGGCTCTTCCAGAAGCAATTCAAAGTTTGCGTTTCCTTTAAAGTCCTGTTCCTTTTTGAATCCGTGCTTTTCAAAAAATGGTTCAAGTTTTACAATGTCTTTTTCAGATTTTAGCAAAACGTCAACGTCTACTGATTGCTCCGCTTTTGTGAGAGCAAAAACTGCCCAGCCGCCAACAATTATTGGCTCGTAACCTAATGCCTTTCTTCCAAAAGGCAAAAACTTGTGCAGGTATTCTTTTGACAAGTCAGTTATGCTGACAGTTTTTTCTTTCCCCATAAATACTCAACCAGTTTTTCTGCAGCGTTTCCTTTTTTGGCAGAATACAAATCAATAATCGTGCGAATCGCAGTAGTGAATTTTAACTTTTCAGCATTTTTTATTCCAAGCTTTTTCCAGTTGCTCATCCCTGCTTCTGTTTTTGTAATAACTGGTTTTTCTGTATAAACTGCAATGATTGTCGTATTGCCTGGCTTGTAAGCAAGTTTTTTTTCAAGTTCTTTTGCTGTTTTTTCATCAGCATAAAAACTAACGCGATTTGACTTGTAGTAATTAGAGTATTTTTCCAGCGCAGTTTCAAGGCAAAAAACAACATTTTCTGGCACAAGTTGTATTGCCTCAATCTTTTCAAGCGACGTGCTAATTTCTTTTATCTTTAGCTTTTCCATATTGCGGAAAAAAGCAGCCAACTCAATCAAACCTTCCGGGTCAGTGAGAACATAATTTTTTTCAGTCTTTTTTATTACGTCCTTTTCAAGCAAAAATTCAACGGTATCGTTTACCACACTCATGCCCGTCTTAAGGTCTTTCTTGACCTGGTACTGTGTAAATGTTTTCTTTTCAAGGATGTATTCCACTATCAAAAACTTCTTGTTTGAAGCCAAATCTATCATAAACAAAACCTACCCAAAATAACGGATATATCCATAATTATGGGTATAAGAGTTTAAAAATATTCTGTTTGGGTTTTAAAACCAAAAAACTGCCAGATTCTTTTCACTTTTTGCCGAACGGGCTTTGCGGATTTATTAGTGGAGTAGGGGTTTTAGGTCGATTTTCATGGTGAAAATTGCCCTGGTTAAACAAATCAGGTTGTAGATCACGGTTTTGGATAGGACTTCGTTGACT
>JACQJF010000006.1 GCA_016198165.1 Candidatus Iainarchaeum sp. | reverse complement strand
CTTTTCCTTTTTCAATTTCTTCTTTTTTTCCGCGTAAAATGTATTCTTTTGAAACAAAATCAGACTTAACTGAATTTACTTCTTCTTTAATATACTTTTCAATCCAGCCAGAATTTTTTAGCTGTTTATCAATGACTTTTCTTGTTACACTTTCATTAATCCATTCTTCAACCATTTTTACGGCCTGCCACCTAAACTGGGTTGGCTTTTATTTAAATCTATTTTGGTTGGTTTATTGTATGTTATGCAGTCAAACACTGTCAGAATCAAGATTTGGAAAGAAGGCAAAAATATTATAGTAAGAAATGACGATTTTCATATCAATACTTATGGGGAGAATTTGGATGAGGCTCTTGAAAATTTTCATGAAGCGTATTTGCTGACTATTGAAGATAAAGAATTATTCAAAGGAAAAAATCTTTACAAGCGTCTTTTGGAATTTGAAAAAAATATTTGCAGGGTTAAATTTTCCAGAAAAGATTTGGGGTTTTGAAACTCGCGAGTTGGCAGTAGATGCTTCATTTTGTTTTGTATCCGAATCTCCTTGAATAATTTTTGTGGTCAAGCCACTCAAGGACAATGCTCACCACTATTACTTCTTCCCTTGTAACAGAATAAAGCAATCTCCAAGCCTTTGGGAGGTTATACTTCCAGCAGTTGTCTATTCTATATTTTTTGAGGTATTCTTTTGGAATAATTTTTTTTGGAATCTGGATTCCAGAAAAAGAGTTTTTTTCAAGTTCTTCAAATGCCTGTTTTAATGATTCGTAGAGTTCTTTCTCTTCGCTAGTTGAGTCTTCGAGTTTTTCAAAAGCAGTTTTTATTTTTTCATCTGCAAATTTTACTTTTGAGGGTAGTTTCATTTTTTAGGTCTCCAGTCTAGGTCCTGCCTTTTAATGTATTTTTTGGCAAGCTTGGGGTTCCAAATCCAAGCAATGTGGCCTGTCCTGTCCAACCCGATTTTACTGGATTCAATCAAATATTCAAAAATCACGCAGTAAGTCTGGTACATTGTTTTTTTAGGCAATTTTTCCCAAAGGCTGCGTTTTCTGTATTCTCCGCTGTGTTTTCTTGCAAATTCTTCGACCATTAAAACTGTGTCAAGCCGCGGATAGTGGATTATTTGGGTTTGAGTTATCATAAAAAAACCTGTTATATAAGTCCATATAACAAGCTTTTTTAAGCTTCACTTCGCCGGATTCAGCAGTTCGCTTACGCTTTTTTCTTCGTGGATGGATTTGATTCCATCTGCGAGTAGTTTTGCGACGGAGAGGACTGTCAGTTTTTTGAATTTTTTTTCTGGTGCGACGTTGAGTGTGTTTGTGGCAATGATTTCCTCTGCCTTTGATTCCTGGAGTTTTTTTGCAGCGTCACCTGCAAAGACTGCGTGCGTGCAGGCGACAAAGACTTTTTCCGCGCCATTGTCCTTCAAAGCGTTCACTGCGTTAATGATTGTCCCGCCGGTGTTGATTTCATCATCGACAATCAGGCAATTTTTTCCTTTCACGCCTCCAATGAGGTGGATGACTTCCGCGACGTTTGGTTTTGGCCTGCGCTTGTCAATGATTGCCAAATCAGCGTGGAGTCTTTTCGCGTAGCTTCGTGCGCGTTTTGATGAGCCGACGTCTGGTGCGACGATGCAGAGGTTTTTCATTTTTTTTCCTTCGAAATAATCGATTATGACCTGGCTTGCGTAAAGGTAGTCAATGTGTATGTCAAAGAATCCCTGTATCTGGTCTGCGTGCAGGTCCATTGCAAAGACGCCCCCAGCCCCTGATTTTTCAAGCAGGTTTGCTACAAGCTTTGCCGTGATGGGTTCGCGGTGGCTTGTTTTCCTGTCCTGTTTGGCGTACCCAAAGTAGGGTATGACTGCAGTGACTCTTCCTGCTGAGGCTCTTTTGCACGCATCAATCATAATCAATAACTCCATGAGGTTTTCGTTTGCGGGAAAACCAGTTGGTTGTATCAGGAAAACGTCTTTGCCGCGGACGGTTTCAAGGAGGTTGACGTAGGTTTCCCCGTCTGCAAAATTCTTTATGTCTATCCTGCCAAGCCTGGTTTTGAGTTCTTTGGCGATTTCCTGTGCCAGGGGCGTGTTTGCGCGTCCTGAGAAAAGGATTAGTTCCATAAAAGGACTGTAATCAGTAGGTTTTAAACGGCTTTTTGTGTTTATTGGATGAATTTTAGTTTTTGGTTTTTTGTAGCGTGTTTTTTTAGGTATGCCTGGATTGCTTTTTTTGTCGTGAACCAGTTTCTTCCTAGTTTGTGGGCTTCGAGTTTTCCGTTTCTTGCCTGGAGGCTCAGGTATTCCTGTGAATAGTCACAGTGCCTGGTTGCTTCCTGCAGGGAAATGTATTGCTCGTCTTTTCCTGTTTTGATTGCTTTTAAGTAAAGGTCAAGGTTTCTTTCAACGTTTCTTGCAACAAAATCCACAAACGGCTTTGATTTTCCCCTGTCAGCCTCTTTTAACCGCCTGTAATACTTTTGCCTGTCAACGTTTAGTATCACGGTTGGGGGGAAGCCTTTTTTCATGAGCAAAAGGTTCATTAGGATTCTTGCTGTTCTCCCGTTGCCGTCAACAAACGGGTGAATCCAGACAAGCTTGTGGTGGGAAATTGCCGCAAGTTCTATTACGTGAAGCTTGTCAGGGTTTTTGTTGACAAAATCAATTAAATCAAGCATTCTTGCCTTTAATTCGATTGGCGGTGGGGGTGTGAAAACTGCTCCGCCAATAAAGACAGTGCCGCTGCGGTACTGGCCTTTTTCCCTTACTCCGTCAATGCCCTTGACAATCAGGCTGTGGATTTCAAGGATTGTCTGCTCGGTTATTTTTTGTTTTTTTTCAACAAGTTTTTCAATGAACCTTATTGCGTTTACATGGTTTATTGCTTCAAAATGCTCCCGGAGGCTTTTCCCGCCAATCGTCAGGCCTCTTTCCACAACCCTGCGTGTTTCCTCATAGCTGAGGCTGTTCCCCTCAATTGCGTTGGAATTATAAGTCCATTCAATTTCCATTTCCTGCCTGAGCTTTTGCACTATTTCCGCAGACAGGGGCCTTGCCTTGTCAAGGCTGTTTTTTTTCTCTAAAATCCTTTCAAACAGCTCTCTATCAATAATTTTTGAAGAAACCATAACCCTTTTGCATGGAAACAAAAATATAAATATATCGGATAAGCTAAAATCCCTATAAACCGATACTTTATTGTTTTTTTGGCAAAATTGCAAAGGCAATGGTTTTATACTCGTTTTTGTTTTATTTTTTTTCATGCCGACAAGAGGCAGATTTAAAAAAGGCAGAATAGCCTTTGCTGGAAGGGCCAGGGCATTGTTTGCAAACCAGTCTTTTCCACCTGCGGCCCTTGCAGCCCTGAAAAAGGGCAAGTTCTTCAATAGGGAGGCCCTTGAAATGCTCACGATGTGCAATCCTGATTTTTTGAAATCTGCATTAAAAGAACTTGGGGAACGAAAAATAAGCCCTGGAACATTTGAAAAAATGGCCAGGGAAAACACGTATTTCGAGTCGTTATCCCCTAATGAGAAAGACATTTTACAAAGATGCCATTGGAAGGATTTTGTAAGGAATATTAAAGATATTAGAGAGGTAAAAAAAATAAGGCTTACCATGTTTGAGAGGCTCGTGCTGCAAAGAGTGGGCAAGCATTTGGAAGGCAGAAGCGTTAAAATAGGAACCACTCGCCACATATCAAGGTTGTTTTCTGTGCTTCGAGCCCAGGAAGCAAAGTATTTCACGTTCAGGCAGGTTCTGACGCCGCAAGAAACAAAAGAATTGTGGCGGAGAATAAAGGATAGTGAAAGTCAGATTCTTGACACTATAATTCAAATGCCTTAAAATAGTTTAAAATCTTTTGAGGGGTTGGTTGCATATGGTTAACATCAAAAAAATCTTTGCCCGTCAGGTCTTGGATTCCCGCGGCATTCCAACGGTAGAGGCAGAAGTTTCAACAGATAAAGGCGTTTTTTCCGCGATTGTCCCAAGCGGCACCTCCGCTGGAAAGCATGAGGCTCTTGAGCTTCGTGATGGGGGGAAAGAGTATTTCGGGAAAGGCGTGTCAAAGGCTGTTTCCAACGTGAACCAACTAATTGCCCTGCGCTTGGAAGGAAAAAGTTTTTCTTCGCAGAAAGAGCTTGACGGGGTTCTTTTGGGGCTTGATGGCACGCAGAACAAGTCACGCCTTGGAGCAAACGCGGTTTTGTCTGTTTCAATGGCTTTTTCGCGCGCAATGGCAGTTGAAAAAGATTTAGAGTTGTTCGGGTTTTTGGGTGAGTCTTTTGGGAACAAAGAGTTTGTCTTGCCGTGCCCGCAATCTGTGTTCATTTCGGGGGGCGCGCATGCGGACAAGTCCACGGATTTCCAGGAATTCATGGTCATGCCAACAGGCTTGAAGAGTTTTTCAAGTGCATTGCAGTGTGTTGCAGAGGTTTACCACCGCCTTGCAGAAATCCTGAAGAAAAAAGACCTGCACACCAACGTGGGAAAAGAGGGTTCTTTTGCCCCTAATTTGAAATCACTTTCACTTGCAATACAGGGGGCATTTGCTCCACGCTTAGAGTCAAATTCCATGGCTTTTGAATTGCTTTCAATCGCAGTTGAGGAAGCAGGGTATTCTTTGGGAAAAGATGTTTCTTTTGCCCTGGATGTCGCTGCATCAGAGTTTTTTAAAAACGGAAAATACGTTTTGGAAACCGAAGGCAAAACTCTCACCGGCGGCGAGCTTGTTGACATGTACGGTGAACTCCTTGATGTTTTCCCGGTTGTTTCTGTCGAGGATGGTTTTGCAGAGGACGACTTTGAATCCTTTTCGGAGTTCACGAAAAAGTTCGGCCACCGCGTGCAGGTCGTAGGCGATGATTTGCTTGTGACAAACGTTGAGCGCATAAAAAAAGCGGTTTCAATGAATTCCTGCAACGCGCTGTTGCTCAAACCCAACCAGATTGGAACTGTGTCAGAATCATTGGAGGCTGCGCGGCTCGCGTTTGACAGCAAGTGGAATGTCGTGGTTTCTCACAGGAGTGGTGACACGGAGGACGCGTTCATCGCCGACTTGGCGGTTGCGATTGGGTGCGGGCAGATTAAGACCGGTGCCCCCGCGCGCTCTGAGCGCACGGCAAAGTATAATCGCCTGCTGCGCATAGAGGAAAAACTTGGGGGGAAAGCGGTTTTTGGGAAAAACTTTTTTGTCTAAAAAATTGTATTATGAAATTTGTTTCAGGGCTTGTTTTCCCTGGGTTTTTGGTAAGCTGATAATTTGTTTCTCTCGTACCACACGCTGGTTCTTTCCTTCATTGAATTCATTTTCGGGACTTTTTGGACTGATTCAAGTGTCTTCATGATATACTGTTGTCATGAAGTGTATTTAATGGGGCGTATTGCCGTAAACTCCTGTTCCACGTTTTTTTTCCCGGCGCTTGGCGAACCGGGTTAAGCTAAAAAATTGTTTTGCCCTTTTTTTCCGTGTTTGAATGGATTCTGGACGGGCCACTGGTTTAATCAGGGATGGGCTAAGTAAGAGGCACTTGGTCACTGTTTTTGGAGAATGCAGTGTCGATTACCTGGGGCGTGCAACAAGCAACCTGCCTTTTGGAAAGCGCCTTGCCATGATAAAAGGGGATGGTTCGGTTTCAATCCACCAGAACCGTCTCGTGCGGCCGACCAATTACATGGTGAACACTCGCCTGTCGATAGAGGAAAGCGGTGAGAACGCGGTTCTCGTGGCTAAAAAGCTGAACCCGCGCGAGCAACTGACAATCACTTTCCGCAAAATCATGGACGTGAAGTCTTACCCCATGGAGATAACGAATGACCTGCGCTTGAGTGGTTCCGAGCGCGACCTCAATGACCTTTTGATGGATGATTTGTCAATGATTGAACCGGGTTTGAAGCCGGTTAACCAGCAGGAGCATTTTTCAAAAGGAATCGCGGATATAATTGCCGAGGATAGTGCGGGGAATTTTGTCGTGATTGAGTTGAAGCGGCGCCAGGCTGATTATGCGAGTGTCACGCAGTTGCACCGGTACATGCGGCAGGTTGAAAAACTCAAGAACAGGAAAACGCGCGGCATTCTCCTTGCACCTGACATTAGGTCAAACGCGAAAAAACTTTTGCACGAGCTTGGCCTGGAGTTTGCAAGGCTTGACTTTGAATTAAAACCAAGTTCTTTGCAAAAGGCGGAGATAAAGGGCCTGGAGCGGAAACAGACCACTCTTGGGCACTTCGGGACGGGGAAGTGAAAACGGGTTTTGGCTGGCGGGAGAAGAAAAAATCCGAGAAAATATTTTGGAGATAAGGTAGAACCTGGCGAGGGTGTTGTTCCTTTTTCAGCCGGGAAAAAACATGCTTTGACAGAACATGGCGCCCGTGAATTGGAGGACCGTGTGCGAAAGAGCATTTCACTGGAAATCCTTGCTGCTGGCAGTGACTTCCACGAGTCTGAGCGCAAGCTTGAAGAGGCCCTTTCTGCAAGGCCTCGTGGTTTGCGTGGCCGTGTTTATGACGACAGGCTCGTGGCTTTGCAGGGAGAGGTTTTAAAGAGAAAACTGAGGTACTGGGGGACTATCCTTGCCTGCATGAGGGAGAGGCCTGACTTCATGCCACCGACGTTAAATGCTCTTTTGAACGTGCAGAAATTGGTCGTCATGCAGCAGGGGCCACTGGCAAGGAGCCTTGAAAGGCGTTTTTTGGCTCTTTTGGGGAGGAAGCGGTTCAGCGCGGAAGCTGACCGGCTTTTGCAGAGCCTTAGAAATGATACAGCTTTTCAGGAACAATTGGTTTCGCGCAGACACCAGAAGGCAAGGCTGAAAAAAATCATTGCTGAGGCGCGCCTGACTGCAACAAAAATTATGATTTATTTCAGGAAGAACGGGAAGTTTTATCCTACACATGTACTTAATTACCTGAGGTCAATAGATGAAATCCTTGAAACACAGGATATGCTTGCCAGGGCTTATATGAAAATTTTTTATATAATGGGCAAAAGGTCGGAGTCACTTGGCCTTGGAAAGGATTTCAGGAACAGGCTTTATAAAATCCAGAGGGACATTGTCCTGATACGCGAAAGCGTGATAAGCGAACGTGAATTCTGGAGGAACCAGTACCACCTTGAGGAAGAAGAAATTGTGAAAAAAACGCGCAAAAAACCCCGTTGAATGTTTTTTTTTCCAACCGCTATTTTTTTTTTTTGAATGGGCGGGGGCTGTCGTCATGTTTTTTTCTTGATTATTCCGACGGTGAAGGAACCGTGTGCCACGGAGCCGTCTTGTCTGAGAAAACGGCAGAAAAAAGTCACTAACCGCGTGTTTTGGGTTTGGTCTTCCCCGGTTTTCCTGACTTCTATGGTGATTTTTTCATTTGGCGAGGCTTTTTTCCTCCACTTAAAAGAGTTTTGCGTTACAAGCATTTCCACGCCCTTGAAGCCCATGGTGTTTTTCATTGCCCACACTGCCACCTGGTGGGCGCCTGCCTCATAGGCAAGCACCGTGTTGTGGTCGTGGTATGGTGCTAACTGGGAGCCAAGTCTTGGCGGCACGAATTCTGCTTCGAATTTTTCCCCGGCCTGCCTAACTTGCCCGATTACGACGTGGCTTTTTTTCCGGTAGCCGACTTCGCGGGGTGTTTCGGTTTGCCTTCTTCTTGCAAGGTCCCCAAGTTCCCTTGCGCGCCTTTCAATTGCCCTGCCGGTTCTTTTCATTGCACCCATGTTAAATAGATTAAAAAGATAGTGGGGAATAAAAACTTTTGTCCACGAACCCAACGCAGGGTTAATGCTGTGCCTTGTGCCCGGTTCACGTTCATTGTCCGGCAACCACTGGGCCTGTGAAAACCCACGCCTGTGTTTATGCGTCGAGTATTTTTGCAAACCCGTGTTGGGGGCGGTTTTTCCATGCTCCGCGGTGGTAAGCAAAGCTTGCGATTAATGGCAGGACGCTTGTGGCTTCCGCGTAAACCATTTGTTCGTAGGAAGTGTCTACTTTTCCCCAGGATTGTGCTTCTTTGAGCGTGGAGCTTGAGCAGGCCCCGTCCCTGGCATCTGCAACCGTTATCTGGACGGCGTATTTGTGCATGGGCACGTCCTTTCCCAAAATCTCTGCACATATAACCGTGTCTTGTGCAAAGTTTTTCGGGACCCCGCCGCCTATCATGAACAGGCCGCTTGTTTTTGACTCCATTTTGATTTTTGTCAGTTCGTAAAAGTCCTTGACCGAGTCAATTGTAACGTATGGTTCGCGTTTTTTCTGCCTGTTGACCTGGTGCAGCACGAGCCCAAACCCTGCGGAGCTGTCCGAGAAGGCGGGGCAGAAGATTGGCACGTTTTTTTCGTAAGCCACCTGGACGAGTGACTCTTTTTTCCTCGAGTTTTTCGTCAAATATTTCCCCATTTCGCGTATGAATTCGCGCGAGGAATAAGGGCGCGGGTCAAGGGTTTCGGCTATTTTCCCGATTGTCTTGTCGCAGGATTGGAGTTCTTCCTCGTCGATGTAGGTGTCGTATATCCTGTCAATGTAGAGGTCGCGAAGAGTGGTGTCGTCAACGTTTGGTGTGCCCCTGTAGTGGTTGTATCCGAGGGCTTCGAGGAAATCCATGTCCGCAATCGCGGCGCCCGTGGCTACAATGGCGTCAACCATGTTGTGTTTGACCATGTCGTGGTAGACCTGTAGGCATCCTCCGGCTCCCGTGCTTCCGGCAATGGTGAGGATTATGGTGCAGTCCTTGTCCGAAAGCATCATGTCGAGGATGTCTGCGGCGCGTGCCGTGTCACGGGCGGTAAATGACATGCCTTTCATGGATTCGATTATGGGGGTTGCGTCAAAGCCCTTGAAATCGATGTGCCGGATTTTTTCTTTCAGGAAGTCGGATTTTTTTGGAGTGTTTGCCATATTGTTACAGTAGTGTGGGAAAACCTTAAAAATAAAAGTTATTTTTTTTGCTGGTTTGTTGGGGTGCAATGGTCCAGGGATAGGTTTTTAACTATTTTTAAAAAGAGTTGTTCTTATAAATTTTTGATTTTTTTTGGTGATATTTCTTTAATGGAAAACAAGGGCAAGAAAAAGAAAAATCCCGCGATTTCTAAAAAGTACCTGCGGCCGCGCTGGAAGTTTTTGTCCCAGGACTGGCGCGGGACTCTTTACATCGAGCAGTACTCGGTTTCCGAGCTTGCCCAGAAATTCGGGACTCCCCTTTACGTGTTCGTGGAAAGGGAGATTCGCGAGAACCTGCGCGAGTTCAAGCTTGCTTTTCCCTATGCGCGCCTCCGGCCCCAGTATGCGGGGAAGATTAACTCGAACATCGAGATAATGCAGATTTGCCGCCAGGAGGGCTTTGAACTGGATGCAAGCAGCGTGGGGGAGATTGTCCTTGGGCTTTTGTCGGATTTTTCCCCGGGCCAGATTACTTTGACGAATCTTTACAAGTCTGAGCAGGATATTTTGTTTGCGGCAAAGCTTGGTGTCAAGGCGATTACCGCTGATTCGATGGAGGAGCTTGAAAGAATGGCGCGTGTGGGAAAGCGCGCTGGTTTGAAGATAAAGACTTTTATCAGAATCAACCCTGCTTTGAAGCTTGGGAATTATTCCACGATGGAGCACCAGTACGGGATTCCCTACTCGTATGCGAAAAAGGCCATTACTTTTGCGGTGAAGAACAGGTACCTGGAGCTCATTGGCCTGCATTTTCACGGCGCGTACATCGAGAACCCCCTTGTTTATACTGCGGCTGCGCAGAAAATGTTGGGTTTGGCGAAGTTTGCGCAAAACCTTGGCGCGCGCATAAAGTACATTGACCTTGGAGGCGGTTTTCCATTTGATTATGGAAGCAAGGAGTTTTTCAAGCCCCAGGACATGGGGCCAAAGTTCATTGAAGCGTTCGAGAAGCTTCTCCAAAAGCACAATCTTCCAAAGCCTTTCCTTATTTTCGAACCGGGAAAAGTGATTACCGCCAATGCGGGAGTCGGCTTGGTTGAGGTCATCAGCA
The DNA here is from genome assembly GCA_016198165.1 of Candidatus Iainarchaeum sp. Classification (GTDB taxonomy): domain Archaea; phylum Iainarchaeota; class Iainarchaeia; order Iainarchaeales; family GW2011-AR10; genus JACQJF01. Next base: position 1,953 of record JACQJF010000006.1, on the reverse strand, counting down.
ACAAAAAGGTGGGCAAGAAAAACATTGCTGTCACCGATGGTTCCACGTACGCTTTTTTGCCTGACCCCATGATTTACAAGCAGTATTATGACATTTTGCCTGCGACTAAGATGAACAAGCCCCGCACGCACAGTTACATTATCGCGGGGAGGAGTTGTGACTCGATTGACAAACTGGGTGTCAACCGTTACCTGCCAAAGCTCGAAGAGGAAGACCTATTGGCGATAATGGATTGTGGTGCTTACAGCAACGTTCTGTCGTCCAATTTCAATACCCTGCGCAGGGCGCCGATGGTGCTTGTTAAAATGGATGGCTCGCTCAAGTTAATCAGGCGCCGTGACAGGTACAGTGAAATGTTTGCACCCGAACTTGACGTTCTGAAAGTTGCGGCTCCGAAGGAAATGAGGGAATTGTACAATTTTTACAGGGTGAATTTTGCCAAGTTCTGGGGTTCCGGGACGAATGCCGAAAAGAAAAAGGAAGACAAGACTTCCACTTAAAAACAAGCCCCTTGCAAGGCTTGAATTCCATTGCATCGGCTTTAGCCTATGTGTGTTCAGAAAACCCAGTTCAATAGGTTGTAGGCTAGGAGCGCGGCTTTCATTTCGTTTGTGGTCACGGCTGCGTTTTCAAACGAGTAGCCTTTTTTCCAGTCCCTAAGTATTGGAAACACCTCGACTATGTCAAAGCCCAGGATTTTTGCGTCTTTTTCCTCTGCGTTTTTAATCGTGGCGTAAAGCAGGTTGTTGAGTGCCCTGTAACTCATGCCGAATGGCACTGGGGTGCCTGTTCCGTGGAACTCGTTTGCATCAAGTGCGTCAATGTCGATGTTTATGAAAAGGTATTCGCGGTCCAGTTTGGACAGGATTTTCCCGACCTGTTGGGTTGTGAAGTGGTCCGTGAATGAAATGTTTTCTTTTTTCATCCACGCGGGGAGCCTTTCATCGTACATTTCTTCGGGTTGTGTTGCAAAGTAAAAAACGTCGTCTGCCAAATTGTTTTTTTCAATGAATTCCTGTTCTTCAGCGCTTATCTGGTCGCGTATCCCGACAAAGACCTGTTTGATTCCTTTGTCGAAGACCCGCCGGCCGATGGACCCGTGGCTTAACGGGTTGTGTTCGAGTGCCTGCCTCAGGTCAAGGTGTGCGTCCAGGCGCAACCAACTGATTTTTTTCCCGTCAATTTTTTCAGTCAACGCGTTGAGCGTGGCGTTTGTCACTGAGTGGTCGCCCCCGAAAATCATCAGGAATTTTTTTTGTTCAACTGGTTTTTCGAGGAGCTTTCCTGCGTCGTTGACCATTTTCCTGGTTTCTTTTTCAATTTGTTTTTCGGACAATTTTTTTTTGTAGTTGTACTCGAGGGTTCCGAGGTTGTGCACCTTGACTTTTTCATCAAGGCTTTTGCCGGTTGCGCCAGACTCGAATTCCACCTGCCTTGAGGCCCCGATTATTGCCGCGGGGCCAAGCCTCGTGCCTTTTCCGAATGAGGCTGTCAGGTCAAAGCCTATGCCAAGCATTGCGCACCGGCTTTCCGAAAGTGTGGGTTTTTTGGTTTCGTCAAGGAAAGTGCTGCGGGGTTTTGAGAATGCCATGACTTTACAACGGTTACAAGGCTTTAAAAAAGCTTATGGGCCCGTTGGCGGGTTCGTCGTTTCCCGAAGGCTTAAAGTGGTTCTTTTTGGCAAAAGGCGCTAAAAGTCGGGGGTCGTGGAAATGCATAAAAAGACTTTTAACTTCCATTAGAATCTGAAAAGCCAAAATGGTTTTTTTTCGTTTTTGGCTTTTTTTGAAACCAAACAACTGGGGGGTGGCAAGTCTTGAAATCCAGCAGATCCAAGTCCAAGAGCAAGTCAAGTCCAAGCAAGTCCAGGAAAACCGATTCGTCAATGGACTCATCCATGTCTTCAGATTCAGAAACCGAGTCATCAATGAATGAATGAAAATGAAATCCTTT
>JACQJF010000005.1 GCA_016198165.1 Candidatus Iainarchaeum sp. | reverse complement strand
AGTCAACGAAGTCCTATCCAAAACCGTGATCTACAACCTGATTTGTTTAACCAGGGCAATTTTCACCATGAAAATCGACCTAAAACCCCTACTCCACTAATAAATCCGCAAAGCCCTGGTGCAATAAACTTTTTAAATCCCATAAAACATATTATGATTTGCTTTTTCCATGGAAAACAATGAAAAGCTTGTATTGTTTGTTGGTTTTGTCGGCCTTTTCATCGGAATGATTTACTTTAACACGCCCCTTGGCTCTACAGGGCGGGCCTTAAACCCGGTTTCTCCACTGACAAGTCCTGAAACAAGTAACTTTGGCGAAATTAGAAATCTTCCGCCCCCCATAGAAATATGCACGCCGGAAGAGTTAGATAATATTAGAAGTAATTTAAACGCCCATTATACGCAGGTTTGTGATATTGACTTAGAGGGTTATGCTTTCGAGCCTATTAATGGATTTAGTGGGAGTTATGACGGTAATGGATTTACCATTTATAATTTTGAGTATCTGAATATCGATAAAAGCAATGTCGGCTTGTTTGGCTCTTTAAATGACGGAACGTTAAAAAATATCAGACTTGAAAATGTAAATGTCAACGGCGGAATTTTTGTTGGTGGTTTAGTGGGAACTGTCAGTAATGGTGTTATTGAAAACTCTTATGTTTCTGGTTTGATACATAGTGAGAATGGTTATGTTGGTGGTATTGCCGGTCTGCTTGTGGGTAATATCAAAGGTTCATATGCTGATGTAGATGTTAGTGGAAATGTAGAGCATATAGGGGGATTAGTTGGAAACGCCTTTAATAGTTTGATTGAGAATTCTTATACAAGTGGGGTTATAACTGGAAGAAATGATAATACTGGCGGCTTGGTTGGATATGCCGCAGAGTCAAAAATAAAGGGCTCTTATTCTGATGCCACCGTTGTTGGAAATCATGATAATACTGGCGGCTTGGTTGGATATGCTACTTTAAGGACAAATATTGTGAAATCTTATGCTACCGGAAGAGTAACCGGAAATAATAATAAAACCGGGGGCTTGGTTGGATTTGCACTTAATTCTGTTATTGATAGGTCTTATACTAATAGTGTTGTAGAAGGAAAAGATAATGCCGGAGGGTTAGTAGGGTTTACTGTACAAAGTACTGTAAGTAATTCGCATACTAATGGGTCTGTGACTGGAAAGAACTTTGTCGGCGGCCTTGTGGGTTATCCAGATGATCATAGTACCGTGATTAATTCTTATGCCGAGGGAAATGTAAGTGGATTTGGAAGTGTTGGAGGATTAGTTGGTTGGGTCGATGAAAGTGTTATCGAGGGTTCTTATGCTAGTGGTTCTACCAATGGTCTGGATAATAATGTTGGTGGTTTAGTAGGATTTTCAACTAATGCGATTATTAAAAATTCATATGGAACAGGATTAGTGGGCGGAAAAAGTAATATTGGGGGATTAGTTGGATGGATGGAGAGAACTATTGTTGAAGACTCTTATGCGGTTGGAAATGTGGATGCTATAGGCGGTCGGTCAGGTGGATTTGTCGGAGGACTCGTGGGCTATGCAGAAAATAATAGTGTTATTAGGAATTCATACGCTAGTGGAGATGTGACTGTTGTTTTACAAGAACTAAATGGAGATAATGTCGGCGGCCTTGTGGGTTATGCCCTGAATTCTTTTATTGAGGATTCCCACGCTGTGGGAAGAGTTTTAGGTGATAGTAGTAGGACTGATGTGGGTGCTGTGGGTGGTTTAATTGGATATGCACAGGTTACTAGCATCGAGAATTCTTATGCGACAGGTGATGTCACCGCCGATGGCAGTTCTGTTGCCGGACTTGCCGCTTATGCATTTGATAATACAAATATCGAGAATTCTTATGCGACAGGCAGAGTAAAAGGAGGAGGTTTTACGGGAGGCTTAGTCGGAAAATCTTTTGATGACGTTACGATTGAAAACTCTTATGCCACTGGGAATGTAGACGGAGTAAGTTTTGTTGGGGGATTTATCGGGGAATTTTTCAGAGATACTGCAATTAAAAAATCTTATGCCACTGGGGATGTAAATGGAACAGAAGCTGTAGGTGGATTTGTAGGAAAGATGACATTTGAAAATATAATTATTATGGAATCTTACGCTACTGGTTCGGTCCAGGGAGAAGAGAGTGTCGGAGGTTTTGCCGGTTACTCTGGCGGTATAATTCGGAATTCTTATGCGACAGGCCAAGTAAAAGGAAGAGCAAAGGTTGGAGGGCTTGTTGGAAGTACAGTTATAAGCGCAATTGAGTACGCATATTTTATTGGCAATGTGGATGGAGTAGAGGACGTCGGAGCAATTGTTGGAAATATTTTTGGTAGCCCTAGAATTGTTGGGACATACTGGAATAATGAAACAACCGGACAAACTGAAGCTTGTGGTTCTCGCCCATGCAGAGGGGCAGAAGGAAGAACAACAGAAGAAATGACATCTGTCCCTAGACCTGAAAATACTTATGTAGATTGGGACTTTGAAAATACCTGGGCTCAAACAAATAATAATTATCCCTGGTTGAGGGGAGTGTAACGATTTTTATTGGTTCTCCTTTTTCATTCTAGTTTAAGTAAGCCCTCATTTTGGGGCCAAAATAAAGTTTGCCTTATGTAGCTTTTTTTGTCGTAATGTTAAAATACTGTTTGCGGCCTAATATTTTTTGCCTTTTTTTCAGGAGGGGTGGTATTTTTGGCTTTTTTGGAGAAGCTCGTTGGAAAACGGGAAGAAGATGTAGACCTTGAGGAGTTCCTCAACAACATGGACGTGCAGGAGGACAATGCTTACGAGAACGCCGATGCCCTCGTAAAGCCCGTCACGCTCACTTCAGAACAGGATGTCGCATTCGTGATTGACGAGGCAAAGAAAGGAAACATCGTGCTTTTGAACATTGCAGACCTTTCAAAAAGAAATGTGGTAAAGCTTCGCGAGTACGTTGACCAGATTAAATCCACCGTGTTGTCAATTGACGGCGACATGGCGAGGCTCTCACAGGACCGCGTAATGATTACTCCTGCAAGGGTAAAAATAGTCAAAAGAAAAGGCGAGTGAACAAACCCGCCTTTTTTTTTCTTTTTTTTCTTTCCACATTTTTTTTTATGGCACCGGTTCCTTCTTTTTTTTCTCCCAGGTTCGACAAGGCTGGGGCTTTTGAAAAAGCCCGCGAAGCGGTTCTGGCAAAAGGCTGGGGCAAAGCATACACGAATGAGCAGAAACTTTTTTTCATCCCCGTCTGGTTTTTCAGTTATTACGTTTTCTGGGAGAAAACGGGTGAAAACGGTGAAAAAATCGTTTCAAGGGAAAAAAGGGGCTTTGGTGCCCTCGACTCTGCGACTTCCGAGTTTTCCGAATGGCTAAGCCACCTGGCTGAAAACGCTTCATCTTTTTCATCCCAAGCCCTTGTTCCCGCTATTCCAGACATTGTCGAGGTTCCTTCAAAGCTTGAAGAGGCCCCTGCAAAGGAAATAGTGTCAGCGGGCCTTGCAGCAAGGAACGCTGCTGCAAAACAGAACGTGCTTGTCCTGGGCATGTCGCTTTTTTTTGTCCCAGTGTGGAAAATAAAAGGCACTGTTGGCGAACATTCTTTTTCGTGTTCTGTCGAGGCGGTTACCGGAAAAATTTTTTTTGAACAAGGTGTACCTCACAGGAAAAAAACCCGCAAAGAGATTGTCAACGCTTCCCTTGCAGAGGCCGCCAACCCCCTTGCGTGGATTGAATTTTTCAAGAGGATTGCAGTCCGGGTTTTTGGCGCGGCTTCAAGAACACTGCGCGACCAGGATGCAGTAACTCTCGTGCTTGTCGCAATCCTCATTATCGCGGCTCTTTGGGCCATGCGGTTTTTTTAACCCGGTTTTAAGCTATAGCAAAGAGCATAAATATTTGAACTTTATAATTGCTCTTTGCATAATAGCAAACTGCGCCAAAAATGTTCAAAAATATAAGCAGTTTGCTATATCTGGTACTCAGGCGAATTCAAAGAGGCTTTTTTGCGAGGTTTTTTCAGGCGTGAAAATGGATTTGACTTCCTCTTCCACGAGGTCAAGCCGTTGCTTGAGGTAATTGCTAAGCCCGTATTCAATGCAGATGTTTTTTGCAATGTTTAGGTACTTGATTATCGAGCCCTCGGATATCGTGAGTATGAGGTTTCCGCCTTTGCAGTGCGTACAGTGCCCGGCCAGGGGAATACGGCGGTATTTTGTGTTGCAGTGGGTGCACCGGAAGTTTTGCTTGCTGAATGAGCGCGCGTTTCCGATTATGTCGGGCAAAAAATGTGAAACCAACACGCGTTCAAGTGAGTCTTTGAACTGCACTGCCTCGATTTTTTTCTGCAGGCGCGCCTGTTTCCCGATTTTTTCCTCCATTTTTTGTAGCGTGATATAAGTAGAGACTTTTGGCCCTGCATCAAATGTTTTTGTCTGGTGCGTGAAGTTCAAGCCCGTGTACTGGCCTTCTTTCCCGAGTTTTTTTGCAACACGGTCGATTTCAACCGTGAAAGGAGGGGCGTTTTTGAGTGAGGATTGGTAAAGCTTTAACGGGTATTCCTCACAGGTCTCGATTTCGTATGCCTCGTCGTCTATTTCAAGCGGGTTTAAGGCAATGGTGAATACGAGGGGTGCATCCATTCTGCCTCCCCTTGTCGAGGGGAGGTAGTATTCGGAGAAATTGAGGAGCGCGTCCATGAGGAGCATGACGCTGTCCTGGTCTCCATCCACATTTCGTCTTTTCGTGAGGTGGAAAAACGGGTGTGCAAAACAGACTCTTGCTTTTGTTGTACCGATTATTCTTCCAAGGATTGCGGCTGACGTGTGCGGCGCAAGCCCAAGCACCAGTTCTCCTATCATTTCGCTTTTGTCCTGTTTTTGGAAAAATGGTTTTTTCTGGTAAAATTTTTCAAGCTCGTCGTCCACAAACCTTGTCACGGTGTAAAAGAACCCGAGTGCGTCATCGTTGACTATGAGGTCCTGGGGGAATATTTCCAGTAACTGTTCGTCGTTTTCAAGCTCTTTTCCCCTGTAATCATGAGTGTATCCCAATTGCCTGAGTTTTTCCACGCTTGTCCCTATCTCGCGGGGCTTGAAGTGCGTGATTGGCGCATTCAGCATTTCAAACCTGATTGTCGCGTCGCGGAAAATGTGCAGGTCGTGCGCGGCGCGCAGTATGCCTTTTTCCAGGGGCTCTGCTACTTTTCTCGCGTTTATCAGGCCGCGCACGCCCTTGACTATTTCGGGCATTTTTATCCTCAGGTTTTTCGCCGATTGTTCAAGGAGGTAGTCCACTTGTATGCTTGTTTTCTGGAAAGCGCGCGTTTCCAAAAGGCAACTGGTGCACTTTTCGTCCTGGACGAATTTTCTGCATTTCTCGCAATAGTACACGAGCACTGTGCGCTGCATGCAGTCCTGGCAGAATGACTGTGGCAGGGTTTTTTTGCAGTTGGTGCACAGGTTGTAGGCCATTTCGACTTCGATTGATTGTTTGAGTGCGGCCTTGTTTATGGACCTGGTGCTCCCACCGGCTATGCCGATTGGGAAAAGGCAGTGAGGGTTTCCAACCATTTTGCGGGGCTTTGCCGCTTCAGGCCGCCCCATGCGCGCGCCAATGAACGTGCCAGCCTTGTCCAGTATGGTGATTCCTGATATTTCCGAGAGGTTTTCGAGTGCCTCTTTTTCCTCGCTTGGCTTTCTGTGTGAAAAAAAACCGAATGTCTTGAGGAAGGTGTACGCGTATTTTTTTTCGATGAATATCCCGTTTTCCCCGACCATGTGCGGCAAAAGGATTTTTTCAAGCGCTTTTTTTGTTTCAGGCGCGTTTTCAAGCCATGCCCCTGAAATGTTTTCCTCTTCAAAGACCGCTTTTGCGGCTTGGGCGGCAATGCAGAGTTCCTCAAGCTCGCTTTTTGACAAAAACTTGTAGAAGTGGATGAATTCCGGGTGCATGGGCACCCCAAGCTGTGTCGAGATTTCCGTTGCGGTTATCCCGTCCACTTCTTTTTCGCCTGAAAGGATTTTTTCCGCGTTTATGCCTTCGGGTTTTTTCCCTTTCAGGGCTTCTCTGACTTCGAGTTTCCACCATTCCTCACAGTAACCTGCAGGCATCAGCGGGTGCGCGGTTTTGCGGAAATCCCCGACAGACACCAGCATGTCGCCAAGAAACAGTATTTTTTCAACACTGTTTTTGCACACTGCCAGTTCCTGTACACTGGCTATTTTTTTTATTTCGCCCCCCGTGAGCCTCACGATGGGCGGTTGTATCGTGTCAACGGGGAAAATTTCAGTGCTTTTTCCCGGTCGCTCGATTTTGAGCTGCGTTCCAACCGCGATGAAGTCGTCAAGCAAGTGCATTGTCACGGGGTGGATGCCGCGCCCCATGATGCCCGTGTTTCTTGCGCGCCCGTACCGCAGTCTAAATCCCCCTTTTGTCGATGGGTATGCAAAGATCGGCCTGCCTGCGGCTATCTTTGTGAGGAACTTGTAGTTTGGCTCTGTTGAACCCGTGTCTTCCCCGCTGCTGTCCCCCGCCTTGTTGACCTTGATTATTTCCTCAAGCCAGTTCCAGTTCAATCCAAGCAGTTTTGCGTAAGTGAGGATTTTTCTTGCCTTTAGCCCGATTCCCTCGCTTACAACCAGGCACATGCCGCCCCTTATCCTGTTTGTTGGAATCCGTTCAAGGTCCCTGTATGCGGTCACTTCCGTGTCCTCTGTCTGTTCGCCATTGATGCAGACAGGGCACCCCCTGACTATTTTCCTGATTTCGTCTGGCGCAAGCTTGTACTGGCGCGAAATTATGTCGTCATAGGCCTGGATTTCCTCTGCATAGCGTTCAACCTCGTCTTCTGTCGGCTTGTACCTGTCAAGCCCCAAGAGCTGCCTTGCGTAATCCCCAAGGATAAGGGGAAAGACGGTTGCGGTTCCGCCCGCGGCCCTGATGGGGCCTGCGAAGTAAATGTCAACGTACCTTGAACCATCAGGGTTTTTGCTTATCTTTACCTGTGGCACGCCGTCAAGGGGCGCGACAACCACGCCTTCTGTCACGAGCACCAGTGCGCTTTTCACTGCCTGTTCCAGGCGCTTTTCCTCGTTTGGAATGCTGCACCATTTCTGCTCGAGAATCTCGCGGAACAACTGGAAAATCGTTTTGACGCGGTCTTCCTTGTTTTCCGCAAAGACTTCCCTAAAGCGCTTTGCGATTCCTTTTGGCCCGATGATGTTTTCTGTCCTGTCCGCAAGGTCCGCCGTTGGCCTGCATTCAACCTCCACTGAAACGTCCCGCCCGCTTTCCTTGGCAGAGACCGCAGCGTTGAACTGTTCGTCAACGCGGGTGAAAAATTCCTCGTAGTATTTTCTTATTTTCTCCTCGCCTACAATAACCGGTCGCGAAATCATGATGCATCAATCAAACGAATCTTTTTTCCGAGATTTTCCTCGTGTTAAGTGAAACCTGCACCCCGATTCCGGGGGTCGGGATGTGGCCCTGTTGCACCTGGAATTCGGTCCGCGCCTGCCATGTCCCGGCGTTTATCACGCTGCATCCCCTGTATTGGAGGTAACCATTTCTGTGCATGTCCCCCCCGAAATAAAAATCCGGTTCATGCCGTATGACCATTAAGTCTTTTTTTTCCGGGACATAAGGCTGTTTTGCGCCATAAGAAACCATCAGGTCTCTTCTCTTGAGGAGTATGGCCATTCCTTCTTCCGGTTTTGCATAGTCAAGCCCGGGGTATGTTGCGTAAAGGTCGTGCAGGGAAGCCCCGTGGTAAAGCATTGCCTTTAAGCCCTCTATTTCTATCCACGACGGCGAGCCTACAAAGTGGATGTTTTTATAGCCCTCTATTCCTTTGAGGAATTTTTTGGGCACGCCGGGCTGCGGGTCGGCGCGCCGCACCGCGTCATGCTGGCCGGGAATGACAAAAGTTTCAATGTATTCCGGTATCTGTTTGAGGTAATCGCACAGGACGTCATACTGTTCAAAAATGTCTTTTATCTCGAGTTCATCGTACTGGTCGGGGTAAACCCCGATGCCGTCCACGTTGTCACCGCAGATGAGGAGGTATTTTATTTTCCCGATTTCCTCGCGTTCGTGGTCATCCTGTGTTTTTCCCGAGAGCCACGAGAGGAATGCCTGGAACTCTTTCTCGAGGAACAGCTTGCTTCCGACGTGGATGTCGCTTGTAGCAAGGAGGTTTAAGTCGCGCTCGCTTGTCCGCGGGGGCCCAATCGGGAGGTCGGGCCAGTGGACTTCGGTGCAGACCAGCATGTCGTCGCTGATTTTTTTTCCCTTGACTGCAACCACGTCGTCAAGGCATACTTTCTGGCTCAGTTCAAACGACGGGCGGTCGTTTTTCATGAACAACGCGAGGCACCTGCTTTCGGTGTCCTCAAGCTCGATGACCGCGTGCCCTTTTTTGCTCACCCATTTTTTCGAAACAATTCCGCACACAGTGATTTCGTTGTTTTTTGTAGTGCGCAAAAGCCGCTGTATGGGCTTTGCCTCGAGGTTTGCCCTTTTTTTGAGCAGTTCGCTTAAAAACTCGAACTTGTCGCGGAACATTTCCAGAAAATCGGTGACTTTCCCAGACCCCCTGTTTGGGGCGGACGTGTCCAGTTCCTGGAGCACCCGGCTGTGTGCCTCGGTTTCGCTTGCAAGCGGCCGGAAGGAAAAGCCCCTGACCACGACATTGGTTGGCTCGAACAGCGAGGCTTTTTTTTTCAGGATTTTTTCCCTGAGGTTCCCCTCGTTGAGCACAAAAACGTTTTCCGAAATCAGTTCGTCGACTATTTTGCGGTAGTCTTTCTGTTCCGCAAGCAATCCAATCGCCTGCTGTGACACAAGAACGCTTTTTTCACTGCAATAATTGGCTATTTCCTTCTCGGAAACGAGTTCTAATTGCTCCACCATAAGCAAAAACATTCAAGCCGGAATCTCATTTTTTTTCTTTTTCCCTGATGGTTTCAAGTTCTGAGATTATCTGCCAGATTTCCGTCCTCGCGTGCGACGGCATGTTCACGTCGTTGCTTATGTCATCCAGCTTGTAAATGGATGTCGTGACCCGCACGTCAAGGCTCTCGTTTTTGTCGAGTATTTTGTGCTTTGCTTCCTCGACTGCCTTGCGTATGTTCCTTGGCACGCTCGTGTCGTCAAGGACCGAGTCCATGAGCACTGCGACGTTCCCGATGTCCGCATCAGCTGTTGATTTTTTGGCCATTGGCAAATTCCCCCCGTTAAAAAAACCCTTTTTTTTTAAATTCAAACTTTTGATTTTTTTTGATTCCGCTTTTTGTCTCTGTAAAAAAAACCCGCCTGCCTTTTCCGGCAGCAGGCGGTCTGGAAAAAAAGGCCGCCTTTTTTTTTGGGGCAGTTCAGCCCCGCAAAACACCAAGTAATAAAAACGGGCAAGACCCCGCTCCACTTATTTGTAGGTTTCTACAGTATAAAAAAACGTCGGTGGACAAAATTAAAAAGTCCAGCCCCGGAATTTTCCGCCTTTATCCATTTTTCCGGTGTTAGGTGTTTTTAAACAAATCCCACCAAAAAGGGTTTTGACTGCCAGGCAGGCATTTTTTGCTTTTTTTTTTTGGGCGAACCGGTGAAAGCATGTTTAACCCCTATAAGTCCGAGAAATACAGGCTTTACATGGCCCTGCCACTGGTTCTTTTCTTCGTGTTTTTTTTCATTGCCTTTGTCTACCCTGGGGTTTCACGCGGCATCGATTTGCGCGGCGGGACGCTTCTTCGCGCAAGCCTTGAACGGCAAGTCAATACGGCAAGTCTCCAAAACGAGCTTTTGGAGGCCTTTAAGCTAAGTGACCTGCAGATAAACACCACCACAGGGCCCCTGGGTTCAAAAATCCTCATACAGTTTTCCAGCGAAAAATCCCTTGAAAAAGCCGGGCAATTGCTTGAACAGGCCCGCTCCTCCCTTGCCTCAAGCCCGGCAAATGCAGTGTCACTTTCACGCGACACGGTACGGGAACTGGGGCCTTATTTTCCCGGTGCTTTTCCTGAAAACCTGTCGCCAGGTGAAAGCGTTGATTTTGCAGAGAGCTCATTTGAATCAGCGCAAAAAAATTTTTCGGACCAGCTTGACTCTTTTCTCGTGGAAAAACTCGGGCTTACCGGGCCTGCGGCGATTTCAAGGAACGAGGTTGGAGCCTCGCTTGGGGAGAGTTTTTACTCAAGCGCAATCTTTGTCGCAATCGTGGGAATTTTCCTTTTGTCGGTCGTGATTTTTGCTTTTTTCAGGGAATTAGTTCCAAGCGTGGCAATCATAGCCGGGGCGATTTTCGACATCCTTGGGGCACTTGCACTCATGGCGGTCTTTGGCATCCCCCTTTCGCTTTCAACGATTCCCGCCCTGTTGATGCTGATTGGGTACGCGGTTGACACTGAAATCCTCATGACTACAAGGCTTACCACGCGCAAAGACGAGACCCTGCCTGAGCGGGCTTTCAGTGCAATGGTCACGGGCCTCACAATGACCATGACTGCCCTTGTCGCACTCGTGTCAATGCTCGTGATTTCTTTTTACGGCCAGATAACCGTGGTCTTTGAAATAGCGGCCGTGTTGTTTTTCGGGCTCCTTGCAGACATTATTTCCTCCTGGATGCTGAACACCCCGCTAATGCTCTGGTACACTGAAAAAAACAAGAAATACTCGTGAAGGTGGAAAAAAAGTGAGGGAACTCTTGAAAAACTGGAAAGTCCTGGTCTGGCTTGCATTCATAGCGCTCTCGCTTGCCTCGATAACTTTTGCAGGCATACAATATGGAATAGACTTCAAGGGCGGCACGCTTTTCCAGGTGCACTTGGCAGAAAAACCCACTGCAGACCAGCTTGGGTCAATCACTTCAATCATACAGCGCCGCGTCGATTCTTTTGGCCTGCGCGACTCGAAAGTCACGCCCTTTGGGGAAGACTTTCTGATTGTCCAGCTTGCCGAGACCAATCCGGGTGAAATCAGCCGCATAGAAACGATATTGAAAACCCAGGGCAAATTCGAGGCAATGCTTGACGGCAACGTGCTTTTTTCCGGAAGCGAAATAATCCAGATTATCAGGGACCCGTCACAGTATGGCGTGCTCCAGAACCAGAACGAACAGGGCTTTTACAACTGGACACTTCCATTCACGCTTAACCAGAGAGCAGGGCAGCGTTTCGCGTCACTGACTTTCCACAAATGCGACCTCGTAGGTTTTTCCCAGGGGCAGCAAAACCAGTACGACTGCAAGGCAACTTATTTCTTCATCGACCGGCCCGACAACTCGTTTTTCGTGATTCCAAAAAGCGTTTTTGAAAACGACAATTTTTTGTTCACCCAGGGAAACGCCGCATTGGACATCCCGGGAGGGGAGAGCGTTGAAAAAATCCTTTCAAACGCAGGAATCCATTTTATTATAGTCGATGAAAATGGTTTGTCAGAGGCACAACTCCAGTCAATATCCTCTTTTGCAGAAAAAACCGTTGTGTTCCCGGAAACCCTGTCTCCTGCAGCCAGGGAGCAGCTTTCTGCCCTCGGCCTTAAAACAGTTGAAGAAAAAATCTCGCAGGACGTTCCGTGGACGTGGATTGCAAGTGGGGCAAAAACCACGATTTCACTCACCCCAGGAGTGACCGGCCTTGACCCTTACGTGGACTCGGTTGAAAACGCACCCATTTTCTCCGACCTTGTAATAACCGGCTCGGGCTCTACGATAGAGGATGCGCAGACACGCCTTGAAGACCTCACAATCCTCCTTGAAACCGGGTCGCTCCCGATTCCGATTGACGAGATTTCAAGGGAGACGATTTCGCCTTTCCTTGGGAAAGAATTCCTTGACGCAACCATCCTCATGGGCATAGTGGCGCTCCTCTTGGTCATGCTCGTCCTGTTCCTGCGGTACCGCGTCCTAAAGCTTACCTTGCCGATTGCCGCAACCGTAATCAGCGAAATAGTGATAATACTTGGGTTTGCGTCTTTTTTCAGGATAAGCATGGACCTCGCGTCGGTTGCGGGGCTTGTGGCAGTCATTGGCACGGGGGTAAACCACCAGATAATAATCATTGACGAGTTATTGCGCGGGAGCTTCCAGAAAATACAACAAGAATCCCTTTTGACGCGTACAAAGAGGGCTTTCACGATTGTAGTTGCCACGGGCGCGACAATGGTTGCAACCATGACTCCCCTGATTTTCTTCGGCTTTGGCCTTGGCAAGCTCGTGGGCTTTGCAGTCACCACAATCCTTGGTGTATTCGTGGGGGTTGTCATCACGCGCCCCGCGTTTTCCGAAATCGCGAAATACGTCGTCGAAAAAGAGGAAAAAAACAAACAATAAAACCTGGCAAAAAGAAGAAAAGTGGACAATCCTGGGTTCCCCTGAAAACCCCCCATATTCATGGTATCGCTTTTTAGCGATATTATCACTTTTTAGCGACATGTTTATATCTGGGTGGCTGCACTATTTTGTGGGTGTTTTTTGTGCGTTTGAGTGCAAAAATGACGTTTAAGGTTGTAAGCGCGATTTTGCGAAAGAAATCTTTTTCGCAGACGGAACTTGCAAAGGAGACCGGTGTTTCCTGGGGCCAGATGAACAAGATAGTCCGGTGGCTTGTAAAAAAAGGTTTTGTGAGGAAAGCCAGGAAGTATGAATTAATTAATCCAACTGCGCTTATTTCGCTTTTGGCCACTGAAATTGAACTTGAAAAGCATTCTTTTGAAATTAGTGTGCAGCCAAAAGCGGTTCTTTCCTGGGTGAAAAAAAGCAAGGGTGTTTTGTGCCTGACAAGTGCCCTGCAGTTTTATTCAAATTATTTTCGGGACCCAAGCATTAACCTGTATTATTCTAAAGAGCTCGAAGATTATTTGCAAAACGCAAAGTCTGGCATTACAAAGGTTTTTTTGGTAAAATCCAATCTTCATTTGTCTGAATCTGAAGTTGCAAGAAAAGGCGGGTTTTTGCTGACCAATGAAATAAGAACAATTATAGATTTGTTTGCCGACAAAAAGGCTTATGCTACTGAACCGTTGTTGAAAAAACTATGAAAGCACATTACAACAAGGAGATACTTGAGGCAAGCCATATGGAACTGGTTTCGTTTAGCCGCTGGATGAACAAAAACCACGGCAACTATCCAATAATTGTTGGCGGGTGGGCGGTTTTTTCCCACTTGTCAAAGGTTTCAGGCGAGTTAGGGAAGGCAAAACTGGGTTCAATGCAACTGGGTTTTACCCCGCTTGGTTCAAGGGATATTGACGTCGTCTTTGGGTCAAAGTACTTGATGGATATGGTGCTTGTGAACTATTTTCGGGCCAATGGCTTTATCGCGAAAAAAGATATTTTGGAAGTTTCTTATGTGAAAGAAGTTAAAACGCCTCTTGGGGTTGAGCAGATTTTTATTGATGCATGCACCGCAAAAGATGTCAGGGAAATTCCAGACCTGAAAATAAAGATTCCATGGAACAATGCCGCAAAATTCAACGAAAAGTTTGAACTTGATAAAGAAGCAATTATTTATGTGCCCATAATTGAATTGCTGTTAATGCAAAAAATTGGTGCCGCAATTGGAAGGGTGCTGCTTCGAAAAACCCAGGCAAGCGATTACCTGGAATCAAAAATCTGGAAGGACTGCTATGACATCACCAACCTCCTGGCCAGGTTGCCAGTAAAACAGGCCCGGTTAAAAAAATTCCTGGAGCAAGCAAAACTTGGCAAACATATTGGGGTTTTGTTTGGTGAACTAAAGGGCCAAAGAGAAATATTGGCAGAGGCAAAAACCAGTGCTGAGCAACTGCAGGAAAAAATTGGCATTTAAACACGCAAAAAGCGAGTTTACTAAGTAGAACTATTTTTTGTACTACCTGTAAGAAAAAATTCAACTGAAAAAAAATTGCCCGATTTCATTCTTTGGCCGAATCGTTTTTTTGTCCCTGTTGTGCAGGGGGCTGTTCCCATTTTTTGTTTTCGCCTTGCCTTTTGAAAAGCAGTGCAAGGCCGATTGCAACCACTGCAATGAAAACAATTACTATCGCGCCAAGCAGGACAAGTCCAAGCACGCCGCCATCAGGTGCCGGCACACTGGTTTTGTCCGTGACTTCAACGCTGACAGTTTTTTCCGCCACGTTTCCGGCAAAGTCAAAAGCCTGTACCTTTAACTCAGTATACCCTGCCGGTATCGAGGACAGGCCATTCCTTAACTCGTACTGGCTTGCCGAGATTTTCTGCGCAGTTCCAAGAAGCTGGAACTCTCCTGTTCCCTGCCTGTAAAAAACCTTGACTTGGTCCACCTGGCTTCCAAGGTCAGACACGTTTAGCTTGAGCGTGGTTTCTTTTGAAACCTTTTGGCCTTCAACCAGGCCGGTGAAATCCACTTCCGGTTCCCTTGTGTCGATTTTCGTGGTTTCACTTGCAGAGCACTCTCCCCCATCAGGGTCTTGTGAAGTAATTGTTATTTCCGCGGTTTTTCCATGGGCGTCCTGTGGCACCCTGAAGACAGCACTCACCCTTCTTTTTTCCTCATCCACCCGCAACGGCTCTATTTCACTCCCGCCAAGCAGCTTCAGGCTTATCTTGGGGTTTTTCATTTCTTTTTCCGATTCGACCACGGCTTCGAATTCCGCGCCGACATAATCATCCAGCCCAAACGTGAAATCGTTGGTGCACGCAAGCCCCTCAAACACGATTGATTTTTCCGCGCTTGGAACCCCCATGTTGCCCGCGTTGTCAACAGCCCTCACCTTGTAATAATATCTCGTTCCCTCTTCAAGGCCCTTTGAAGGGTCAATAAAAGAAGTGCCACCGCCACCGGCCGTGCCTATTTTTTTGTCTTCCGTTGCGCCAAAACCGCTTTGGTTGCTCCTGTAAACAAGGTATTCTTTTATACCGGAGTTATCCATGGCTGGCAGGTCGTCTGCATCGCTCCACTCAAGCATTGTTTTCCCGGCTTGGTTTGCAGAGGCTTGGATGCCGGAAACCTGTTCGGGGTTCTGGGTGTCGATTCTTGCGGTGAATTCCCCCGCGGGGCCGCAATTGTTCACGCTGTCACAGGCCTTTGCCTTGAAAATCCACGTCCCTTCCTGTGTCCCGCTTGGGTCAAAGGGTGATGCTTCGGGTGGCCTTGAACAGTCAGTGAAACTGTCCCCTTCGCCGGTTTTCCTGAAACTGCACCTGTACTTTGCCGCGCCCCCGATTAAACTCCAGAGGAACTTTGGATTGTTGTCTGTATTCCACTCCTCATCCGTGTGCGTGGGGCTTGATATTTCCGGTGCTTCCAGGCCGGCAGCGTTTTTGCTTGGGGTAGCAGAGACCTCTGCAGAGTCGGGCCCTTCGTTTCCGGACCTGTCCACTGCAGTGACCTTGAAATAATAAGTGGTTCCGTTTGAGAGTGCCCTCTGGCTGAAGGAAGTCTTGAATTTGCTCACAGTGGCCAGGAGGGTTTCGGGGTTTGTTTCAAAACCGCTTGAAGTGCTAATGTAAATCCTGTAAGCGTCAAGGTCGTGTGCAGTGTTCTGGTTCCACAAGAGTACCACGCGCTGGTTTGCGGGAGTGGCTGAAAGCCCTGTTACCTCAAGCGGCGACCCGGAGTCAATATAATGGAAAGTCACGGTCTCTTGGCTCGTCAGGCCCGCGTTGTTGCCGGCCCAGACCTTTACCCTATAGTCCGTGTTGTTCCTCGTGAATTTTGTCTCCTCGTACTCGCAGTGATAACCGTTTTCAATTGCCGTGCAGGCCCCCGTGCTGAAACTCGTGGAGCCAATAGCGTTAACATCCACCTTCAGGGTGTCAAGCCTTATTCCAGAAACGGTGTCCCTTGCGTCAAAGCTCACTGTGCGCGAGCTTGTAGTTGACCCGTCCTGGGGTGAAATAATGCTTATTTCCGGTGCTGTCTGGTCAAGGACAATCGAGTCTGAAACAGGCGTGGAAACGCTCCCGTCGCCTGCCTTGACTATAACGTAAACAGTTTTCTGTCCATCCCCTGTCGTGCAGCCGTAACCGGGGTCGGTTATGCTGAACTCAGAGTAAGGGGACGCAAAAGGGATAAAACTCGTGTAATTTGCGTTGTTGCACGAAAACTGCATTTCCGTTGCCTGAGGGCTGGTTTCAATCAAAAGGTCTGGTCGATTGTCCGAAGTGTAACCCGCGCCACCCGCTATCTCAAACTTTGTGACGCTTATCTGTGCCAGTGCAAGCTGCGCCAGCAAAACCACTGCCAGTGCGGTTAAAATTGTTTTTTTCGCATTCATGCCCATTGTTTCCTTTTTCAACCCGTTACAAGCACGGTCCACCATGGCTTGTTTACCGCCGTGGCTCCTGTCTGTGCATTCACTTCAACCACTACATCATATTCTACAGGAATGATGAATATGAAGTTTCCTCTCTTCCTTGTGCTTGCCCTGTAAACCGGTGCATTGTCTTTGACTTCAAGTGTAACGGCACTCAAGCTTTCGGGGGCAACTGCCGCGCTTGCTGAAATCGCGCTCAGTGCCTCCTGTGGCAAAATGCTCACCAATTGCCGTGTTTGAGAAGAACCCGCTGCAGTCCTCACGTAAAGCGCTTCGCCCTCAACTGCAAGCTCGCTTCTCGTTTCAACTGAGAAACCGCTCAAAGTGTCCCTGATGACCAGTGTGTCTGAAAGCGCGGAAGGCCCTATTGAAATTCCCGCCCCGCCAGAACCTCTAACTGCCACTGAGAGGGGGTTTGCGAGTGTTCCTGGCGAAATCCAGATATCATCGGGTCCAGGTTCAGTTTCCACCACGTTTGGCTCCTTGACAAGGCTGCACTCCTCCGTTTCAAGGTTGACACTTGCAGTATATTCCTCACCGCCCTTTACGCCAAGTGCTTTTATCATAAGGTTTCCTTCAATGTCAATTTCCGTTTCTTGTTGGGAGTAGCTTGGCAGGCATTCCTTTAGTTTTCCTAAAGCTTCTTCTTCAGGAATGGTTTCATTTATCTCATGCAATGCATTGGATTGCAATCGGTAAGAAAAGAGTCCTTCGTCAGGGTAGTAATTCAGTGCTGCAAAATATTCAGTCGTATACTCGTTGACTGTATAACTCCAGAGAGTGCCATAATAGTAACTCCGGCTATAATAGTAACTCAGGTTATTCTCAGACCCTCCAGCAGGCTCAGTCACGATAGACTTGAATTTAAAATGGCTGTTGAAATACTGTGGTGAAACGCCAAGGGCAATGATTTTCTCTTTTATGAGTTCCACTGCCTCTTCGTCGCTTTGGGGTGCCTCGCGCGTTTCTTTTTGCTCAGTGCTTGCCTCAAACTTTACACTGTATTCAGCGGGTATTTTGCCCACTGTCACCCAGTTTGGGTGGAAAATATTCATTGCACACAAGCCGTATGTGGTCAGCTTGGCCCTGTAAGTGACTTCCTTGAGTTCGTCGTCGCGCCACACGGATTTTTCGACTTTCGAGTCACAACCCCCGCCACTCAAGAATTTTCCAAGCAGGGTTTTTTCCTCGAAATCTATTTCCGGAAACTCGTAATCAACACAATACAAAGCAGGATTTGGATAAAGGTCAGGGCTTCCATCTATTAATTTTTGGTATTCTTCTTGTGAATTAACCACAAACTCGCCTTCGCCCCCGCTTCCAAGGCAGGTTACTTTAGAGTCCTCGTATTCGATTTGCACTGTCTCTGCGGATACATTCAGGGCAATGGCCAAAAACACGGCCAAAACACTCACTAAAAACAAACCATTGCTTTTTACCCGATTCATGCTTTTTTCCATCTCCTGGTTTTTTTGGCTACAATTTAAGGCATTTCACCTATAAAAAACCTCTGGCCCCAAAAACGGTTGTTTTTCCCGCTTTTGGCCTTAAGCCACTGCCCTGGAACGCTTTAAATGCCTTGGCTGGAACAAACTGGAACAAAGCCACAATCTATATTTAAATACACATACATACACAGATTTTTTCATGAGTACTAAGACCATTTCAATCACTGACGAGGCTTATGGCCGTCTGAATAACCGGAAAAAGGACAGGGAAAGCTTTAGTGAAGTGATTTTGCGGCTCACTGGAAAGCGCAGCCTTGCCGGGTTTGCGGGAATTTTTTCCGGCATGGAGGCAAAGGAGCTTGAAGCAAACGTATTGGAAAACAGGGAAGCTTCAAAGAGGCGCGTGAAAAGGCTTGGGATTTGATTTTTCGTGATTCTTGACACGACTTTTCTCATTGATTTGTTGCGTGGGGAAAAAAGCGCTGTTGATAAAATCACTGAACTCGAGGGCACAAATGAGCCCGTTTTGACGACAAGTGTCAGCGTTTTTGAGGTTTGGCAGGGATTGCCAAAAAAAGCAAGCCAGGCACAAATTGAAAAAACCCTTGAATTATTCAAGTCAATGAATGTCCTTCGCCTTGACTTTGATTCTGCAGTGCAGGCAGGCGATATCCAGCGGGAATTAAAATCCACCGGCCAAGTGATTGACCCCGAAGACGCCATGATCGCTGGAATAGCGAAAATAAGCAGCGAAAAAATACTCACTAGAAACCAAAAGCACTTCGGAAAAATAAAAGGGCTTAAAACAGAAACGTATTGAACTTCGATATTTTTAAATATGTCTGCAGGTCAAGTTGTTTAATGGCCCTGGTTTTAAGGAGATTAAGGCAGACTCATCAGGCAAAGAATTGTTTTGGAAAAAAAGACGCGGAAAATTGACAGGGGCATGAAAAATACCCTTTCCAAAAACCCGGTTGGCGCGTTAAGATCCAAAAGCTGGGTCGGCACATTAAGGTATTTGACGGCTTCTCCAAGGGCGCTTCGGCGGCTTGGAAACACGAGGAACCTGCGGAAAAGAAAGCGGTTCTAAAAACAGTTGTTCAGCCTGTCGTAGCTCTATTAGAATTTCACAAGAACCCGTCAAATGACTCTATTCCTGTAATCTTTTTGGTGAAGTGATACCACGCCCAGATGATGATTCCTGACATGAAGAACCAGCTTGCCACGTGCACCAAGTCAGCGGCTTGTATGCCAAAGTATTTCCCTGCGACCAGGACAATGTACACGCGCGCGATGTTCACCAGGAAAAGCACAATTACCCCAATTGAAAAAATCCCGGTTTTTTGTTTCATGCCCGGCTTTTTGAGCGAGAAGACAATCGCGCCAAGGACAATCGCGCTCACAAGCCCCGTGCACGAAGGAGTGATTGCATATGCATTCCCGTTGATGAACAGAATGTTGCCGTTCCTTGCAAGCCCCAAAAAGCCCGCTTCCAATTCAGCAAGGAAAACCTGCAGCCACGAAGTGTCAACGACAAACAAGAGCCACTGGAAAAAGCCAAAGAACGCGAAAAACTTTGACAGGAAAACAAAGGATTTTTTGTCAATCATTTTATTTTTTCACCAGCGGTTCAAATAAGTTTTTTGGATTCTTGTGGGTGGATTCCGGCCTGTGAAAGAATGCTTCTGAGTGTTTTGATTTTCAGGTCTTTTTTGTGAATTGGGCACTGTAACTCTTTTTGTGTCGTCTGAATTGTGTTTTAAAATGACGTGGCTTCCTGTTTGGTGGTGGACAAAAAAGCCTTGTTTTTGAAGTATTTTTATAACCTGGTAAGGTTTAACTGAAGGTAAAAAGCCCACAATTATGCACTTAACACAACTCTTATTTTTTCCTTTCTTATTTTTGCCATAGCGTCTTTTGGCAATGGCAGATTGTCTTTTAAGAGGCTTTCACAGTAACCCCTGACTGCATCAGCAATCATTTCCCGCGCCTCTTCAAGATTATCACCCTCACTGATGCAACCTGGTAATGCTGGAACTGTAACAGTATAACCCCCTTCCGGCTGGGGCTCAAAAACCGCAGTGTAATTCAAAACTTTTTCTTTCTTGAGTTTAGGCATTTTTATCCTAAAATCAGTATAGTAGTTAAATGATTAAATAACTATCCAGTCGGTCGGTGCTTAGAAATGTCGCCAACAAAAAGTTGAAACAAAAAGAGATTGTCCATAAATTATTTTAAAGCTGATTGGTTTCAGTCAACGTTGAAACAAATTTGATAATTGATTGGGACGTCCCGAGCCGCCCCAAAGAGGGGCGACCGAGCCCTGAAAAGGGCGGGCCTTTAGCCCGCGGAGAACGTCACCTATTTACTTTTTTATGGCAAACCTTCGTCGGTCCAAGTGTCTGTGACCACTGTGTTATCCCAAATTATATTTCCATCATTGGGGTTAATTGCCGTGATTTTCATCAATGCCCTATACGTAAACTGGTTTATCTCTGGGTTAGTGTCCCAAGTGCTGTCGGTATAACTCCTTGTGAGAACGAGGATGGTTTTTCCTGTTCCGTCGTTCATTGCAAAGATCGCTTGTTGAATAGGTGCAGGTTGTACTATTGGCACTAAACGACCAGTATTACGATCAGTTCTCCAGAGACTCAAGACACCTGGGTGTCCGGAAACCCCGCCCACGCCAAGGCCGTTTGAAGAAGCAGTGGATACCTGCATTTGTTGGGCCAAAAAAGATACTGTATAAGGCTCTCCGATTGGATAAGGCTCTCCGGGCGGCACCGCTGTTTCATCGCCGAGAGTAGTTTTAACGCTTTCTCCAATTGACAATCCTGTTTCTTCTCCGGACTGCGCGGCTGTTTCATAGCTGAGAGTAGTGGCTGAATTCCCTGCGTTGGTTGCTGAAATTCCATACGCAACTAGAACAACCATTAGAACAGCAATGATTATTTTAGCTTTAATATTTTTGACATTCATATTTTTACCTCCCTATCCCCCTATTTTGAAGTCTATTTTTAAAAATCTTTTTATTACGAGAAAGTATTTAGCCCTCCCCTGTTTTAGGTTTTTTTTGGGGGCATTTTATCAAGAAAGGCATAAGAAGAGAATAACCGCAAAACTTTTTTCACCACGGCACTCTTTTGAGCCTGATTCTGAATGCCAGGTAGTTGGATGCCTTGTGGATGAAAAGCGTGAGCACTGAAATTATGACTATTTCAAAAAAACCCGGGGCTCAATCGATTGTCACCCCTAAAAGTTCCTTGATTTTTGCCTTTATTTCATGCGCTTTTTCATGGTTTAATGAAACATGCAATCCGTAACCAGTTGGTTTTTTGAACAAAAAATTTTCCCTGATAAGTCCATCAGCAGCCCTTCCGACAAATTCATGGTCTCTTGGCTTGAAACCTTTTTTCAGGTTGTCAAAAGCTGTATGCGAGCCGCCCCAGTTCCTGCGGCGGGCAAGCTTCAACAAAATCTTTGCCTTAACCAACTCAAGTGAGTCCATCTAAAAAGACTTTTAAGTATAGTCTTATAAACTATTTTGGGGTAGACTTCCGGTATGGAAGACTCAAACTTAATAAAGTTTTTTGGAGACAATCCTTTCAACAGAATTGTGGACGTTTTAATAGACAATATCGGCGAAGATTACACCAAAAAAGAACTGCAGGAACTTGCAGGCATAAGCAAGGGCGCATTTTTCCAGCACTGGCCAAAACTCGAAAAATTGAATTTGGTTAAAGTCACAAGGGAAATTGGTAAGACAAAGCTTTTCACTCTGAACAAAAACAGCAAACTCGTAAAAGACCTGCTGAAATTTGAAATGCGAATGATTGAAGAAACAACCCCGAAAAAAGCAATGATTACCGCATGAACGCAAGCAATACAACACTTGAACTGTTCAAGGCAATGCTGCCGGGTAAAAGTTGAAACAACGAAGGTTTAGCTATGCAAGATAAACACTGGTTTTATATTTCCACAGCGGCAATAATTTTAGGCGAGCTTGGTTTTGAATGCCTTTTGCAACTATTTAGGCTGGCAGGATTAAAAAACCTGGAATTGCTGCCTGACACATTTTTTATGCCAATATTTCCAATTCAATTTTTTTCTTTGTCACCGGCATGAGCCTTAAAATGCTTTCATAGTGGAGGCCGCTGAATTGGGCAATTTCAGTGGGTATACGAATTACTAGTGAATTCCCTGATTTTGTGACTTTTATTTTTCTTTCCAGTGCAAACAACTTCTTTGCTTTTACCTCTTTTTCTATTTCTTCCATTATCTTGTCATCAAGGTATTCAGACTGGCAGGCAGTGCATACTTCACATTCCTTTAAGCCAAAGTCTATTCCAAAAAACTCCACCTGACAGTGACTTTTTTTCATTTTTCCCCCGCACTTGCAGTTATACGGCAAAACTTTTTCCATTCAAATCACCATGTTTTAACAGTTACAGGAAAAATTTTCCTTATTTTTTTCTTT
>JACQJF010000002.1 GCA_016198165.1 Candidatus Iainarchaeum sp. | reverse complement strand
GCCGAATTTGGCTTTTTTATAACTTCTTCACAGTAGTAGATTGAAAAAATGGTTTTTGTGGGGAAATATTTATGACTTATGTGAAAGTAATTGGAATAGTCTGTTTTGCTGTAGTAACAGTTTTTCTGGCATTTTATTTGATTGGATTTATCCTATTCCTGGTTTTTTCTTATAATTTTCTAACCTTGCCAGACTAAATTTTTGCCGATTTGCGGTTTTTCCACCAAAACCTATTTAACTTTTTGTAAGGCAATATGAATTATGGCTCTGAAAGAAGCAAAAGGCAGGAAAGCTGAGGAAAAACCTGTTTCTTCCGTTCAGGAACGCGATTTTAAGGGCCACGTTTACAACGTTACAACCGAAACAGGCAATGTTTTCGTGGAAAACGTGCTTGTCCACAATTCAGGCGGCCTTGGCACGCCTCCCCATTTGCGCGTGGAGCCCGGCATGATTCACCGCTCAAACGGCGGCGTGTTGTTCCTGGATGAGATTGCGACTCTTTCCATGAAGTCGCAGCAGGAATTGCTCACGGCAATGCAGCAGAAGTCTTACTCGATTACAGGCCAGAGCGAGATGAGTTCCGGTGCTATGACGCGCACTGAGCCCGTTCCGTGCAATTTTGTCCTGGTTGCCGCGGGAAACTACGAGGATTTGAAAAGAATACACCCTGCCCTGCGGAGCAGGATAAGGGGTTATGGTTACGAAATCTACATCAACCTGGACATGCCTGACACGGAAGAGGGTCGCGAAAAAATCGCGCAGTTTGTTGCACAGGAAGTGAAAAAGGACGCGAAAATCCCGCATTTTTCAAAAGAGGCCGTCGAGTCGATTGTTTTTGAGGCACGGCGCAGGGCTGGGCGGAAAAACAAGTTGACTCTCAAGCTGCGTGACCTCGGGGGCCTTGTGCGGGCTGCAGGCGACATTGCAAAGGAAAAAAGCCACAAGTTTGTCGAGCCTCAGGATGTCCTGGAGGCAAAAATGATTGCAAAGACGCTTGAACAGCAGATGGTTTCAAAGATGCTTGAGGAAAAGAAAGAGTATGAGGTTTTCCTCTTCGAGGGAAGCGCTGTCGGGCGCGTGAACGGCCTTGCAGTGAGCGGGGACGGGGATGCCGGGCTCATCCTGCCGCTTGAGGCAGAGGTCGCACCAGCTGCAAGCAGGTCGGAGGGAAAAATAATTGCGACAGGGAAACTCGGGGAAATTGCAAAGGAAGCAGTGCAGAATGTCTCGGCTCTGATAAAAAAACTGAGCGGCAAGGACATCAGCAGTTACGACATCCACATACAGTTCCTGCAGACCTATTCCGGCGTGGAAGGGGACTCTGCGTCGGTGAGCGTTGCAACGGCAGTGGTTTCGGCTATTGAACAGATCCCGGTCAAGCAGTCTCTTGCAATGACAGGTAGCCTTAGCATCCGCGGAGAGGTCCTTCCTGTAGGCGGGATAACTGCGAAGGTGACTGCTGCAATCCAGGCAGGCTTCAAGGAAGTAATTATCCCGTTTTCAAACATGGATGACATTGTTTTGCCAAAAGGCCAGTTGTCAAAAATAAAAATCATCCCGGTAAAAACCCTGAGTGACGTCCTGGATAACGCGTTTGTTTCATCGCAGAAAAAATCCCAGTTCCTTGCAAGCCTGAAAAAGCTTTTCAACATCGGCATCCCGCCGGTCATCAAGGAAAAACTGGATAATGCGCTTGTAAAACCAGCAGACTAATTTATGACTCTTGCAAGTTTTTCATTTTTGAAATGATTGTCTGTTGTAATGATTTTTACTTGCATTTCCGTGCTTTTTGTCAAAATTAGTGCATCGACTAGCCCAAAATCTTTTACTGTCTTTCTTTTTTGGAATTTTGTTTCAGCGGCTTTTAACCATTCTTGGGCGCTTGTTTCAAGTATTTGAGAATTGGTTATAATTATTTTAAGCAAATTGTCAAAGTCAATCCCCTGTTTTAATCCATAATTCCACTGGCCTGTGGCCAGTCGTCTGAGGCCATGTCGGCGTTATTTCTCATTCTTCGTGGATTCCAGCGGTCTATGGCCGGTGGTTGTTTAATGTTTTTGGAAAAAAATGCTATATATAAAACAGGTTTTTTTTCATGGATTTTGTGACAATTGCAAGAGGCATTTTAAGGTTTTTGTGGAAAAAAAAGGTTTGGTGGCTTGCACCAATAATGCTGCTGCTTATACTGGTTGCAATTCTGATTGTTTTTAGCCAGTCGTCTGTCCTGTCGCCGTTTGTTTATGCTCTATTCTAGTTTATTCAAGCATCATTCTAACTTAGTTTATATTATTCCATTTTTTTACTAATTCCGATGCAATTGTTTCATTTCCGAATTCGTTTGTATGGTCATCAAATATTTCAAAGTACTGTTTTTGGTTTTTATTGTTTCTTATTATTGATTCTGTTGGATC
>JACQJF010000009.1 GCA_016198165.1 Candidatus Iainarchaeum sp. | reverse complement strand
CCATTTTTTCCATTATTTCCGCATTCTATTCACTTCTTCAACCAGTTTTTTCTCGTTTTCCTCGTCGTGTCCCGCGTGGCCCGCGGTGGTGAAAGAGAGCCTTGATTTTGGGAGTTTCTGGTGCAATTCGTAAGCTGAAACTGGTGGGCAGACCATGTCGTAGCGCCCGTGAACGATTGAAACCGGCAGATGCCTGAGTTTGTGCAGGTTTTTTTTCACGTAATTGTACGATATAAAACAGTTTTTTGAAAGGAAGTGGCATTCAATGAGCGCAAACCGCCTGTGCCATTCTCCGGTCATTTCTTTTCCGAGTTCTTTCTGGTCAGGTGCAAGGTGCAGTATAGACAGCTCTATCCTCACCCACTCGTCGAGATATTTTTTCCGTTCTCTTTTGTTTCCGTGCAAAATTTTTTGGTAATAATATTTTTCCGGGTTGTTCCTGTGCTTTTTTGGCACAAGCGAAATGAACTGTTCAAACTCTGCGGGGTAAAAATTTTTTATTCCGCCCAAGTAAAAGTGTTCGCGCGCTGTGCGGTCTGCAAGGTAAATCCCCCTAAGCACTAATCCGGAAACCATGTTCGTGTGCCTGATTGCAAAGAGCATTGAGAGGCAGCTTCCCCACGAGCCGCCGAAAACAATCGCTTTTTCAAAACCAACGTGTTGCATCAATTTTTTTGTGTCTTCAACGAGGTGTTTTGTCGTGTTTGCTGCAAGCGGGTTTGTTGCTTTGCTTTTTCCTGCTCCGCGCTGGTCAAAGAACAGGACGTTGAATTTTGCGGGGTCAAAGAAACTGTAATCTTTTTTCGAGAACCCTGCTCCGGGGCCGCCATGCAGGAACACAACAGGCGTGCCGCGTGCATTGCCGTACAATTCGTAGTAAAGTGAATGGCCTTGCCCTGTATCAAAAAATCCTTTTTTGTAAACGCGTGGCTTCATTTTTTTTCACTTTCAGGATTTTAATCCAGAATTCCACTGGTCTTTGACCAGTGGTCTGAGACTATCGTCGGTGTTATTTCTCATTCTTCGTGAATTCCACCGGTCTATGACCGGTGGTTGTTTAAGCCAAGTTTTAAATACGTTCTTTTCAATTATAGCAAAAAGCATATGTATTTTAACCTTTGAACTGCTTTTTGCATATAACAAACCGCAATGAAAGTTCAAAAATATAAGCGGTTTGCTATAAATTAAAAAGGTAGGTTTATGGATTCTGGAGTGCGCTTGAGGATTTTTCTCAACACGGTTTTTTTCGTCCTGGGCTTTGCAACGGTTTTTTCCCTCCTTGGCGTGCTTTTGAACTCCGTTTTTTCTTCAATTTCTTATGACCTGCGCCAGTGGGTCTCGTACATAGGCGGGGCGATAATCATACTTTTTGGCCTCTATCTTACGGGGCTTTTGAAGGTGCCGTTCCTTGAGCGCGAGCACAAGTTAAAGGCAAGGGCTTTTTCCGTGAGCTATGTGACGTCGTTTGTCTTTGGCGCGACTTTTGCGGCCGGGTGGAGCCCGTGCGTGGGTGCGATTCTTGGCGCGATTCTCACTCTTGCTGCGACTAACCCCGGCAATGCCTTTTGGCTTCTTTTTTCTTACTCGCTTGGCCTTGGCGTGCCTTTTCTCCTTGCGGGGCTTTTCATTTCCCGCGCAACGGGCTTCATTGAAAGGTTTTCTGATAAGCTCCGCCTTTTCAATGCAGTCGCAGGGGTTCTGCTGATAATCCTTGGGGTGCTCGTGTTCACCGATAACCTTGCAAGAATCTCCAGCTTTTTGCTTGTCCAGGGGCTTGGCTTGGAGGAACTCCTTGCAGGCTCCGACCCGACCTTGCTGGTCGCGTTTGCAGCGGGAGTTCTCTCGTTTTTCTCTCCCTGTGTTCTGCCGATTGTGCCTGCTTTTTTGTCTTACATTTCGGGTGTGAGCTTTAAGGAGCTTGAGAAAAAATGAGCAGGGCAGTCATGCAAGTGGTTCCACGATTACTCGCGCAGTGTTCCCGAGGTTGAGTTCCACGCCGTTGAGGGATTGTTTTGTGTAGGCGCCTTCTATTTTAACCTTTGCACCCACGCTTGCTTTCCTGATTTCGCTTATCGCCTCGTTCCACGCGACCGCGCGCATGATTAACGAATCGTCCTTGACCAGGAATGCGAGGAGTTTTCCCTCGCCGCGCTGGTTCGTAAAAGTTTTTTCCTCAAACACACGCTCAAGTGTGCATTCCACGTCCACGCTGTTCTGGCCGGCCGCAAGGCTTGCAAGGGCTTTTTTTTCACCCTGGTTTTTTTTCAACACGCGTATCGTGCCGTTGAAGCCGAGGCTCAACTGTTTTTTTTCGTTGAAAGCCGAGACCGCGCAGTTTTTGAGTTCAATGGCGTCGTTTCTCTCGATTTTCTGCTCCTCGAACTGTTTTACGTGCTCGTTCCAGATGGTGAGCCTTACTTCTTCCGCGTCATCGCCTATTACGAGATTCTGGAGCCACCCGCTTTTCCCGTTTTTGTCGAATTTTTTAGGCGGGAAAACGTGCACGATTTTTCCTTCAACCGACACGCCGCGCATTCCCGGCACGAGTTTATGCAGGCTTGTTTTTTCCTCCACGATTTCCAGGCCAAGCTCTTTTGCAACCATGAAACTGGCTCCCTGGTCCGTCAAAAGCCCGGCGAATTTTTCCTTTTTCTCGTGGACCAGCTTCTCTATTTCCTCTTTTTGCTTCCCGCTTTCCCTGGCAATCCTTTCAGCCAGTGAGTCTTTGTCAAGGTCTTTCCATTCCATAAAAAAAACAGCCACAAGGATTTAGTCAAAAAAACAATAAATATGTTGCTGTCGTGCAAAGCCATTTAATCTGAAAAACGTATGGCAAGCCTTCTTGGTTTGTTGGCTGAGTGTTTTGCAGGGTATTTTTTTTCCCTTACATTTTGCTGGTATCTCAACCTTGCGCCTATGCCTGCAAGAAATGGGGTGTCCCTTGAAGCGGATTTTAGCCCAAGCCTGTTAGCCATTTTTTGGAACTGCCTTAAAACGGCGTAGTTTTGTGAACCCCCAAAAATGCCGGAAAACCCCTGTTTTTTCAATTGTGGATATTTTTTCCCAAGCTTCTCCAGGGCACTTTTTGCAGCATCTTGGTCCGTTATATCAAAGTGAATGTATAGCACTTTTTCACCATTTTTGAATAACCTGCCATACTTTGAGGGGTTTCTGACTTTAAATGCGTGGGCATCAATTGACATGCCTCCTTTTTCTATTATCCGAAAAACCGGTTTTCCCTCCACTCTTGAAAATATGTTTTTCACAATCCGCCCCGCGAAGAAGGGGCTGCCAATTTTTTTTACCACTCGTGGCATTACAAAAAATAACTCGTTTTTTTATTTTAAATGCATGGCCGGAAATGGGCTTCTAAAAAGAATGTTTACTTTTTACACAGACTTATTT
>JACQJF010000063.1 GCA_016198165.1 Candidatus Iainarchaeum sp. | reverse complement strand
GAG
Source organism: Candidatus Iainarchaeum sp. (assembly GCA_016198165.1). Lineage (GTDB taxonomy): Archaea > Iainarchaeota > Iainarchaeia > Iainarchaeales > GW2011-AR10 > JACQJF01. The sequence continues at coordinate 7,865 of JACQJF010000063.1, read as the reverse complement.
AGTGTTTCAGAGAGTGTTTCAGAGAGTGTTTCAGAGAGTGTTTCAGAGAGTGTTTCAGAGAGTGTTTCAGAGAGTGTTTTTGGGGTTTTTTGTCTTGCGTCAAGTACTGGTTGCATTGTTTAACAGACGAGTAGCGTTTTTTGTCGCTTTGCTGGCTGGCTTTTTGTTGGTCTTTGCTCCCCATGATTGCAATAATCGTAGTTGCCATACTGCTCACGGGGGGTTATAGTGTTCCTAGCCAGAGGAAAAAAATCGGCATGAATTAGACGGGGATTGAAGACGAGATTTCTGTTTACGTTTTGAAAAATGGCTGGCGCCTTTTTTGGACAAACTTGCTGGCGGTTTTTTTATTGATTTATAATACCCCTATTGTGAATAGTGGTATTTGTTTTGGCTTGCAGTCTAAAAATCGTTATACTTTTGTAACGAAAAATTGGTTATTTTGCTGCAATTCTGTAACATGAGGGAAGGTGCTTTTCAGGTTGTAGCATTTGGAAATCCTTACCGGATGGCTAAAAAAACAGCAAAGAAAAAAAGCCGTTGGGGAAAAGGGTTTTTTTTATCCAAACAGTGACCCTAGTCCCGCTGCTGCTTCTTCTTCGGTTTTCTTTTCTTCTTCGGGTTTTTTCTCAGCCTTTGCTTCGTGCGCGCCTGCGTGTGCTGCTGGTGCTGCTGAAGCGGTCATTGAAACAGCCGCCTTTTGGATTGCATCGTCTATGTTAACTTCTTTGAGTGATGCAACCATTGACTTGACTTTGCCTTCGTCAGGTGTCATGCCTGCTGCTTCAAGGACTTTTTTGACTGAGCCCTCAGTTATCTCCTTCTTTGCGGAATGGAGAAGCATTGCGGAATAAACGTATTCCATTGTCGATTACCTCCAAAAAGTCCCTTTTAAAAAAAAAATTTTTAAGCATTCTCCCCTGCAGGCATTGCTGCCTCGGTTGATTCTGACGCCCCGGATGCTTTTTCCAAAGACACTTTCGGTGTTTCCGGCACTTCCGGTGTTTCCTTTGCAATCATGCCCGTTTCAAGTGCCAGTCCCTTCGAGTCCATGAATGCCTTTGCAATGAGCAACGGGGTGGTGTAACTGTTGAAGATTTCGGCGTTGAACGCCAGGTTGAGTGCCATGGTGTATGCGCGGGCAAAGTCGTCAATGGCCTTGTCAGCGTCAATGTCAAGGACTTTTGCGTCAAGAATCGCGCCATTCTCAAAAACCCCGACAAGCCGGAGGCCGATTTTCACGGGCTTTATGTCAAGCTTTGACAAAACGTTTGCAACAGGCGGGGTAACTGCCTCGCCTTTCTTTGCGACAACCTTGTCCTGGGTCACTGCAATGGTCGGGCCCTGGATTTTTATCTGCAGGCCCGCGCCCTTTAAGTCACTGAGTGCGGGGCCGGGTGGCAGGCCTGTGTCACCTGCGGGGACAACGATGTCATCCTCTGCAATGTAACCGGCTTTGGCGAAAGCCTTGGTCCTGTTTCTTTTTATGAGTGAAAAAACCTCGAACGGATCCAGGTCTGTGAGCACGAGGACACAACTGTCCTTGAGCAAGCCGCCGAGGGCTTCCTTGCCCTGCACGTTTGCAAGCGCTTTTTTTATTATCCTGGTTTTTGAAACCCTCACCACGGCTTTTCCGTGGAGCTTTTTACGGAGTTTTTGCAGAAGCGAAGCCGGGGTCCCGGACAGGTCCCCGATTCCAATGACCGAATATTTTCCAAGCAGGGGAGTGATTAACTCGACTTCCCTTTTTTTCCACTTAATCTGGTGGGTTTTCATCTTCCTTGAAGTCATTTGAGTGCACCGCCTTTTTGGCTTGTGCCCTGGGGTTTGTCGGTTATTTTCATGGGGGCGCTCATGGTGAACTTCACCTGGACTGATTTTATGTTCTGTTCCTTTCCCGGAAGGGTTGCAACCAGGGAATTGTAAACCGCTACAATGTTTTCCGCCAGGTGGTCGTCTAAATCATTTTCTTTTCCAATCAGTACATGCACAAGCGGCATGAATTTCCCTTTCTTGTTCGAAATCCTTGAAAGGGAGCTTGACTTGGTGGCTTCCTCTTCAAAAGTCTTCAAATTCGGTTGTATTAAGCGCGGCATCCTGCCTTTTGGCGCCAGTTGCTGCCCCAAGTGCTTTGCAACCGCAAGCATGGCAGGCCCCTCGGCCAGGAAAACATCATAATCGCGAATCAATTGCTCGACATCCTTGCCTTTTATCGAAGGAATGTCTTCAAGCATTATCACTTTTGCAGCCTTTGACTTTAACTGGTCTGCAAAAGTCTTGTCGCTTGCAAAAACAAGTGATTTTGAGCCACTGGCTTTACCAGTGCCATAGGGAAGCTTTACGCTCACGTCTATGCGGTTTTCGGGCTTTTTGAAGTCCAGGCCCTTGAAGTTCATGGTGAAGTCAAGTGACTGGGCAAAGTTCCTTTTCTGGGAGGCCACCCTAAGCGCCTTAAGAGTGGACAAAACCGTTTCTTTTTTTATTGGCAAACAAATGACCTCCTAACCCAAAAAAAACAAGCCTTGGAGTTAGTAATCGGCCCTTTTTTCAGAAAAAGGGGCTTAATTAATAAGGAAAATTACCCTGGAAAGGGTTTAAAAAGGTTCTTTTGGGTAATGCCAAGTCTCCAATCGCCTATAATAAAAAACCAAAACAAATAAATTCAATTCCGGGTAAAATTATTTGGTGGATTTGAATGGCTAACGGAAAAACTGCTGTGTTGCAGAAAGAATCTATTAAGGCGATGCGAAAAGAAGCTGATAGGCTTAAAAGTGATTTTAAGGAATATCTTGAAGATTTGGAATTAATGAGCAATCCTGCTTTTTGGAAATCAGTTGAAGAATTACAGTCTGGAAAATTAAAAAAGTACGATTCTCTTGACGAGTTTTTCAAAGAGCTTGATAAATAATGCCGTATAGTTATTCTTTTTCCAGCGAATTCAAAAAGGCATTCGGGAAACTTGACAACAGAATGAAATTTCCTGTTAAAAAGAAAATTGCAAAGATTGCCGAGAATCCTGAACTTGGAAAACCCTTGCACAAGCCTTTGCAAAACTTCAAAAGCGAAAGAATTGAAAAAATGCGGATAGTTTATGCTTTTAACGGAAAATCAATAGAGTTTGCCCTGCTTGACGACCCGGGCCACGTTTACGATTAAAAAGTGCTAAACTAATATTTTCAATCAAAAAAACAAAAGCACTACACTTAAAGATTTTTCACTCGGAAAGCGCGTCTTTCCACTTGCCGTCCCGGATTTCTTGTTGTATTTCCTTGGCAGGCTTGCCTTCGACTGTGATGCCCATGGAGTTGCAGGTGCCGATTACTTCACGCATTGCTTTTCCAAGGTGGTAAGAATTGACTGAGTCAAACTTCATTTCGGCAATCTTTTTCACCTGTCCCATTGAAAGGTTGCCCTTGACCTCGGTTTTTGGGTTTGCAGCGCCCTTGTCCGCCTTTGCCTCTTTGATAATCAGCGAGCTTGTGGGTGGGCTTCCGACTTCTATTTCAAAGCTCTTTTTCGCAGGGTCAACGATTACCTTGACTGGCACTTTGATGCCTGCAAAGTTCTTGGTCTTCTCGTTGATTTCGTCAACGACCTCTTTGATGTTCACACCAGTCGGTCCAAGTGCCGGGCCTAGTGGCGCGCCCGCGGTCGCTTTCCCGCCTTCAACCAAAACGCTTATCTCCGGCATTAAAAAAAACCTCTTTTTTCAAACCCTTTTTTTTAGTCCCTGATTATCTTTATGTGCTCAGCCTTAATCGTCACAGGTATCCTCACGGCGGCTTCCATCAATTCAACCGTGACTTCCTCTTTGGTGTCGTTTACGCGCAAAACCTTGGCCTTTTCACCCTTGAAAGGGCCTGCGACAAGCTCGACCTTCATGTCTGGCTTGATGGTCTGCATGAGGGGCTTTGCCTCCAAAAGCGAGGATAGCTCGTCAATCTTTACTTCACCGCCGACGATTCCCTTGCCCTTGACGTGCGAAGTGTTGGTTATCGCACGCCTGACAGTCATCTCGTTATCGGCTTCTATGAGGATATAGCCTTTCCAGCCCGGGATAACGCTGATTGAGTAAATGTTCAAGTCTTCTTTTCTTATCCGGCTGGATAGAATGTCCACGACCAGGCTTTCCTGGCCAACAGTTGTCCTGACAGTAAAAATCATTCCAAAAAACCACTAAAAAAAAACAAAAAAGAACAGTGTATTTAAGGAAAACCTTGGCAAGAATGTTTTAAAAGTCTATGGTATTTGTAAACGCAAAACTTAAAAAGAAGGTTTATACATATTAGTAAATAATTATTAACAAAAAATAAAAAAAAGTTTATGACAACCAGGAAATATTTTTCATTACTCGCTGCATTTCTATTTCTATTAGTTATCATTACTTTGGCTCAAGGCAAGGCAACGACGATACCTCCTTGTACTCCTCTCCCACCTAATACAATTAGCTGGTGGCCAGGTGACGGCAACGCCAATGACGTCGTTGGAGACAACAATGGCACACTTGAGAACGGAGCCGGTTTTGGAACCGGAAAAGTAAATCAGGCATTCCGCCTTGACGGGAGGAATGATTATGTTAATGTTCCAGATTCTCCAAGCTTGGACATTAATGGCCCGATTACAATAGAGGCATGGGTGTATCCTCTTTCCTACCCCCACTATGCCGGAATTGTTTCTAAGAATTCATATAGTAACCGGACATACAAATTCGTTATTAATAGTGATTTAGATGGATTATATTTCGAACTCAAAGGCGTAGGAGGATATGTAAGTGTAATTACCAACTATAAAACACACCCCCTCGCTTCAATCATTCCATTGGACAGATGGTCCCATGTTGCAGCTGTTTATGATGGCAGTGACTTGATTATATACTCAAATGGTTCTGAAGTTGCACGCAAAACTGTTGGAACAATAACCATACTGACAAATGCCAAATCTTTGAAAATCGGGTCAGACGAAGGCGAACGGGTGTTCCATGGAGGGATAGACGAAGTAGGTATCTACAACCGCGGGCTGTCGCAAGCAGAGATACTGGAAATCGTGAATGCAGGCCGGACTGGGAAGTGCCGGTCAGAACAAATTATAATTAAAAATGCAACCCTCCCTTCAGCAACAACTGCTGTGGGTTGCGCCGAGAACTCTTTAACAAATAAAATCTATTGCTTTGGTGGCAGAAGAGACCCCCTTGGCCAGATTGTTGAATATACGCCTTTTACCGATATACTAACTGTAAAAAATGCCGTGCTCCCTGGACCTACCGCGGACACATCCTGTGCAGAAAATTCCACCACGCATAAAATTTACTGCTTTGGCGGGGTGGAACATGATGAAGCAATCGATCGGATTGTGGAATATGACACTGATTTAGACAGAATAGTTGTAAAGAATGCCACCTTGCCCACCCCCAGAGGGAATGCAGCTTGCGTTGAAAATAAACTAACTCATAAAATCTACTGCTTTGGCGGATTACCCCACATGAATCAGATTGTAGAGTATGACCCTGAAACCGACACAATAGCCATAAAAAACGCAACACTCCCATCGCCAACCGCTAGTCCGTCCTGTGCAGAAAATTCCGCCACGCATAAAATTTACTGCTTTGGCGGATCGGATACGTATAGGGTTCTGGATACAATTGTTGAATACACTCCTTCTGAGGATCTGCTGGTCGTAAAGTCTGCAGTCCTTCCAACTCCAAGGAGCAGTTTAAGTTGCGGGGAAAACTCACAAACACATAAAATCTACTGCTTAGGGGGAGCCTATCGCGCTACTCTCACAACACAAATTGTTGGGTACGATACCAACGTGGACAGTATCAGAATCCAAAATTCCACCCTTCCAACTGCTCGCACTACTGAGTGTTCAGAGAATTCAGCAACCCACAAAATTTACTGCTTTGGCGGGCAGGAGCAGGACCGCGGATATCTCGACCAAATCCTTGAATACACGCCACCCTGAACTAAAAATCCTCACCCATAAAATTCGAAAGTAGACGCCCTTAAGAGCCAATGCTCAGGAGTTTGAAGGTAAAAATCACTGCAAAGCCGATTAGCCCTATGGCGATTATTCCAAGGCCGGTTATCTTTGCCATGGTCTGGTAGTCTTTCCAAGAAGGTTTTCTTGAAAGCAAAAAAATCCTTCTTGCTGAAGCCAAAAAACCAGGTATGTCAAGCATTCATTATCAGAGAAATTTTGTCCCCAAAAAGGGTTTTAAAGGTTTGCAGAGGGTTAATCCGCAAACTCTATGCCAAGGTCAATGGGTTTGCCCTGCTTGTCGATTCCGATACCGTCTTCTAGGTAGGGGAACCTTCCCCCTGCAACGACTACCATTGCCTGGATTTGGTTGCGCGGAATCTTGTCATCAATCAATGCTCCCCAGATTATGTGCGCGTTTGGGCTGATTTTTGCCGAGACCGCTTCGACAATCATTTCGGCTTCGCGCAGCGTCATATCAGAACCGCCAATCACGTTGACGAGTGCCTTGCTCGCGTTAGTGATTTCAACGTCAAGCAATGGAGAAGTGAGCGCGTTTTCGACTGCTTCGAGTGCGCGCGCGTCCGTTGCTTTTTCGCTTGAGCTTTCGCCAAGGCCAATCATTGCCGCGCCACCGCGCGAGAGAATGGTCTTGAGGTCGGCAAAATCAAGGTTTATCAGGCCGGGCCGGGTGACGAGTTCAGTGATTCCCTTCACAGCGTTTGTCAAAACTTCATCTGCGACCTTGAAAGCAGTGTTTACGGGCAGGTCTGGCGCGATTTCAAGAATCTTGTCGTTTGGAATCACGATTATCGTGTCAACGCTTTGGCGGAGCTTTTCCAAGCCACTCATTGCGTTTTCCATCCTCTTGCGCCCTTCAACTGTAAAGGGGAGCGTGACGACTGCAACGGTCAGGGCCTTGATTGATTTTCCGAGTTCTGCAACGATTGGGGCTGCCCCGGTGCCCGTGCCGCCGCCAAGCCCGCAGGTGATAAAGACAAGGTCGGTTTTTTCAATGATTTTCTGGAGTTCCTCAAGCGACTCGCGTGCAGCTCCCTCGCCTACCGTGGGGTCTGAGCCGGAGCCAAGGCCGCGCGTGAGTTTTTTCCCAATCAGGATTTTCCTGTCAGCCTTGACTTTTAAGAGGTCCTGTGCATCAGTGTTGACACAGACTGTTTCAGCGCCCGAGATGCCTATTTCAGTCATTCTCTGGATGGTGTTCCCGCCGCCGCCCCCAACGCCGATGACTTTGATGTTGACTTTTGATTCTTCAAGCATTCTCAATAGTTCTTCGTCTTTTTGGCCAATTGACTTTGACCGCGGTTTTCTCGTTGGATGAACCTCTGCTGAAGAACCAGCCATTGCGTTTTTGATTGCCTTTTCCACGACGGTTTTCACAAAAAATGCCCCCCTTTCCCCCATTTAAAGTTAGCCCAATAAAAAAGCGCTTTACTGTGTAAACTATTGTATTCCCAGGAAGGGTTTTAAATTATTATCTGAAAAGAAACGCGCCTCCACTACCCATTTGCAACTGGGGAATTGCTAAAAAAACCCCGCGCGGCAAGGCAAATGCCATGATTGGCCGCCAACTCCCAAAACGCCAGTTTTATAGCCAGCCAAAAAAAAAGTGGAAATTTTAAATGCCTTTAAATCGTTTTTTTAGCCTGTTTGTGCTCCTGTGCAAACCGGTGCATGACCGTGAAGCCTGCGATTACGATTGCCACAGTCGCCAAGGCGAGGATTACGAAGTAACCGGGGTTGACTGTGATTTCTTCGCCCAGTAATTCTTCTATGATTTGGGTGTCAATGGGGATTAATGGCAAAGTTTTTGGCCTTGCGGTGAAGAAGCCGTCTTTGGAGAATGATTGCTGGTAAGCGCGGAATGCAAT
>JACQJF010000065.1 GCA_016198165.1 Candidatus Iainarchaeum sp. | reverse complement strand
GTAAAAAATTTGATAAAAATCAAATGAAGTTAATCGATTTTTGAGGATGCGTCCAGATGCCCCGCGCTCTTGGCGCGGGGTAATTCACTTATAGCCAAATTTTTTGTTATATTTCTTGTGGTCTGTTATGTCAAGTATGAATGCGATTATTTCAATTTGATTTTCGTCATTTGTGTGGCTGTAAAGCATTCGCCTGCGGTTGGTTAGTTCTACCCAAAACAAATTGGTGATGTTATATTTTTGCTTGAATTCTTGTGGGATTTTGTCTTTTGAAATTGGTTCTCCGTAATGCGGGTTGGCTTTGATGAGTTCTTTTTTCTTATTAACAGAGTTCAAGATGCTTTGCTCAAATTTTGAATGTGGTGCTTGCTCATTCAAATACCGGTATACTTCTTCTGCCTCTGGTGAAAGCACTATTTTAACTGGTTTCATAGTTCAAGGCCTTTGGCAATTGCTTTGCTCAAATTAGGGTTATGGTTTTGAATCCAAGAAATTCCTTTAATGGTCCAGACTATTTTGTTGCTTTCTTCCAAGTAAGCCAAAATTTTTTTAAGCGTGTAATGGTTAACCTGTTTTGGAAGCCTGTGTTTTAGTTCTGCAATAGATATAATGCTTTCATTCATGTTTTTCAATATATCTTCCACCATCAAAACTGTGTTCAGTGTAGGAGAACGATTCCACTTGGGCAATTGCACGATTTTTTGCATATTTATCAACTGATAAATATGGTGCAGAAATAATAAAAAGATATCTTTTTTGAAAATTTGCAATTAATGTTGAAGAAAAAAAAATCAGCGTTTTTAGCTGGCAAGGTTTCAAAAAGCAGGAAATTTTTGACAGGAGAAGAGTCAGGGAGCCCCCAAAGGGGGTATAACTCTTTCTCCTTAACTCCCAATACTGTATTACAATACGACTTAGGAGTTTAAATATCTTTTCACGGCCCGCCCAAAGTTTTTTGGCTTTTCCACCAGGGGTTTTTATACTTGCATTTGCCCCTTAACGCATATTAAGCATTGGCTGTTTTGGCCCCGTAATTTTTTGGTTCACAAATTTATTTATACCCGTTTGGACTAACTATGTCAAACCACAAAAGTTTTCGGTAATTTAGATGGTTTGACAGATAACAAACCCTGAAAATTTGCCGAGTTACTTTTTGGGTTTGTTATACTTGTTGGAAAAAAAAATTCGGTGAAAGTGAAAAAAACCCATGGCGCATCGATTGGAAGTCGCGAAAAAACTGGGCTTGAACGAGTACGAGTCAAAGGCCTACCTGTGCCTGCTTGAACGGGGAGTGGCGAGTGCTTCAAGCGTGAGCAGTTTTGGCGGCATTCCGCGCGCAAGGGTCTATGATGTCCTTGCCTCGCTTGAAAAAAAGGGTTTTGTGGAAAAAAAAGCGGTCAAGCCTGTCAGTTATTTCGCGGTGAGGCCAAAAAACGTGGTGAAAAAAATCGAGGCAATCCAGCGGAAAAACTTTGAGGACTCGATTGCAGAAATCGGTGGAATCGCTGCATCCCTCGAGTCACAGGTCGCTTATAGCGGCAAACAGGGTGACCACGGCCAGGTGATTTTGCTGTCAGGCTGGAACAACATTTATTCAAAGATACACGAAAAGCTCTCTGAAACAAAGCATGAAGCAGTGTTTTCCACGACATCAAAGGACAGTGCCGATAAAAAAAGGCAGGTGTTTGCAAAAAAAATAGTGGAACTTGAAAAAAAAGGCGTAACTGTAAAATTCAGGCACCACCAGCCTTCCCGCCAGACCGGGGGCGCGCCCTCGCGGTATATCCTGTTTGATGACCAGGCAGTCCTATTGTTCCTCAACCCGCCTTCGCAGAGCCCTGAAAATGACCAGGCGGTTCTTTTGGAAAACCCGTTTGTAGCGGGTTTTTTCAGGAAAAAATAAGTCAAATTACTTTTTCTTTTTCACTGTTTTTTTCACAGCCTGCTTTTTGGCTGGCTTTGAAACAATTTTTTTCACAGTCTCTTTCCTGCCTGCAATTGGTTTGGATATTTTTTCCTTGAGCGAATCAAGGCGCCCCATTTGTTTACCCTCTGTTTTCTCTTCAGGGGCCTTTGAAAATGTTTCAGCCTGCTTGGGTTTTCCCTTCCTGAAAAACGCGTAAAGTAAAAGCAACACAGCTACAACTGACGCAAGGATTATCAGGCCATTGGCTATTGCGCCAAGGAAAACAAGCCCCGCTTGTGAGTCTTGTGGTTCTTCCACTCCTGGTTCAGGCAGGGGAGTTGCGTCAACTGTGACCTCGCGGGCAATCGAACCATCGGTCGTGGTTATCACCAGGGGCAGTGTAATGACGCCTGTTTTGCCGCCAAGGCCCACAAAGGCCGACACGCGTGTGTTCTCGCCTTTGCGCAGGACTGTCTGGAAAGGGGCAATCGCGGCATCGTAGCCCGGAATGGTTATTGACCTTATCTCGATTGTCCTGTCGCTTTCATTTGAAAGCTCGAAAGATATTTCAAAGTCCTTGTCCCCAAACTCCTCTGGCAGAGAGGAAATATCAGTTTTTTTGACTTCGATGTGTTCAGGCACGAGCCCAAATGACGGCCCGGTGACTATCAGCGTTGCGGGTTTTTCAACCGTCTGCCCAAACTCGTTTGAAGCAGTGAAAACCGCGGTTGCGTCCTCCTTCAAAAGCTCAAAGTCAAAAGGGGGAGTGATGTAATAGTTCATAAACCCGACTCCCGACTCTTCAAGGTGTATTGACCCCGGCTCGAAGTAAACCCATGGCTTGTCCGCTTCAATTGAAATGTTCATGCCGGTGCGCCCCGCGTTGATGAAAAGGATTTTTCTCCGCTCGCCTTCGCCTATCCTTCCGACGAACTCGCGGTCAAGCACAATCATTTCAAATCCAAAGCAGGCCTCTTCGCCAAGGAAAGCCACTGGTGAAAAACCGGTGAATTCCTTTTCGCCATTATCAGCGATTATACGCAGTGAATCCGCTGCGTCTTGTGCTTTCGGGTTGAACGTGACTTCAATGTCCGTGGTCTGACCCGGTGCAAGGTCGACGTGGCTTGTTGCAAGGGCTGCGAATTCGGGGGTGGCGGAAAGGGAAAGCGACTGTGCTTTTGTCCCGATATTTGTGAGTGTTATGAAGTCTTTTGACTGCACGCCACTGCAAAGGCTTGCCTGTGGGGCAAGCACGACCACGTTGTCGCAGTCGGAAATGTTGAGCGTGAAGTCTTTTTCAAGCAAGAAAAATTCGCTTTCAAGCTTGAGTGAAAAGTTTTTTTCAATGCGCGGCGAAAGCTCTATTTCGAGGTCTTTTGTTATCTGTGCAAAAACTTGTGACAATTCCTGTGAGTTCGAAGCATCAAAGTATCTTCCGCCTGTAATGCCGACAAGTGACTCAAGCTGGGTTTTTCCAGTCTGGTCGATGTCAAAGCCGATTGCAAAGACTTTTATCCCGGCTACCCTGAGTTTTTCGGCTGATGCCGCGACGTTTCCGCCGCAGGATTCTTTCCCGTCACTCACGACGATAATGAATTTCCCGCCTTGCAAGCCTGAAAAATCCAGAGCGCTTTCCTCGAGTGCCGCTGCAAGCGGCGTCTTGCCCAATGGCTCGATTGACTTTATTCTCCCCGCTATATTGTCCATTCCGCTTGGGCCGATTGGCTCCACGAGTTCCGAAACGGAACAGCCGTCCCTGTGGCCGAAAACGCGCAGGCCAAGGTCGTTCCTTGAAATGCTTTTGGTAAAGCCAATCACGGACTTTTTCGCTATGTCAATTTTCCTCTGGGAGTCAATCATGCTTTTCATGCTTGCGCTCGCGTCAAAAAGCACTTCGATTGAAACGGGAGTTCTTTGCACGCTCCCTTCTGCAAGGAGGGCATCGGAGTCAAAGGTCATTTCAATTGTTTTTTCCTCGAACCCTGAAAGCCCGATTGACTGTTCGCTCAATACTGCTTCAATGCCCTCGACTGTTGCATTCAGCGTTATCGGGTTTTCCCTGTCATTTTTCACCACGAATTGCACCGTGCTTTGCGTCTCCTTGCACACGTTCTCGCCGCCCTCGGGCAGTTCCGCAAGGGCATTGTAGCAGTCACGGAGTGAAACGAAAAAGGAGCGCTTTTCAGAGAAACTGAAAATGCTTGAGGTAAAAGTGACTTCGAACTCGTACGTGCCCGGCTCTGCGTTGCTCTTGTCAAACAGTATGCTTACCTGTTTTTCTTCGCCCTCTCTGACGCTGATTTCGGTTTCGGCAAGCCTTATCCACTCCGGCCCTGAAAGCCCGAGCTTGAGGGTGTCGTCTCTTTCACCGGTGTTTACGATGGTCAGGGCATTTGACGCTTCCCTTTCAATGCAGGCGCGGAAAGGGTTTTCCCTTGTCCCGGTTCCACCGCCAATGCCCGAATCAGGCTGGGGTTCAATGTCAAACGACTGCCCCTGTATAATCACGATGTTCCCGCCTGCAATCGAGAAAAAATTCGGGTTAAAGAGGCTTGCCTTTATTTCAAAGCCATAGTCCCCTATTTCCTGCATGCAGGCACTTGTAAGGCTCAAGTCAACCGTTTTGGGTTCTCCTTTTTCAACGATTGCCTGGAATTCCCCAAGGTTCACCCAGGAGGGGTCTATTCCGCCGATTGAAAGGTTTACGAGTTCCTGCTCCTGGTTTGGGACAATCGTGTTGTTTGTAAGCACGATTCCGTATTCCGCGGCTTCACACTGTGAAACGGTTCTTTCGCGCGGGACTATTTCCACGTCCACGAAGTGGCCCTGGTTTATTTCAATGTCGCATGAAACGGAGTCCATTGACGCGCCATTGACAAAAACAGATGCGGAATAATTTCCCGGCTCTTCATAGCAGGGCGCGATTGTGTATACTTCAAGGCTTTCGCAATCCCCCGGCATGAGGTAAACGCTTTCAGGGAGCACACGAATCCAGCTTGGCACGTTCCCCGAAACACCCGGGACAATTGTTTGTGCGAATGGCTCGTCGTTGCAGACAGTAAGGTTGCTTATCCGAAGGTCGCACTGTACTGATGTGCTGTCGCATGAGCCAACAAGTGACAATGCGTTCGCGTTTAAGCCGAATAATGCAAGGCCGAAAAATATTGAGGCAATGCCGAGAAAAACGATTTTCCAGTCCAACCAAAAACCCCGCAAAAACCCGCATTTGCTCTCAGGCCCAAACCGGCCTGCGCCTAAAATTGTTACCACTTTGCAGTGAAAACATTAATATTATTGCCAACAGAATAATTAAAAGTGCTACGGCAAAGAACAAGGCCCCCCCGGGTGCCGAAAATAAGCCGGCAAAGCCCGCAACAAGCCCCTCCTGGCGCTCTTTTAGCGCGGGGCTTTTTGGCCTGATTTCAAGCCTGAAAGGGTGCACTCCGACAGACACTCCACTCCTTGCCTCTATGGTCAGGTCATAGTTCCTGCCCTGCGCGCTTTCCTTTACTACAAGCACGAGTTCGGCTGATTTTGCCTCGCCGGGCCCAAGACTCCCGATGTTCAAAGGGGCAACAGAAAATGAGTTGTCCGAGCCAAACAGGCGCACAGTGACGTTTTCAAGCGTGGCCGTGCCCGTGTTTCTCACGACTACAGAAAAGGGGGTGGTTTCACCCGCGACAGCCGAAACCTGAACCGGCGCGCTTTCTATCCTGAGCGTGCCAAAGTCCTGTCCAAACGGCGCTACGACAGTGAATGACAATTTTTCCTCCCCGACTATGCGCCACTCCTCGTCCCGCGCTACAAGTATTACCTCTTTTTCCCCTAAAGGCGTGTCGAATGCGGGCTGCACGACAATCCTGACAAGCCGCTTTTCACCCGGAAAAACAAGGACTTCACGGTCATTGATTGTGACACCAATAGTGTCATGGTCATTTTCAATGCTCAAAAAGAACTTTTGCTCCTCATCCCCCGTGTTTTTTATTTCGACTTCGAAAACTTCAAGGTCGACTGCAGAGCAAATCCTCTGGGTAATGTCATTGTTGAGTACTGTCAGTTCTGCCCTTGACTCGGACGGCACTTCCACTTCCAGGGTTTCCTCGTCGGTTGCTTTTTCATTCCATGCAAAAAACGCGGCCTCGTGCTCTCCAGGCGGGTCCTGTTGGCGCCCCGTGAACACGACTTCAAATGTTTTTTCCTCTCCACTAGACAAAAAAACCTCGTAAGGCAATTTGTCCATTTCAAAAATCGATTCCGAGCTCAAAAAAACCTTTTGTTCCTCATCAAGCAGGTTCCTTAGACGCACAGTGACTGTTTCCTCTTTTCCCGCGCCAAGGACAATGCTTGAGGGGCTTATTGAAAGGTCGAAGAAATCGTTTTCGTCCTCCCCGTCTCCACCGCCGTCCCTTTCTGCACAGTTTTTCACTTCAAAAACAAGCGCTTTTTCAGACATCTTCCCGATTCTGTCGCTCACTATCACGGGAATCGAGTGCATTCCTATCGAGTGGGTCTGGTTGACGTAAAACCGCAGGCTCGAGTCCCTGCCTGCACCAGGGCCGATTTCGAGTTCTTCGGGAGCAAACTCCGGTGCAAACTCGTCCGAGTCCGTGTAAAGCAAAAAGTCCCTCTGGGCGCCATTGTTCCCTACGCTCACATTGATTGTTTTCCATCCGCTTCCCTGGCAGACTTCAAAATCGTTTTCACTGAAAGAAAAACCAAAATCGCTTTGTGAAAAGACTTTCACCTCGATTGTGGAAATGATTGTTTCATTATAGTCCCTTGCAGTGACCGTGACAAAATAAGCCCCGTCAGCAATGCCCAGAAGCGGCTTGATTACAAGCGAAACTGAAGTCCTTTCGCCTTCGTGCAGGGTGAACCCGTCTTCCTGCAAAAACACCTGCAGGCCCGGGTTTGTGGATTCTGCCCTGACCGAAATGTCTGTCGAGGCATTCGAGTCATTGTGGAAAAGCAGTTGTATGCTTGCCTCAAGCCCCTTCTCGATGCTTAGGGTGGTTGTTTGCGGCTGGAAGGAAAAATCCGCAAAAGCCACTGGTGCAAGAAGCACTGCAAACACTAACAAAGAAATGGTTTGTTTCATTTCCTTCTGGTCTCCCTTTCTTTTGCCACAAGGCTTTTGAGTTCCTCAAGCTTGCCGCCCTGTTTTCCGGAAAACACGATTGTCGAGTCACCTTCAGATTGGTTTCTTTGCGAGGCAAGGGTGACTTTGGCCTCCTGCTTTTCAACGATTATCCTGACAAGGCGTGAAATGAACATCACCAAAAGGACTGACGCCACAAGCACAAGTGAAATGTCGAGGAAAAAATCCCCGCCTGGAATCAAGCCAGTTTGACCCGAAAAGCCTGAAAGGCCAAAAAGCCCCGCTGACAAAAAGTCCTCTTGTTCAAAGTCAATGCCCTGTGCGCGGGAAATCTCTCTGCCTTCACACAGGTAAACCATTTCTGCAGTGCCATGGAAAGACGAGGCAGGGAAAATGGCCGTTTGGAAAACCCTTGTTTCAAGCGCGTTAAGCAGCACCCCGTTGTCGGTTTCAATTCTCCAGTCCATAGGCAGGCCTTTGACTTCTTTTATGGAAAAGTCGGCTGTTGAACCTGAAGTGTTTTCGGCGCTTGAAAAAACCATGAAAACATTTTTGCCGTCAGGGCTTTTCTGCCATGAACCCAAAACAAAGACATTGACCGGGCAGAGGGCGTAATCGTAAACGTTTATCCGCAAACTCTTTTCCGCATTTTCAAGGCCAAGGCGCGCAATTATTTTTCCCGAAAAAGAGGAACCGCCGGAATTTTTTTGCGGAAAAACATTGAGCCTTACAGTCGCGGTTTCACCTGCCTGGATTACCCCTGGTTTTTCCAGGAACACGTAGTCAAACGGGAGGAAGACTTCAAGGGAAAGCGTGCGCGGGACAGAATCATTGTTCGTCAAAGTGAAGGAAAGCTCAAAACCAGAGTTTGGCGCGGTTATTTCACCCGGAATCCCTTCGATTAAGGCAAATGATGTTGCGGGCAAAAAAACCAGTGCGAAAAGCACGAATGCAAG
>JACQJF010000064.1 GCA_016198165.1 Candidatus Iainarchaeum sp. | reverse complement strand
TATTTTCTTCATACTCTTTTTTTTCAATTATTTTTACATGCGAAGACTCTAGCAATTGCTCTATGCCAAGAATCACTATTTTTTCAGGAACACTTAGTTTTTTTGAAAAATATGCAGAGTATTTTAAAAGTTCCTCGTTTAAAAAAAAAGGTGCAAAAAAACTTGGCGCATTATCTGACAAAAGAAAGCGCCTTGTAAAAGAATCCTTCAACAAACCTGCTGCAAACACGTTGGCATCAACGACAAGAACATTCAAAACCAAACAAGCCGCCCCCAAAAATCAAGCTTTCAGGCCATGCCTCAAAGCTATTCCTCTGTTGATTTTCTTTCCAATCTCTAAGACATCCTCTTCTGTCAACTCGCTGTTCTTGGTGAGTTCATCAAGCATCCTCAATGTCTTCAAACGTTTCACACGCCCCTCAAGAAACTGCCTAGTTTCCTCACTCCAATTAACCCCTTTTATTTCACTCATTTCCTTCTTCAGCTTTTTTGGAACAGACAAAGTCAAAGTAGCTTTTTCCACAAAAAACACCTCCAATTTACACTAAAAACAGTGTACAAAGTGTATTTAATATTGGGTGACAGTTCAAACATAAACCAAAACACAATATTCGTCAATTGACGAAGTTATTTTATTTGTTTTGTGGTTCTCCTTTTTTCGTGAACCGCAAAATCCTGTCCCTCTTGGCCATTTCAATGGTTTTTCTTTCTGCCTGTGTACAGGAAGCGGGGATTGAAGAACGTCTTGCATGCATGGACCTAACCTCGCACTCCGCCCTGGATATCCCTGAGTGTGGTTCACAGGAAGAGTGCTTGCGCGAGTTTGAGAAAAACTTTTCACTTGACTACACCGAACTTTCCCAGACCTCAAAAGCGGCGCTTGGCGAATTCAAGAACCGCGTGGCGCTTTCCTGGCTTTACTTCAACCACGCTTTGGAAAAAGTGCGGGAAATCAACAAGGCGTGCTCTGGCGCAGGCGACATGTCTGGCATTGACCGGCTTGTAAACGAGTTCAACCACTCGGCCTCAAAAGGCTTTGTGGAAATAGAGAAAGCGCACCAGATAGCGTTTGCAGTAATAATTGCTGAAAAGGCCGACCTTGAACTTGAAAGAATCGCCCTGATAAAAGAAGAACCGCTCTTTGAAGACTACGCAAGCCTAAGCGACAACTTAAACGCAATCAACAACAAGTCCACAGTCGGGCAGAGCTTTGCCGCACAGTACTTTTCAAGCGCGCAAAAATTCTCCGCCCTGGCGGAAAAAACCGGTTTTTCCGAAAACATAATCAAGGAGACCACGATTTTTGACGCGGTTGACTACATTGACGACAAGGTACTCTCAAGGCTCAAGACAAACTTTGCCTTTGCATTCATTTCAGACGCGTACACCAAGTCGTTTTCTTTCCTGAAAAACTTTTTTGAAACGGAGCGCTCCGTAAACGCCCTGCAAAGCGTGCCCGCGTTCGAGTTTTTTGACTCGTTTAACTGGTTTGCAGGAACGAAAAACTCGGCAGTGAAAAAATTCGCGGACCTCGTAAGCACGGCAAACTTCCACAAAAAAACCGCCAGGGAAAAAATAATCGCCCTTGAAGCGCAAGTGCAGGGTGAACTGTACCTGGTCGAGGAAAAAATAACCCTGATTGATGACTCCGCCTACTCGCAGTTTGACCAGAATTTTTTGGCACAGCTTGCGCTCCTCACTGGTTTTTCCTCCACAATTGGGTCAAGCGGCCTGGTGCTTAGGGATCTTTCCGCAATCAAAGCCGATTCGTCAAAAGAGCTTGCACTCCTGAAAACCGGTTTTGCCGGCCTGAAGGCAAAAAGCATAATGGGTGGAATCCCACTTGGGGAAAAAACGGGGTCGCTAAAGGATTTCCTTGCAAAAACCATGCTCCTTGGGGAATCAATTGATTACTATTCCAGGAACGCTACAGAGGGCCTCAAAAGCACGTGTGCAGAAAAAATCGGGTTCATAAGCAAAAAGCTTTCAGCTGACTTTTCCAAATTCGGTGATGAGGCGCTGTCAGCCGCGGCAAAAACAAAGTTCGCGGTGCAGGAATTCAGGGAAGCCAAGACTACGGTCCAGTCGCTTGTCATGTGCAAAAAAACAGTGGAAACCTACAACCGCCTCGAACTCGTGATAAAGGACACGGGTGCGGCAAACTCCCTTGCAAAGGAGGAAGCTGGTGAATGCATGAAAGAGCTTGAAACCTTTTTTGAGGCAAACAAATCCGCGTTCCCCGGTCTTGGCGCTCTTTTCGGGAGGCTTGTGGAATCCGCAGGCGCGCACGACCCGCAAACCCTTGCACTGGAATGCCGCAGCCTGAAAGAAAAAACCATTTCGGAACTGAATTCCATGCCTGAGGCAGAAGCGGTTGTTTCAAACTATTCGGCGGCGAAAAAAGCGCTTTCCGTCCTTGAAAAAATCTCTTTTTCCGACTCCGACAAACTGTCGCAAAGCGCGTTTGAGGAAATCGCCGGAAAACTTCTGCGCCTTGAAAGCTTTTTTGAAAACGGGGCATTGTCGCTTCGTTCAGTCAACCTGCTTTCGGAATTGTCCAAGACGTCCTCTTCGGTTCTCTTTGATGCACGCCAAAGCCTTGTGGGAGCATTTGGAAGGCACCTTGGAAAAAACTCTTTTGTGGAGATTTATTCAAGTTCCAAGGTGAAGGCGAATTCCTTCAATTCCCAGAAAACAAAAATAACCGCAAAAAACCTGGTTGAGCCATTTGACGCGGCCGTTTCCTTTTCCGTGAACGCACAGCTTTTCCAGTCACCCAAAAGCGAGTACGCAACGCCAAACGTTTCAGGCTACAAGGCCGAAAAAGGCGCGATAACCGTTGACCTTAATTTTGCCCCGCTTGGCTCAAGTGTGCTCGTGCTTGAATCAAGCGGGGTTTTTGCAAAGACAATCGAAGAGACAAAGCCGATAAGCGTCTCGGTTGAAAGCGCTTTTTTCGAAAAACAGGTGACCATTGACGCAAACGGCTCTTTTCCCGAGCTGATTGTCCCTGCAAGCCTGCCGGTACAGGCAGACCTTTCGGGAACAAAAGTTTTTTTCAGGGAACAGGAAATCCCATTCACGCAAACAAGCACCGGCATTGAATTCGGGCTCTTTAACGTTTTCCCAAAGGACACTGCGACAGTTTTCTTGCGATAAAGCGGCCCATTGAAATAAGTTTTCTGGACCACGAGTCAGAGCAGTTTGACCAGAACACGGTCAAATACGTTTTTTTCATTGCCATGAAAAACAACACGCCCTTTGTCCTTGATGAAGTAAAGGCGCTTGTCCTGCCGCCCCTTGACGAGAACAGTTTTTCCCTCGGCTCTGCATACACGATTGGCGGTGAAAAAATAACGGCAGAAAAATCCGCCAACAGGGGCGTTTTCCTCTCGGTAAAAGACTTTGAACCATCCGAGGAAAAAACCATCCTCCTTGAAGTGCGTGCAAAAAACTACTCCGTTTTCTGGCAGGGGCTTGTTGCAAAACTATTGGAAAAAATTTCCCTGCTTGAAACATCGGAGAATCCCTCAATCCGCTCAAAAGCAACCCTGCTCCGCCAAAGCCTATCTGAAGCCGGGGAGGGCGGGGATTTTGCAAACCAGGCAGTCATAGGGGCGCTTCTCAATTTGTCCGCACAGGTCCAGTTGCTTTACGCGGAGGAAGAGGATTTCCAAAAAAATTTTTTTGCCGAAAGCACTTTGCGCAGAGAAATCCTGTCGCAGATTGACAGCCTTTTGGAAAGCGCGCTTTTCCTGGAGTCACTCGGCTTTGAAAAAGACTCTGAAAAACTGCGTTTTGCCGCGAACAAGGCAACTGCACAGCTCCAAAAACCCCTGGTTGGTTTTGAGGCATTGCTCCAGGTGAAAAGCATGCTAAACGGTGCACAGGCGCCAGAGGCAAAGGATGTTTTGTCGCGCGAAATAAACCGGCTCAAACAGGATGCCTCTGTTTTTCTTTTGCTTGAAAAGGATTTTGAAGTGTTTTTCTCGCAGAAGGAAAAGTTTTTTGAAGCGGAAAAAGAGGCTCTTTTTTACCTTGGAATCGGGGACTTCAACAGGGCGTTTTCCGTTTTCACGGACATGAATTCCGCTTTTCATTCAATTGAAGGTGAGGCGAGGGAAAAATCCATGCAAATCATTGCCGAAAAAAAATCCTTCATTGAATTGTACAGCCAAACCCTTCAAGGAATCCCCCTGAAGGCGGAAAAGCTGCGCGGATTCGAAGAGGCTTTCCGCTTCGAGCTTGTGGACCATTTTTTCCCCACGACAAGCGAAAGAATCGACCGGCTGCTATTGCAACTCGAATCAATTGAAACAAGGGATTATTCCGTCCTGCTTGAAGGGCTTGAAAGCGCGGACGCAAACTTCGCCTTTCAAGTGGTGCTTGACGCGGTGAAAACCGCAAAGTCCGCCGAAGCGGATTTCGGGGACTTGAAAAAAATCGATGACGAGCTTTCAAAAGACCTTGACTGGGTGCGTGAACAGGCATACACTGTGTACGGCCTTGCACAGCTCAAGGCAAAAAACATTTTTGCCCCGGAGGCAAAAGAACTGCTTGAACAGGCGTCGCAAAAACTTTCAAACGGCGAATACGTTGAGGCAATCGTTCTAAGCGAAAAAGTCCTGGTGCTTTCGGAACAAAAATCGAAATTCGAAATCCCTGTAGTGGTTGTCCCCCTTGCCTTGCTTGCGGTTGCCGGCCTGTACTTTAAGCGCAGGAAAAAAGCGCCCGCTGAGCCGCCGAAAAAAACGAGGCTTGAGCGGGTGAAACCAAGCGGATAGCCGTGAAAACAATTAAAAATATGTAGAGTATTTGTTTTCTTCATGAATTGTGCTGCCTGCAGTAGCCCTGCGACAAAACTCAATTCATTAAAGCAGCCTGTCTGTTCGAGGCACTCTCGGTCCAAAATCAATTCCCCCCTGTGCCCTGATTGTGGGTTGACGATGGTTGCAAGGCAGGGAAAATTCGGCTCTTTCTGGGGCTGCATCGCTTTTCCGGGCTGTACAGGCGTGAAAAAATTTTAATTTCAGGATTTAATAATTTTCAGCTTACTTCATCTGAAACCTGGATTTTAAACATCAGTTGCTTGATTGGGATTTTTGGGACAAGGGTTGACTTCCAGGTGATTTGTTTGTGTTTATGTTTTGATAGCAAATTGTTCCACTCCTGCATTGACTTGAAATAAAACGGAAAGGGTGTTTTTTGCCCGAAATTTCCAATAAAATCTGCAATCTTTAGTGCCGCCAGGTCAAAACTGTTTTCAAAATAATGGTCCTTGACTATTATTGATTTTTTTGCCACCCGGATGGCCTCATCGAAAATAAGTTTTGAGTCGTGTACGTGATGCAAAACGTCAATCAAAAACACAATGTCAAAAGACTCGTCCTTAAAAGGAATTTTTTTGCCATCAAACAAAATAACTTTTATTGCCGGGTTTTTTGGAATTGATATATCAATTCCCTTCAGCTCAATCCTGAATTTTTTAACAATTTTTTTTGAAAATCTTCCTGAGCCGCACCCTACATCCAAAGCAGTCTTTTCTCCATCTAAAAGGGTCTGCAAACAGGTTAAAATATTTTTATCACGTTTTTCACATGCAATCTTTTCCAGGAATCTGACTTGAAACATAAAAGACATCAAACAACTAACCCAAGAATTTTTAAAATATTTCACACAGGGGTTTTTGTATGCAGAAAAAAAAGAAAACCGAAACAGAACTGAAAGAAGACCCTTACGACAGTGATGACGTAGAGGAAATGCTTGAAGACGACGAAATGGAGTCAAAAGAAGCGGGTTTCATGGAGGGCTACAACGAAAAGCAGTCCGAAAAACCCAAGAAAATCAAGCGCGTGATAAACGAAAAATAGGGGCCCTTTGCGGTTTCTTATCTTTTCGGCGTTTTGAGTTTTTCAAGTTTTTTGTCCAGGTTTTCGTATAATTCGTTTTGCTTTTCATGGCTTAACTTAAACAATTTTTTTTCTATTGCTTTTTCCGTGATTGTAAAAATGTAATTGGTTTTGATGACGCTGTCTTTTATTGCGCCTTCTTTTTTTGTCAGGGAAATCCCTTTCATTTCCGTATTGCTTGTTATCCCGGCAACAATGACATTTGTAAACTCTTCAAATAAGACAACCGCCGGTCTTTTTTTGGTTTGGAAGGAATCTGCAAACTGGACCTGCGCTAAAACAACCTGCCCCGGTTCAAGCATTTTCCCACTCTTCATCTTCCCTGTTGTCCCAAAGTTCAGTCATTTTTTCCTGCTGTATTTTGTGCAAATATTCATCATACTGGTTTTTGTGTTCCTTGTCTTTTTTCAGGAGTTGGTGTATAAGTTCCGAATATGTCTGCCTTGGGTATCGCTTTGCTTTTTTCATTTCATTTAAGATTTTCTTTTCTACTTGGATAGTCGTGACTTCAGGCATATAGACCACTATAGAAAGGATATGTCAAATTATATAAAAACCCGGCTTTCACGCTTCGGGCTTTTGGATTTGTCCCGATTCCCAAAGTTTTGCCTCGCATATGCATCGGGCATTGCCTTGACATGGCAAGCAACCATGCGGCGTGGTTACGGGGTTCAGTTCGATTGTTTTGCCAGTGCAAAGTCAAGCAGCGTTGACTTGTCCCTGTAGTCCGGCCTTACAAGGAGTGTTATCCTGCCGCGCTCGGACTCGTCCTTGAAAATGTAGCCAAGCTGTTCATTGAGGCCGTTTGAGAAAGCCCTGACTTCTTCGTGTGAAAGCATGTGCTCGCGCGAGAGCCTCTGCCTGCTCATGCCGATGTGCATGTATGACTTGACTTCCACAAAATCCGGGTTAGCCTGTTTGATGATGCGTGCCCAGTCGGCGTAGTGTTCCGGCTGGTCATTGACCCCCCTGATAATCGTCAGCCTTATTACCTTCCTCACGTCCATTCCCCCGATTATCCCAAGCGACTCGTTTAACCTCTTCCAGCCGTCCTTGTAAACGCTGCGGTTGATTTTTTTGAACATTTCCTCGTTCGGTGCGTCAAGCGAAACATACAACTGGGTCGGGCGGAAACTCTCGTTGCCACTCATTTTCCGAAACACCTGCGGCAATTGTGCATTGGTCACCAGGAAAACGGATTTAGTGGAAGGCAGTGCCCTGATTTCCGCTATCATTTCACAGATTTTTGGGTAGAGCGTGGGCTCGCCGCTCAAAGAAATCGCCCAGTGGGAGGGCAATTGTGCCTCGGCAAATCTTTCCTTGTCAAGCATCGGGAGGCCTCCAAAGCCGGTAAGCAGTTTCTGCCTTTCCTTAATCGCACCCTGGATGATTTCACCCGGCTCGTCAATTGCCTTGTTGTCAAGATTTACGTCTTTCATGAACTCCATGGGCCTCCAGCAGAAGACACAGTTCTCGTTGCACCACATCACGCTTGGGGAAACCTGGGCACACCTATGGCAGTCAATGCCGTAAAATTTCTGTTTATAGCAGGAGTGCTTTTCGCCCCCCTTTATGGCTTCCTTGTTGTAAGTGCAAATCTGGACAGCCGAATGGCTGCCTACAACCCCGTACCTTTTATGCTTCAATTGCTTTACTACATAATCAGGTAGTGTGGCTTTTTCCTTTCCCCTTTCCTTAAGCACAGTTTTTTCTTCTTGCTGCATTAAAAAAACCTGTTTCAGAGTAACCCTAATAACATGCAAATAACCTTAAGCTAAGGCTAAAAACAAAGAAGGCCTTTATGTATAGTTTTTTGCGGGTTAAGTTTTTAAATAAGTTAATGCTTTCTATGTCAGAGGTTTGTCAAGACATGTACAAATACACGATTGCAAGGCAACTGGCTACCAAAAGAGTCATCACCAACAGGGGAGACGAAGTGGGAAAACTCACCGACATGCTCGTTGACCCGTCAAGCGGGAACATCGAAGCCCTCGTAGTGGAAGTTGACCGCGACAGCAAACTCATAAAAAGAATCGGGACAGGCGACAGGATAATCAACATCCCCTACTCCGCGGTTACCGCTGTAAGCGACGTCTTCATTGTTGACGAAAGGGAAGTAGGCCAGGACCAGAGCTAAAACAAAAAAGATTTTTTTGTTTCAGAGTTCAAGTGTCACTTCTTTTTTCTTCAAATCAATGGCGTTTACCCGCCTTGCCACGCGCTCTCCGAATAATTTCTCAAGTTCTCTCATTATTTCCGCGCTGTTTTTTCCCCGCTTTTCCATTAACCGGACTGCTGAAAGCACGTTTCCAAGCTCCGAGTAGTTCGCATAAATTAGTTCAGCTTTTTTTCCGCTCGTTTCTGCAATCTCTTCAAGCCTCTTCTGCGCGGTTTCCTGTTCATTCTTCAAAAACTCGAGCTTTTTTTTCTCTGCGCCCACCTGGCTCTCTGTTGCACCTGCAAGCGTTTCACCAAGCCGGCCGGAAAACGCGTCATCCAAGAAAACGGTTATCGGCCCGGTTTTTTCCGCTTCCGGCTTTGACTTGAGCATGAAAGGGAAAATGTTTTCTTTCACGGCAACCGGGGCGTATTTTGCCGCGGCAACGGTGTAAAGCTCTTTTGCATTTTGTGCAATTGCCTGTGCCTGTTTTCCGGAAATTTTTCTTGCAGGAGTTTCCTTTGGAATTTTTGCCAAAACAAAAATTTCTTCCGCGATTTCCGGGGCAATGTTTGCAAGCTCAAAAAGAGCGCGGAGTGCATCCTTGTCCGATTTTTTGAAAGCCTCCATTATTTTTTCAGGGCTCAATTCGAGCGGTGAAATTCCCCTCTCCGGCGGAAAAGCGTATGGCTGTTTTTTCCTGATTTCCCTGTCCCTGAATTCCGCAAGCTCCAGGGCATCGATTATCACGTTGTTCTCGTCAAGCAGGACAACGTTGCCGTTGTGGAAAAGCTCGAGTGCCAGGCTCTTTCCTTCAAATTTTATTATGACAATCCTTTCAAAGCCATGCTGGCTTATTTCCAGGATTTTTTTGTTAAGCAAGTGCTTTTTCAGGCGCTGAGCGAAATTTGAAGGCTTTTCAGTCACGGGCAGGCGATGGTTTGTCAAAAAGAAAAAGCCTTTCCCGACCACGAGGTCTTTTGTGCCCTCTTTTGACTGGAGTTTGAACTTTAACCCGGAATTGTTTTGCAGTTCCTGGACTTTTCTGACAATCGCGCCTTCAAGCGTTTTTTTTGTCTCCAAGACAAGGTAAGCAAGGGCAATGTTTGACAACTGCATTTTTTTTTGTTCCACTCCCAGCCAAAGCGTTTTTTTTTATTTTGAGTCAAGCATTTTTTCTTATTTTTCCGAGGCTGGTTTTCCACCCATGCCCCAGTTTGACTTTGGCACGTCCTGGATAATCACGTGCAGGCTTTCCTTTTTCACGCCGTTTTCCGCAAACACGCGGAAAATTCCTTCGATGAGCTTTTTCTTCTGCTCTGCATTCCGGCCTTCAAGCCACTTTACTTCAACAACTGGCATCCGGGGTTCCACTGACAAAAACTCTGGCAAAAGGCTTTTAAACAAAAAACGTCTTATAATCTAGGTCAAAAAAAAATGCAGGTTCCAAGACTCGTCTGGGCGGCAATCGCATTTGCCCTCGTCGCCGGCACAATAGGTTTTTTCCTCGCACAGTCCACGGGAACCCTCGCACAGGCACAGGGTGGCGGAAAAATCACGGGGACGATTGTGCTGAGAGACCAGTCTAGCATAAACAACATTTTTTACATGTCGACAGTCAGCCTTCCCGGTTCAACCTGTGATGTCACAGTGGTAGGCTGTAAAGGATCGGCGAGCAGGTATATTATTTTTGCAGAAGCCTCAAATGATTTTAATCCAGCACAAAATTACAATTTAGATTCCAGACTACGGGAGTCAGCAAGTATAGGCAATTGCAATTTTTACACCAGTCTATTTAACACTCCTCCCGGTTGCTATGTGTCGGATGATACCGAAACTGCTGGCACAGCATGTTCCGTTCTTACTGTCAAAGGCGTGCCTGCAAAAAATTATTACTTGGCAACGGGTACTGATGATGCATTCTCTGTTACAGTGTCATACTCCTGTGTCCCATAAAAAATAGTTTTTTCCAAAATGTGGAGCAGTATTTTTTTTCCTGTGCCCGCGCGAACTTTTTAAGCCTCATGGCCCGGGTTCTTTGAATTTCGACCAACCGCAAACTACTTCAAAGCCCCAAAGAAAATCTTGGCGCAAGTATTTTAAACAATGTTTTCCTTATTTCTTGAAAGAGGTTTTTTTTCAATGCAAGTGCCAAAAATAGTTTTTGCATCAATTATTTTTGCAGTCGTGCTCGTTTCTGCAGGTTTTTTTGCAGGGCAATTGGCAAATCCTGCAATTGCACAGGAGCAAAACATTGCGCAGAGGCAGAAAATCACTGACACGGTTGTTCTTTTTGACAAGAGCCTGCCAGCTGATGATCTCCCCCCAAGCGGCGGAATAATCGCCTTGCCAGGAGCTTCATGCAAGGTTTTTCTTTATCAATGTGGGCCACGGTTGGCCAGGGAAAATGAAATCAGCATGAAACTAGTTCCAGCATTATACAAAAGCAGAAATATCCAAAGGAATGAGAATGAACAGCGGAGATGGGATTCTTATAAGTTCAATACCCCGGCTTTCACTGAATATGTCCCAATAAGCCAACCGACTGGTATAACGCGTTACTCTGGCCCAAGCCCGTGCCATGGCTCGCAGTACAACTCGGTTCCGGCAGGCCTCTACCTGGTTGGGCAAGTATTGATACTGGCAAGTGAAGACGGTTTTTACCTGGAATTTCCGCCTGCCGACAATCCTGAGTCCCATTATGATTCAGGCATGGCCAGCTCATCCAGTCTCACGGTTTCCTATGAGTGCACCTGACTGCTTTTAAGCTTTAATTTTCCCAATCATTTTTAATGGAAGAAATTCTTGCCTCCAAAAGCAATTACTTAAAAAGAAAACTTGTCGTTTTAGGCATCACTGGAAGCGTTGCCTGCGTTCGGGTCTTTGACCTGTGCAGAGAGCTAATCAGGCGCGGTGCAGGCGTGCAGATTGTTGCAAGCAAAGCCGCACTCGAAATGGTGGGCGAAAAAGCCCTCGAATTTGCGTCCGGGAGAAAAGTCATTTCCGAAATCACCGGCAAAATAGAACACGTGGAGTTTTTCGGAGGAAAAGGCAAAGCGGATTTACTGTTGGTTGCCCCGGCGACTGCAAACACTATTTCAAAAATCGCGATGGGAATAGACGACTCGCCGGTTACCACATTTGCCACGACTGCAATTGGCAAAGGGGCGCCTGTTTTAATCGCCCCGGCAATGCACGAGCCTATGTACGACCACCCGATTGTAAATGACAACCTGCGAAAACTCGAGTCAATGAACAGGGTGAAAATCATTGCTCCGCTGCTTTCAGAGGAAAAGGCAAAGCTTGCAGAAATAGAGACAATCTGCCTTGAAGTGGAAAGAGCTGTGGCAAAACAACCGCTTGCAGGAAAAAAAATACTCATAGCCGCCGGAAAAACGGAAGAAGAAATCGACGCGACAAAAGTCCTGGCCACGAAATCCTCCGGCAAAACCGGCCTTGAGCTTGGCCGCGAAGCCTACAGGCGCGGAGCACAAGTGACCCTTCTACATAATACAGTTGCTGTTGAGTCCTGCATACAGTCAATCCCTTTTTCATCTGCCGGTGACCTTGAAAAAAAAGTGGTTGAAGAACTTTCAAGCGGCTGTGATGTTTTCATCTGTCCCGCGGCGATTTCAGATTTTTCAGTGGAAAAGTTTTCAGGAAAGCTTGATTCGGCGAAAAAGTTTTCCCTTGAACTTACCCCGCGGGAAAAGTTGCTTGAAAAAGTGCGGCAGAAATTTCCGGGTCTTGCAATTGTCGGGTTCAAGGCCCTTGCGGGTGCAAGTGAAAAGGAACTTGTGCAAAAGGCAAGGCAGCTCCTGCAAAGGCATTCTTTGCAGCTCGTCGTTGCAAATGACGTTTCAAGAAACCCGCCCGGCTCTGAAGAAACCAGCGTGGCGATTGTCTCAAAAAAAAAAGCCGTTTCAGTGAAAGGGAAAAAGTCCCTTGTTGCTGCAAGGGTTTTTGACGAGCTTGAAAAACTTGGCTAGTGCATCAAGTGTTCTACGCGTCTATGTCAAGTTCTCTGTCTGCTTCCTCAAGCATTTCTTTTGTAGGCCTTTTGAATTTGAGTGTTCCAAAAGTTTTTTTCAGAATATTTGATTTTTTCACGGCAAAAAACCCTTTACTGTTTCAGTATTTCCAATCCAGGCAGTTTCTCTCCCGCAAGATACTCAAGCAGCGCTTTTCCAGCGAGGCTGAGGTGGGAAAAGTCCTGTGGCAAGAGCCCCAGTGCAAAGATTGCGCGTTCCGTGTCCCCCCCGCCAAGGATGGAGAATGTCCTGCCGAATGCGATTGTTTCCAAAATTTTTTTGGTGCCAATGGAAAAGCTCGGCTTTTCGTAAACCCCCATGGGGCCGTTGTAGACGACTATTTTGGAGCCCCTGATTTTTTTCTTGAATAATTCCGTTGTCTCCCTGCCGATGTCCATGATGTCCATTTCGGTTGGAAGCTCATTCACCCTGATTTCTTTCCTGTCGTCGAGGCCGTCTGAAGCCGCGAGGTCAAGTGGCAAAATTATTTTGTCTTTGTGCCTTGAAAGGATTTTTTTTATCTCGCCTTCGACTTTTGCGTAGCCTTTTTCGTCCAGGAACTTGTCTTTTTTCCCGAAACGGGTGCCTTTTGCATGCAAAAACATTTCCCCAAACAACCCCCCGAGGCAGACTTCGTTGCAGTAGCCTTTCTCAAGCATGGAGCCAAGGATTGAAATGCTGTCTTGTGGCTTTGCGCCCCCGAGGATGAGGAGTTTTGGCTCGTTTTTGTTGTCGAGTTTCTCAAGTGCGACCAGCTCGCGCTCAAGCACGGGGCCAGCAAAGCGCGGGAGTTTCACAAAACCCGTTACTGTCGCGTGGTTACGGTGCGCCACGCTTAAAGCGTTTTGCACAAAGTAATCGCCTGCTTCAGAGAGTTTGTCAATGGGGTGTGCCTCTGAAAATTCCTGCGGCGAAAGCTTTTCCTGTGTCTCGATTTCCAGGAAACGCGTGTTCTCAAGGATGGTGATGTCACCCTCCTTCATCTGCTTAATGGTGCCTATGAAATCCTCTTCCCATGTGACAAAGTTCACGTCCTTGTCGACGAATTTTTTTATGAAGTCCGCGTGGCGCTTGAGTGATATGAAGTCCGGGTCTCCCTTTCTCCCCTGGTGGCTCATTACAACGACTTTTGCGCCTTCCTCTGAAAGCGAGTAAATGGTCTTTGCGTGTTCGCGCAGCCTTGAGCTTACCACGA
Source organism: Candidatus Iainarchaeum sp. (assembly GCA_016198165.1). GTDB lineage: Archaea > Iainarchaeota > Iainarchaeia > Iainarchaeales > GW2011-AR10 > JACQJF01. Next base: position 10,619 of record JACQJF010000064.1, on the reverse strand, counting down.
CTCTGCCTTCGACGACATTGCTGTTCAGGTCAGTCCTAAGCAGCACAGTTTTTCCCTTAAGGGGAACGTCAAAAATGGTTTTATACCAAGACAAATTGGTTCACCAACCCGGCTGTTTCAGCCAATGTAAACATAGTCTATAAATTATTTTATAAGTAAGCTTTCTTCATGGAGAGCGTGGAGAAAAAACTGTTGTTTAGCGGCCTGCCATTAAACCTCAGGGACAACCAGCTTGTCTTTGGCGATGGCATGGAAAAAATAGAGCCCAGGGCACGCCTTTTTGGCGACCTTGAACCGGTTTTTTCCCAAAAAACCTCCAACCCCCAAAAAGCGGCTTATTTGATGTACAGGGGGGTTTGCCTTGAAAAGGACAGGCAGAAAATCGCGGAAAACAACCTCCGCTATGACATAACCGTCATTCCCAATGCAATTGTCGGGGGTGAGTTTGTCAAGACTTTTGGCCACACCCACCCCCACCACATTGTCCATGGAGAGGGCCTTGCTTTTCCGGAGATCTATGAGGTAATCAGCGGCAAGGCTCATTTTGTCCTGCAGTTTGAGTCCGAATTCGTGGTTTTTGAGGCCTTTGGTGGAGAAAAAGTCCTGATTTGCCCCGGTGCAACGCACGTCACGATTAACCCGACTAGCGAGCCCTTGGTTCTGGCTAATTGGGTGGAGAAAAACTTCGAGTCGGATTATGAAGGCATCAGGGTGAAAAAAGGCGCGGCTTTTTTTGAAACCACGCAAGGCTGGAAAAAGAACCCCGCTTACAGTGAAAGTTTTTCCTTTCGGTTCATGCGCCCAAAGGCCGTGAAGGAATTCGGCCTCGTAAAGTCAAAGCCGATGTATTCGCTCGTGGATGAAATAATGGTGCTTGATTTTCTCAAGCACCCGCATGGGTTTGAAAAAATTTTTTCAGGTTACTTGGAAGCCTGACCTATTTTTACCGCCAGGTCAATGATTCTCTGGCTGTAACCCATTTCGTTGTCATACCATGACAGGACCTTGGCCATGTTGCCGCCAAGGACCTTGGTTGACAATGCGTCAAAGACGCTTGAGTGCCTGTTGCCGACAATGTCAGAGCTTACAAGCGGTTCCTCGCTGTACTCGAGGATTCCTTTGAGGTAAGTGTCCGCGGCTTTTTTCATCGCGGCATTGATTTCTTTTGCGTCCGTGTTTTTTCCAAGCTCTGCAACGATGTCGACCAAAGACCCGTCGGGCACGGGGACGCGTATTGCCATTCCATCCACCTTTCCGGCAAGCTGGGGCATTATTTTTGCAGCGGCTTCCTTTGCACCAGTGGTCGTGGGGATGATGTTGAGGCCTGCTGCGCGTGCCCTGCGCAGGTCCTTATGGCTTCCATCCAAAACCCTCTGGTCGTTTGTGTACGCGTGGATTGTTGTCACGAACGCGCGTCTGATTCCAAATTCTTTGTCCAATACTTCAAGCACCGGCATGAGACAGTTGGTCGTGCAGGAAGCATTGTCCACGACTTCCCCAAAGCCCTGTTTTTTGTCGTTCACGCCAAGGACATAGCTTTCAAGGTCATCCCCTTTTCCGGGGGCGGAGATGATTACTTTTTTCGCGCCGGCGCGGATGTGCGCAAGGGCTTCCTTTTTGCCGCGCATTTCACCGGTGCACTCAAGGACCACGTCAATGCCGAGTTTTTTCCACGGCATTTTTTCCGCTTCGCGCTCGTTGATGAGAATTATCTTTTTGCCGTTGATTACCAAATTGTCCCCTTCGGCTTTTATTTCACCGTCGAATTTTCCGTGCACTGAATCGTATTTGAACAGGTGTGCGGCGCTTTGCGCCCCGTGGGAAAAAGTTATCGCGGCAAAGTCTATTTCCGGGTTGTCGACTCCGCACCTCAATGCAAGCCTTCCAATGCGCCCAAAACCGTTTATTGCGACTCTCACCATAAAGCCCACCAGCCTTCCAAAAAAATTTGGAAAAAACTAATTAATTATGGGTGGCTTTTTTTTTAAAAGCTGAACGGTTATTCGTTTTTTGAAGGAAGTGGTTTTTTTTGAAGCAATCTGTCACGTGTTTTGGCAGTTCTACGCGCGACGTGTTCGTCCGGCTAAGCCCCGGCTATTTTGGCGGGAGCCTGTGCTTTGAGCAGGGCTCAAAAGTCCCGATAAGCGACATTGGTTTTTTCTCCGGGGGCGGTGCGACAAACACTGCAACAGGTTTTTCACGCCTCGGCTTTAAGGCATCGGTTGTTTCAGCCGTTGGAAAAGACGAGGACGGCAGGCAGGTGAAAAAAGAACTCCAAGCTGAAAGAGTCGGCACTGCAAACCTTGTCGAGGAAAAAAAACGCACGCCTTACTCCGTCATTATCACGGGCGTTGGGAAAGACCGGGTCATACTCCACTATTCCGGGTCAAGTGCGCTTTTGGGGCACAGCCATGAAATAAACTGGAGGAAAATCTCCCCTGACTGGATGTATGTTTCCGGACTCCACCAAAACGACACGCGTCTCCTGGGGAAAATTTTTTCGCACGCAAAAAAAACAGGCGCAAAAATCGCGTGGAATCCCGGGCAGAAGGAAATTTCAACGGGCATGGATAAACTTGCACAGTTCATGGATTGCACTGACGTTCTCATCATGAATGCAAGTGAAGCCCTTTCACTCACAGGCAAGACCAGTGTTGAAAAGAACCTTGCACTGCTTTGTCTTCATGCAGGAATTGTCGCAATCACTGACGGGCGAAATGGCGCGCATGCCTGTGCAGGAGGCAAGATTTTTTCAGCAAAACCATTCAACGTGAAGGTTGTAGACGTGACAGGCGCGGGGGACGCGTTTGGATGCGGTTTCGTTTCCGCCGTTGCAAAAGGGAAAAACCTGGCGCAGGCACTTGACGCGGGATGCGCAAACGCCTCTTCTGTCGTAATGTTTCTTGGCACGAAAAACAGGCTTCTCTCGGAAAGAGAAATCCATTCATTCATCCGCGCGCACCGGCGCCTGCGGTGAACTGTGCGTATCCACTCCGGTAAGACGGACCGCCCGTATTTTTTTTTGGGTCAGATGAACTGCTCGTATTTCTGGCGGTTGAACCTGTACAATGGGCGGGTGATTTTTGCGCCGTTAAACGAGTATCTTTCAAAGACTTCCTCTTTTTTACCCGAAAACTGGTAAAAACCGTGTTTTTGCGGTGCGTCGAAAATGAAGAACTTCCCGCCATGCTCTGTTGCAACCACTGCGTGCGTCGAGCCGTCAGACAATTCGCAGACAATGGTTTCCGCGTTTTCATCCCCAAGCCCTGCAAGAAGCGAGCACAAAAAAACCGCGATGTCCTTGTCGTCCCCGACTTTTTCCCGCAGGAGCTCATGGGGCGAGAGCCAGAAATTCACGTCAATGCCGAGTTTGACAAAGCCGATTTCGTCACTTACAAACTCGAATGCTTTTTTGGCGTTTTCCAAAAAGTCCGGCCCGAAAACGTATTGCTCGTTTTTGATTCCCTGGAGCACTGACTGCACTGACAAATCATCAGGGTTCACCATGCCCTTTATTTCGCCAACGGTTTTTTTCTCAAAATCGTTTATTATGTCCGCGTACTTTGAGACAAGCGCCCGGAAAAGCCTTAGTTCAAGAAAGGCTTCACTTTCACCCTCTTTGGCAGCCTGTTTCTGAAGAGTTTCAACAGCTTGGCCCATGGGCTCCTCTTGGAGGGAGGAAAGCATCTGCTTTAGGTCCAAAAGCTGGGCTTTGACCTCTTTCTGCCTCTCTCCGGTGGCTTCTTTAAGCTCTTCCTCTACCGCCTGGATATTCCTGATTATTGCCTGTTCAACGGAGGACCGCAATGGTGCCTTCAAAACCCCAAACACTCCATATACTAATCCTGCCTGTAAATGCCCTAAAAATCTTTTTCCCACCGTTTTTTTGCCAAAACCGGGGCAAAAAGGATTATAATAGACGAATGGGCTATTATTGAAAGGCTAAAAGCCCTTGCGTGGGCTTTAAAACCTTGGCAAAAAGAAATATGTGGTTTTGTTTCACTTGCCAAGGTTTTACGACGCATATATGCGTCACCTTCGGTGACGCGGTAATATGAATTTTGGGTTAAAAAGGGTTTTTTTTGTGGGAACGCGCGGCCAAGTGGCATTCGAATACCTGGTTCTTACGGCATTCTTGTTAGTGGTAGCCATTATCCTGTTTGCATATTCCTTTTTTGTCCTTGTGGAAAACTCGAAAATAAGCGTGGCGCTTTCAAGCGTCCGCTCGCTTGCAACGGCTTCCGACCAGGTAAGCGTGCTTGGCCCGGGCAACGCGGTCATTGTGCGCATCAGCCTGCCTGACAACGTTGAAAGCGTAACAGCGCTTGGGAAAGGCATTAACTTTCGGCTCAACCAACTCTCGGGCCAGGCTGACGTGACCGAGTACACGATTGCAGACATCACGCCCGCAAGCCTCCCGGCAGGTTTTGGGGTTTATGACGTGAAAGTCGAAGCAGGTGACCAAAACGTCACGCTGTCCGTGGTGGGCGCATGAATGGGCGTGGCCAGGTTGAAGCCGAAGCACTGGTTGCAATAGTCCTGGTCGTGGTTTTTTTCATGGCGGTAAGCGTCGTGGTTTTTCTCCGCAACACTGAAAAGGATTTTCTCGAACAACAGGCAGAGGCGCTTTCAGACTGCCACAGCGTCGGAACGGCCATAACGCATTTTTCCTCCACCATTGGCGCAGGGGAGATTTTCATACAGACCACGCATGACCTCAACGTCAGTGAAACACTCATTTATACTGAAGGTTTTTCGTGTGATTTTTTCGGGCAAATGCAGCAAGTCAACCTGTTGGCAGGTACCGTGCGCGTGTTCGAGGATGAAAGCGGGGTGCACGTGGAAAATGCCTGACCAGAAAGCGGCACGATTGTTCGCGCAACAATGCACGTGGAAAATTCCAAGCCAAAAAGCGGCATGGTTGTTCCAGCAGGGCAAAAGGCCATTGCGGTGCGCCTGGAAAATCCCCGGCCAGAAAGGCCAGACCGTTTTAATCGATTTTTTTTTCGCATCCATTGTCTTTCTGATAGTTTTTTTCGCGGTCCAGACACAGTGGACACAGGACTTCCAACAGGCAAAGGACAAAAGCGCTTCCCAGGACATGCAACTTGCGGCATACGCAATAGCAGAAAGCCTCGTCAAGACCACCGGCGAACCGGGCAACTGGGAGACACTGCCAGTCTCATCCATTGAACGCATTGGCCTTGCGCAAAGCACGCTTTCCCTTGACACGCAAAAAGTGAACGCCTTCAAAAACCTCGACCTGAACTATTCAGCGGTCAAGGAAATACTGCGCGCAGGGCAGAATGATTATTTTTTCCAGCTTGACGGGGACACTGACGTAAACGCGGGCATTGCGCCGCCAATTGACGCTACAAAAATAGTTATAAGGAGAATCGTGGAATTTGAAGGAAGTGAAGCGGTTGTCATATTTACCCTGTACAAAATCCCGTGAACGCGGGTTTGCGTTTTCAATTGATGCCACGCTTGGCGCAATACTTTTCCTCAGCGTAATCCTTGTCATCATCTCGATTTCAAGCTCGCCCGTAAGCGTTTCAACGCTCCAGGTCAACCAGCTTGCAAGCGACCTGTTTTTTTCCATGAACAAGACCGGTTTCATTCTTTCCGCGCTTGACACGAATGCCCCAAGCCAGTCCCTTTCAGACATCTATAACAAGTCGCGCTCCCTCCTTCCAGCGAATTTTGACTTGCAGCTACGCCTCACGCAATTCGACCTGAACAGCGCGACATGCCAGCAGCAAAAAAACTTCGGCGCGTGCTTTTCAGAGGCTTACTCTGCTACCACCGGTCCCACGCCCCCGATTGATGAACTGGTTTTTGCGGGCGAGCGCGTTTACATTAAAAGGCAGCCGGAATCAGGGTGCGACACAAACGCACAGCTTGCAGAGTATCCCCTTGGCGCGTTTTACGGCGAGCTTTACCTCCAGTCAGTGGACGAGAACTTCGAGAACCTTTTGATTTTTGACGTCAACACTGTGCCTGAAGGCGAGTTTGCCTGCGACCAGAACATCCTTGTCACCCTGTCAATAACCGTGCCGGAAAACATCCGAAAACCCGTTGACATGATGCTGGTCCTTGACAGGAGCGGGAGCATGAGCTGGAGCGGCATAGGCGATAATTTTGGCGGCTCAGTTGCAGTCTGGGGGGATGGAAACACCGTTTTCCCTGGGGCAGGAAGCGCGATAGATAAAAGGGTGAGAAGCTATGACGTGTCAAACCCCCTGCTCCCGGTTTCACTGGACTCAATTGACCCCGGGAATCTCAATGACATCCACGGCAGAAGCGGAGTGGTTTTTGTGACTGATACAAGTGGTACAGACGAAGTCTATGCTTATGATTCCTCAAACCCCTCAAACCTCGCCTTGTTTGACAGCATCTCATTTGAATCCGTCTACGGGCTGTTTGCTTCAGGCAATTACGTGTACGTGGCAGGGGACCGCACTGGCGGAGGGAACAGCAGGGGGCTCTACATTGTTGACGCAACAAACCCCTCCAATCTGCAGTACGCGGGAAAACTCAACCTGGCAAACGCCGCGGACGTGTTCGTGGACGGCAATACTGCCTACGTCGCGCGCCTTAGTGACGGGCTTTCAACCGTGGACGTTTCAGACCCGGATAATCCCGTGCTGCATGACACGATTGACCCGGGCGGCACAAACGAGGGCGTGTTCGTGGACGGCAATTACGCTTACGTGGCGGCAGGCGCACTTGGCTTGGCAGTCATAAATGCGGCAGACCCGGACAACCTGACAACGGCCGCGACCCATGACACGCCGGACTATGCATACAACCTCTTCAAAACAGGCCAGGAGGTTTACATATCCGACGACTCAAGCCTTTACATTGCCGACGTTTCAAATCCACAGAGCCCCGTGTTTGCAAGAAGCTTTTCCACGCCATACGGTTACACTGACATACATGTCTTTGGGGACTATGCCTTCCTCGCCGGGCCTACATGGTCATTGCTCACGGTCGACATCATAGACGGTCCAAGGATTAACAACGCCCAGGTCGCGGCAAACGACTTTGTCGACTTTAACGGCTGGAAGTTCCCGCCTGACCAGATTGGCTTGGTGTCTTTTAACAGCAGTGCGACAACCAACCGCCAGCTCTCAAGCGACGGGAATTCAGTGAAAAGCGCCATTGACGCGCTTGTCGCAACAGGCGGGACCGACATAGCCGACGGGATAAACGCTGGCACCACGGAACTGACTTCTGTCAGGGCAAACCCAAACGCCCTGAAATTCCAGATACTCTTGTCTGACGGGCAGTCCAACCAGGGGGACGCAAACGTGGCGGCACAAAACGCCGCAAACAACAACATCGTCATTTACTCCATCGCCTTTGGTGCTGATGCCGACTCGGTGCTCCTTTCAAACGTCGCCCAGATAACAGGGGGAAAGTATTACGCCGCCAGTGACGAAAATGCCCTCCAGGAAGTATTCGAACTTATTTCAAAAGACATCGAGGAAACCGCAAGAGACGCAAACATTGTAATCAACCTGCCAAGCGGCGAACTCATAATAGACGAAGGCTCGGGTTACATTGTCGACGGCAATATTGTCTTTGACGCAAACACGATTGAACCCGGCGTGCCATGGGTGGGCAGTTACACCGTGGTTTTCCCCTGCAGCCACGCCGCAAACTGCGGCCTTGAGGCAGTGACTTTTCCCGGCCCGAACACAAAATTCAACTACATTGACTCAAACGGGAACAACCGCTCTGTCGACTTCAACGCACAAACCACCGTGGATTTCCTCGGCCGTGACCTCTCAGTGCAGATACTGGATGGGGAAATCATTTCTGAAACAGAAGTCCTCCTCGACGTGAACGTGTCAAACACAAGCGACCTCAACAGCGGCCCGACAGACCTCAAGTTCTACCTCAACGACACCAATGGCCAGTTGCTCCGCACAGAAAACGTGCCTGCCCTGTGCGGTTCAAACGACGATTCCTGCAACTATTTCAACTTTGAATTATACAATGACACGGACGTGGGGCAGACCGGCCTCATTTATGCAGTCATCAATGACCAGAACACCATAAGCGAGTGCCCCCTGCACAACATTGACTCAATCTACTGCCTTGACGCCCCAAAGACACAATATTACCTCCTTGAATACTGGGTGTGGAAAAAATGAAACATATGGTCTTACCGCACCACTGCCAAGTGGTGCCAAACACGCGGTGTGAACGGACGCAACCGTTCTGGGTGTGGAAAAAGTGAACGAACCCCTGCACGGATTCACGGAGCGTATATGCCCTTTCTGCGAAAGGACGATAATGCTGCAAGAGGTGATACAATGAATAACCGCGGAATCCTTTTCTCGCTTATCGTGATGCTCATGCTGCTAAGCGTAATCAGCCTCAAATCCGTGAACACTGGCTCGAAAAAAATTGCCGCGGGAAACTCAGTGGAACTATTGGCATTCAATTCGCTTGAACAAAAATTCGACGACATACTCATGAACGCCATCCGCTTTTCCGGTTTCGGCGGCAGTGAAACCGTAAAGCAGAGAATCCTCCCGTTTGATTTCACCCTGGACCAGAACACTTTCACCGCCTCAATGGAACTACCATTGGACAAGAGGGATATAGACATTTTTTTCGACGCCCTCAATGCTTTCGAGGTGTGGCTTGAGGATTCAAACTCGGTAGTTTACTATCCAGGGCTCCTGGCTGACGTGAACACCCCAAAAAACCCTGCCTGGGGCGGTGCCGCAAACTCAATCCAGCTGCACGTCCTGCCACAGTGCCTCAGGTTCAAGATATTCGACGAAAACACGGCGGGTTTTGAACCATCACAAGACTGCAAAAACCCTTTTTCGGTTTCAAGTGTTTCCCGCTATGACGTCAACATAAATCTTTCCGACACGGCTGACTTCAACAGCGTTACATGCAACTTTGACTCAAACCTGGAGTGCCCTGCAAATGCGTTCAACCCCTCAAGCAGCCAGCCGTTTCTCCAGGTGAACATCGTGGACGCGAACTGTTCGCGCTGTTCAATCGACCCTTCCCTAAAAACAATAAGCACTCACTTTGACCCCGCAAAACAGCACAACATCCTGCTGCAATGCGTCGGCGTGGGATGTGCAAGCACCGACCTGAACATTTCAGTCTCAACCGTGCCGGTCCTGCGTTTCAGGGGCCCCGCGCAGATGATTGCATTGGGTGTCACTTTCCGGCAGGCCACAGAAAGCCTCGATTACCTTGACCTGAACTTTTCCGTTCAAAACCCGTTCATTGATGCACGGAAATGGAGTGACTGAAAAAAAATGGACCTCAAACCATTTTTGCTCCTTGCGCTTTTGCTTGCAGTCCTGGGCTTTCTCCTGACGGGGCCGGGTTTTTCCAGCACCACAAAAACCGCTGCGGCGCCGGTTTCACTTGAAGTCTCTTCGCCCCTTGAACAGGCCCCTGTCGGGGAAACCCTGGAGTTGAGCGCCACTGCAAGCGGCGCGGAAAACGCACAGATAGAACTGGAGTTCGAAGGAAAAATCCAGTCCTTTTCATGCACGCAAACACCCTGCGTGGCGGTATTTGAAATCGCGCCAGGGAAAAAAGGAATCCTGTTTGCAACAGTAACGGCAAAATACCCCGGCGGAGTGCTGTCAAAAAAAATCCCCATACGCATAGTTGCACCGCAAAGCACCTGCATCGACCTCACCCTGTTTGGCGAATGCTCAAAAGAAAAACCGTTTTTCTGCCTGAACGGGGGGCTTGTACCGGACTGTGAAAAATGCGGTTGCCCGGAATCAACCAAATGCATGCAGAATGCCTGTGCGCCAGAAAGCACGGGCCTTGAACTCACCGGTTTAAAACAGGCAAAAACCTTTGTCACGCCAGCCACTTGGCCCTCGTTTGTTGTCTTTGCGGCAGCACTTGACAAAAAAGCCATGTCTGGTGCGCAATACACCATAAACGCGTACCTCTACTCTCCAGACGCCAACATTTTTGCAGAGAAAAATTTTTCGCTTGAAAATGAACTTTTGGCAGGCAATGCAAAAGAAATCGAAATACAGTTCCAAGAGCCACTTGCGCAAGGAACTTTTTCGCTGCGCGTCGAACTGTTCGGCGAGGAAAAACTATCCGAAAAGACCTTTGAAAACGCGCTTGTAGTCAGGGAACCTGACAATATCGCTCCCTCGACTCCACTGTGGCTTGGGTGGTCAAATGAAGGCGAAAAAACCCGCTTAAACTGGCGGCAAAACCCCGAAGACGACGTAAAAGACTATATAATACTCCAAAGCAGTGGGGAAAACCCGGGCTACATCGCATACTCGGCTCTTGCAATTGTCCCTGCCACAGAGACAAGCTTTTTGGCCGACACGCCCATTGGTGGCGGTTTCTTCGTGCTTTCCGCCGTGGACTGGTATGGCAACAAGTCAGGATACAGCGAAGTACTTGAAGTGAACAACTAAAAACGCGAATTTCTTCCAAAAAAATATTATTTTAAAGGCTTTCAGGCATTTTGTAAACTGCTTTTTTGGGGGCTTGCCATGAAAAAAATGAAGATAATTCTAGTAGCTGTGGGGCTGTTGCTTGTTTTATTGCCGATAACATATTCCCAAGTCTTTATTGATAACCCCGTTAGAATG
>JACQJF010000062.1 GCA_016198165.1 Candidatus Iainarchaeum sp. | reverse complement strand
GGGCAGGGTTCGAACCTGCGAAGGCACTAAGCCACAGGATTTCTCCAACTTTTGCGTCAATTCTGCGAGTGAAGTGGGGCTGTATTGCCGTCTGGCTGCCGGGCCAGACACGTACGCGCCGCGAACTCACGCAAGGGCTGTTGAGCGAAGCGAAACGCCCGCGTCGCGAGCCCACGCAAGGGCTCGTTACTTAAGTCCTGCCCGTTTGGCCACTTCGGTACCCCTGCATTAACTATATTTTTTTGAGTTCCTCCTTTAATTGTTTTGCTTTCTCTGATAAAACATTTGCCGCTTCAAAGAGCAATTCATTTGTCTCAAGTTGGCCAAAGTTCTCGACCGAGAGCACAAAAGAACCTTCCTTTGTTTCGAGCTTTTGGGGCCCTGGCGCGGTTTCAACCGCTTTTGCAGCCACGTCAATGTCTGTTGACACGGGGTCACTAAGCACGAGTTTTCCGCCTTTTTCATGGAACACGCCTTCGGGGACCGTTGCCAGAAATGCTTTCTGTTCTTTTGGGTCTGCAAACCTGACTGAAACATCTGGGACCTCGTTGAATGCCACTAGGCCAGGCTGCCACTTTGCATGCTCCTTGCCAACGCCCATTATGGCTTCAAGTTCCAGTTTGAGTGTCTGGTTTTTTGCAAGCTTTACAATGGGGACTTTTTTGTCAATGACTTCGATTGATGGCTCCGTGCTATGGATGTCCTTGCTGTACACGGTGCACGGGCCTTCTTTTTCAAGGACCATTTTGACTTTCTCTCCTTTCTTGTAAACCTTGTTGTCCGTCTTTATCGGCAGGAGTGAGAGCCTGTGGCAGAGCTGTTCATCAATCATTACCGAGGAGTTCTCGTAAATGAGGACATTCTCTATTGCCATTACGGGCACGCTGTTCATCGCGGCTCTCCTGATGCTGTTCACAAAAGCCGTGCTTGTACCGCTGACAAGCAGCCTTGTCAGATTGTCTTTTTCAGAGATTTTTTTCACTTCCATAACCCAAAACCCCGCGTTTATTTTTTCTTGCTCCGGTGCCTTTTTTTCCTTCTTGTGCCATTGTGCGGCAAAGGAGTGACATTTTCAATGGAGCTAATCCTCATGCCGTTTCTTGTCAGGCTCAGTATCGCGGCTTCCGCTCCCTGGCCAGGGTTTTTCGGCCTTATCCCGCCCTGTCCCCTGACCCTTACGCGGATTTCGTTGATGCCCCGCTCTCTTGCTTTTTCCGCGACGATTTCTGCAACCTTCATTGCAGCATAAGGGCTTCCTTCCTTGTGCTGTGACTTCACCACCATTCCACCGCTGCATTTTGCAATCGTTTCAGCGCCGGTCTCGTCAGTGAGAAGGATTATCGTGTTGTTCCTGGAAGCATAAATGTGCACAAGGCCCCTGTTTGCAGTCATTTCGCGTCACCCTCCGCCGCGGATTTCCCTGAATGGATTTCAGGAGTCTCTTTCCCGGTTTTTCCTGCAACCGGTTCATCGTTTTCTTCCCCTGTTTTTTCAATTATTTCTTCGCCGAGTTTTTCGCCCTTTGCCTGTTCAAACTCCCTTTTCATCTGTTCCCGCGAGTCTTCCTTGAAGGGTTCAAGCTGCATTGGCCTCTTGTAGTAACCAATCCTGTTGACTTCGCTTGCCTTGACGATATAGTTTGGCGCAGTGATTTTTTTCCCGCCTATTGCAATGTGCCCGTGTGCTATGAATTGGCGCGCCTGCTTTATTGTCTTTGCGAGGTTTTTCCTCCACACGATTGTCGCAAGCCTTTTTTCCAGGATTTCTTCCACCTGCAGGCTCAAAACATCATCAATCGAAGCGGTCCTTGGGAGGAGCCCGATTCTTGCAATGTTTTCAAAAAGCTCTTTTTCAGACCGTGCCCTCTTTGCTTGCGTGAGTGCAAGAAGGTTGCGGGCGTTTTTTCTCTTGTCGCGCAGGAAAGTTTCAAAGCGCCGCAGCTCTCTCTTGTTCTTCAGGCCGTAAGCTTCAAGGATTTTCTTTTCCTTTTCAATGCGCTCCTTGTCCCATCTTTTTCTCGGGACACTGTACTGTTTTCTCGGTTTTTTTATGTCGCCCATCCATCAATCACTTTTTCTTTTCTTCCTTTTTTTCCGGCACGGCCCCGGCCTTTGCAGGCGCCTGTGCCTTTATAACGTCCTTCTTTGTCACTCCCACGACCGGCCCCTTGCCCCTGTGAGTGCTCTTGGTTTTCTGGCCCCGCACAGGCAGGCCAAAGCTGTGGCGCAGCCCCTTGTAGGACTTGATTTCGCTCATTCTCTGCAGGTCCTGCCGGAGCGAAAAATCCAGTTCGTTTTGTACAAAGTGTATGCTTTCCCCGCTTTGCGGGTCGTTTTTGCGGTTGAATGCCCAGGACGGCACGCCGAATTTTTGCGGCGCAAGGACGATTTCCTCAAGTTTTTTGTCAAATTCCTCAGGCAGTTTTCCAATCGGGAGCTCATAATTCACTCCGCTTTGTTTTTCAAACGCGATTGCGATGTTCCTTGCCATCCTGGCTCCAATGCCCTTTATCCCCGTCAGTGCGTGCGAAATGGGTAGTTTTCCGTTGAGGTCCCTGCCGGCAATCCTGACAATGTATCTTTCGCTTTCCTTTTCTTCAGCCATTCAGAATTCAACCTCTGTGAGTTTCTGCGCTATTTTTCGCTCTTCTTCGCCCTTTGTAACGTGAATCGTTTTTCCCGTTGTGAACAGGTGCCTTGCATTGCATTTTTTCTGTTTCCCAAAAGCCCCCTGTACGAGTGCAAAGCCTTTTTCAAAACCAACGACCACGACTTTTTCCCCTGCTTTGCGGCCTTTTGTCCTGATGCAGACGTTCCCAATGTCAAGTGAGTTTTTCATTTTTTTCATCCGCCTATTTTTCCAAGTGCCATTTCAACGAATTTTTTTTCGGAAAAAGAAACCGCTGAAAGCTCTTTCTGCTTTGTCTTCACCATTGCGGCTTCCTCTATTATCCTTGTCGTGCATCCGCTGCACAGGACCCCGCCAAAAATCCTGGTTGGCCTTTTCTCGGTTTTTGCCATTGCAAGTACTTCTGAGTTTTTCTTTCCGTTTGGGACTCCGTGGAGCTCTTTTTCGCACAGGCCGCAGGTGTGTTCACTTGATTTTTTGTCCTTGAAGCGCATCACGGTTTTTCCGCCTGGGGTGCGCACAAAAGTCCTTTTCCTCCACCTGTCAGCTGGCCGCGGCAACTTTCACACCCTCTTTCCTTTTTTCCAAAAACTTTGTCAACGGCGCAAGAATCACGAGGCTGAACACAAGCGAGTTCAACACATACCATCCTGTCCAATTGGTCTGCGTGTACAAAGAGAACCATGTGAACGGGTTGACAAGCGACAAGCCCTCTGCAAACCACGGTATCGGCACCGGGAGGCTGATTACTGCGTCAGAGTAAAACACTCCGAGCAGAAAAAACGCGGGCAAAAAAATCGCCATTGAATAAATCATTGTTCTTGTAGACATTTTCATTACCATGTTGAGCGATTCAAGCATTTCCTTTTCAAGTTCCTCGATTTCTTTTTTTGCCCCGGGGTTGTTGCTTTGCACGAGTTTTTTCATTTTGTCCTGTTTTTTCTTCATCTCGCCCTGGTGCCTGAGCATTTCCTTGCGGTTGCCAAATTTTGTCTGGACAAACTGGCTTGCCACCGCAAGCAATGCAGCCAGGACTGAAATCTCCAGTTGTGGACTAAAAAAAACCAAGAAAAACCGCCTCTTTTAATCGGGAAAAAACCGTGTTATTATGAAATATTTTGCCAGCGAATGCAATAAAAAACCTCTTATTTTTGTTTTTTCCGCTCTTTTGCATTGTGTTAGTTTCCATCTTTTTTCACCCTTCTCAACCAAAGAACTGCCCAAGAACCCTTGCGCGGGTTCACGGCGCGTATATGCCCCGTTTCCCCTTTCAGGGCAAGCAACGGGGCAGTAATACACTCCTATTTTTGTTAGTCATAATTCTCAACCAAAGAACTGTCCAAGCACGGGGTGCATTTCAATCAACTGCTGTTTTGCAAGCTCCTCGTAAAGCCTGTAGACTATCCCGACAGTGAGGAGTATTCCTGTCCCGCTTCCAAGTGCACCGGTGAGGTCCGCAAAGCCAGCCAAGAGCCCGACAAACATCGAGCCAAGGATGCTGATTGGGGGGATGTACCTTTCAAGCACTGACCTCACTACCCTTGGGTCGCGCCTAAAACCCGGTATGAACATCCCGCTTTTTTCAAGCTGGTTTGAAATTGCCTGTGGCCCCTGACCGGCCATTTCAACCCAGAATTTCCCGAAAATAACGCACAAAACGGTCAGAAGGAAAATGTATAAAATGCCGTGCAGTAACTGCCCCCCAAGGCCCACGAGCTGGAATGTCGTAATGCTTTGCGCAAACTGAACTGCAATGGTCTGGAAAACACCGATGCCCTCGCTTGAAGCCTGGATGATGAAGTTTTCAACAAGGCGGAACGGGGCAATCACTACTGTTGCCAGGAACTTTAACCCGTTTTCAAGAAAAACACCGACCACTGGGACAGTTGAAAGCCTGCCTGTCAAAAGGCTTGACCAGAGCTGTACGTTTGCAAACAATGCCGCTGCGAGTATGACCGGGATGTTTGAAACGTACAAGAACTTTACCGGAAAGCGCGCCTTGTGCCCTGCCCGCCCAACCGCAATGGGAATGTTTATGTGCATGCCCTCTGCAAACACTACGACAAAGAAAACCACCAGCGTGAAGACAATCGGCAAAAGGTTAGTGACAAACGACAGGAAAACCCCGTCAAACTGTATCCCCGCGAAAAACTGCCAAATCAACCCTGCCCCGGCGTTTGCCCCGCTTCCAAAAAAAGCGAGTTCGCGCAGGCTGTTAAGCGGGTTGAATATCCTCCAAATCACGTCTCCTGCTACCCCGCCTGCAATGAAGAGGCTGATTCCTGAGCCAATGCCGTGCTTTGACACGACTTCATCAAGAAACATCAGGATGAGCGAGCCGATTGCAACCTGGAGTATCACGAACAAAAACATTCCGTCTGCAGGCCTCAAGAGCCCGCCGAAAACGTAAGCCCCTGCCTCTACAAAACAGAGGATTATTGCAAGCAGTTTCTGCATTGACGTGAAGCGCGCTTTTTCCGCCGTGTCGGTCAGGTCAACCTGTATGAGCCCCCCGCCTACAAGCAGCTGCAGTATTATGGATGCAAGGACAATCGGCCCGATTCCGACCGTTATAATGGTTCCAATCTGGCTTGCAAGAATCGTTTGGAGCTGTGCAAGCTGCCCCGCAGTGCTTGCCTCTATCCCTATCACGCTGATGTTCCCCATTATGAAGAACAGGACGAGTGCGGCAATCGTCCAGGTGATTCTCTTGTTGAGGCTTCCCTGGATTTCCGGTTTTTTCACTTCAGGCAAGAGCCTGTAAACCGGGTCAAGTACTGCAAGTATGCTTGCCATTTCACTTTTCCTCTCTTGTATCCGCGTTTTTTGCTTCTTCCACGGATCCCTTTTCTTCCGTTTCTTTTGTGCCGGCAACTTGCTCTATTTTCCCGCCGGCCGCCTCGATTTTTTCCCTTGCCTTACTGGTGACAAGCGCGTTTCTTACAAGCATTTTCCGGGTTAAAGTTCCCTTGCCAAGAATCTTGTAAAAACCCAGTTTTTTCGCGTCAACGACAAACAAACCGTTTTCCTGCCCGATTTTTTTCTCTTTTGCGAGTTGTTCGAGTTTTTGGCTGAGGTATTCAACGTTGACTATCCTGCCTTTTGGTTTTGCCTTGAGCCTTCGCAGTATTTTTCCGGCATAGACATAGTAAATGCTGAACTTGTGTTTTTTTGAACCTGCTTTCCCTTTCCCGCCCCTGGAACCCGCGCCCCTGCGGTTCTTCGTGTCACCGCTTCCGAAAGTCCTTTTCCCGCGGAGCTTGTTTTTCCTTTTTCTTTTCCTGTCAATCATGAAACATCACATCATTTTCCCCAAAAGCACGTTGATTTCACTGCCCATGTATCCGAGGTTCCCGCCCGCGCGGAAAGCCTGTTTTATCCCTGCTCGCCTGAAGCCTTTTTTTGGCGAATTGAGGCGAAAAACCCCTTTTATGCCCATGGCTGAAAGTTTTTTCCGCCCGTCAAGGATTATCGCGGCAAGTTCGGTGAAATCCTCTGCCCCGATTTCCTTGAGCTTTTCGCCGGAAATCTTTTTGTCCCCGGCCACGCGGCCCCTTTTTGCAAGGAGCTCTGAAAGCGTCTCCGGTTTTATTTCGCCGAATGCCACGTAGTCTTTTGCGGCAACAACCATTTTGCGGGAAATTGCTTTCTCGTCCACGAGCACTGCATGGTGGGGCTTGTACAGCCGGAGCACTTCAAGCGTTTTCCTTATTTTTGGGGAAACGTTCACGGTTCCCCTGATTCTTATGACCGCCAGCATTTTTCACTTCGCTCCCATCATTTTTGCCTCAATGTCTTTTGAAAGCTTTACTTTTCCCGTGCCCGTGAGTGCCTTTATCGTGGCTTTGACAAAGTCAAGCTTGCTTGCAGTGTTACCGAATGTCTTGCTCCAGACATCGCGCACCCCTGCAAACACGAGTACATCCTTGATGTTTTTCCCAACCACGAGCCCGGTTCCCTTCGGCGCCGGAATCAGGACTACTCTGACGCTTGAACTTTTCCCCTCGACCCTGAAAGGGACCGAGTGCGTTTCGCTGCATCCGCATTCCCAGCTGCCGCAGCCCCTCATGATTTTCACAAGCGAAAGCTTTGCATTTTTTGTTGCCTTTCTCAGCGCCGGGAACCGCTCCTTGTCTTTCCCGATTCCAAGCCCGACATACCTGTTTTTGTCCCCGACAAGCACTGCCGCCCTGAAGGAAAAAACACGCCCGCTTCTGGTGACGCGCGCGGTTTTCTTGAACTCAATCATTTTTTCCTCCATGTCGCGCGAAAGAAAGTCAACCACTTCCGGTTCAAAGACCTTGAGCCCTTTTGCAAAGAAATCATCAAGCGAGCCAATCTCCCCATTTCTCACAAGCTTGCCGCTCTCGGTTTTCGGGACCCAGTCATCGAGTTTTTTTTCTTTTTTTGAAATGACCTCTTCTATCGCCTTTTTGTCTTCCTTTCCGCCAAGGCCTTCAAGGACTCCTGCTGTCTTGTCCACCATCATTGTTCACCTGCTTTTGACTTTATCTCACTCAAAACCTTTTCAAACTCTGGCATGGGTTTTTGCAAGTGCTTTCCAAAAACCCTGTCTTCTTTTGGCAACACGTCCTCTTCCAGGGGCACTTTTATTCCCGCGTCGACAAAACCCTTCAGGGCCGCAAAGATTCTTCCGCCGTGTACGGGCGTGTGCAGGCCCATGTCGAGTATTGCAGTGCTTGCACCCGCCTTTTTTGCCTTTGTCCCGCACAAGAAACCAGTCAGGTAGCATGCCGGCATGTTTTTGGCACTTGACTTCCAACCCATTTTCCGAAGTTCATTTGAAACCGCGCTGCACAGTGTCCTGTCCCCGCTTGGCTCGAACTTTACAAGCTGCACGATTACCTGGCTGTTGGTGCGCCTGATTACGACGCGGTCAGTCTTGGACTTGAGCAATGCAAGCCTTTTCTTGTAATTCGTTTTCTGTTCAATCCTGCGGCGGAACTTTGTCAGAAAAGTCGACGTCATTTTTTCTCACCTGCGACAAATGCCTCAACGTACTTTTTTCCCTTGAAAAAACCACCCTTCACCATGCGGTACACTTTCCTGTAGGGGACCCTGAACTTCACTTTTTTTCCGCGCAGTTCCGCGAGTTTTTTCCTCTGCGCCCGGACATTCTTTATCCATTTTTTCCTTTCCTGGCTCCTTGCTTTGGCGGTTCCCCTTTTTTTCCCGGGGCCTGTCTTCCCCCTTTTTTTCCTGCCTGCGCCAACAGGGTTTGTTTTTCCCTCATCCCTTCTTTTCTTGATGATTCTCTCGGCTATCATTGCGCGGACATCCTCTTTTGTAATCGCTTCCTTGACCCTGGTTGCCTGTGCCGGGTCAATCCACACTTTGCTTTCGCCGCACTTCAAGAGGCGTGCAGCGACTTTTCTTGCCTTCAAAGCATTCATTGGAATCCCCTGTTCAAAACCCTTATGCCAAGCTCTTTTGCCTTAAGCGCAATGGTTTTCCTGCTTTTTTTGCCAAGTGTCCCGCTAATCCTTGCAACCGTGCCTTTTTTCATCCCTGAAAGCTCCGCAACGTTTCTGACATACGTTTCCTCAAAACCGCTTGGATGCAAAAACCTTATCCCCCTTGGGGTCCTGTAGCCCGTCTTTGGGAGCGCCCCATCCTCTTTCTTGAGGCTGATGTCTATCCCCTGGGGGTGGCGCCACCTTGTCCACTTTTCCTTGCTTTTTCTCCTGATATCCTTTCTTCCAAACCTCCCCCGGAACTGGGGCAGGCGTTTTTTCCTGATTTTTTCTTTAAGCTTGCCGGCCTTTTTCTGTTCAACGGTTTTTTCCCCTTCAAACTTTACCTTAACTTTTTTTTCCTTTATCTCCTTTTCTTTTTTCGGCATTTCTTTCTTGTCCTTTGAAGCATCAGGCTTTTTTTCCTCTTTTTTTGCCTGTATTGCAGCTTCTTTTTTTTCAACTGCAGGCTTTTCCGTTTTTTTCGCGCTTTCCGCTTTTTTATTTTCCGCCTTTTCCTTGTGTTCTTTTTTCTTTTCAGCCGCCATTTTTTTCTTCACTCAACCTTTCTGCCTGCCTTTTCAACAATGTAAATGCCATCCTGGAACACCCGCGTGTCTTTTCCCTTGACTCGCGTCACCTGCTCGATGTTTGCGGCAGTCTGTCCTGTGTCCTCTTTGCTTGGACCCTTTACAATAACCTCTTTTCCCTTCACCTGCACGCTTGTCCCGCCAAGAATCCTTGCAATCCTGGTTTTTTTGGAGCCAGCAACGTTTGTGATTTCAACGCTTTTCCCCTTTATCGCCACGGTCATGGGGAAATGGGAGTAAACTATTTCAAGCCTGTACTCGAAATCATTTTTGAGGCCGTTGCACATGTTCCTCACATGGGCAATGAAAGCATTCACCATCGAATGCGATTTTTTCCGGTCCTCTTTCGGCTTTACGATGATTTCCTTCCCCTCTACCGTGACAGTCATTTCTCTACTGTTGAATTTTTTCGCGTTCTCGCTGCCCCCGCTCTTTACGCGCAACAGGTTTCCCTCCACTAACGCCTCAAAGCCTTCAGGCAGGGGATACTTTGTTGAAATGTCTTCATCCATGAAAAAAACACCTAGTAAACATACGCGATTATTTTTCCGCCAATGAATTCCGTTTTTGCCTTTGAGTGTGTCATTACCCCTTTTGGGGTAGTCACAATGATTATGCCGATGTCCCTTGAAGGCAGGTAGCGTTTCTCGTATTTTTCAAACTCGTCTTTTTTCACCGAGTACCGTGGCTTTATCGCCTTGCAGTTGTTTATTTTTCCAAGCAATCCTGCCTTGATTATCCCGTCGCGCCCGTCATCAATGTACTCGTATGGCCCGATGTAACCGGTTTCCTGCATGACCCGAAGCACTTCCTTGAGTAGTTTCGAGGCAGGCCTGATTACGCATTCCCTCTTTGATGCCATTTCGTGGTTTTTCAGGTTCGTCAGCGCATCAGCAAGCGGGTCAATCCTAGACATTTTTTTTCCACACTCTCCAACATTTTTTAGTCAAACTTCCTAAAGCCAATTGTCTGTGCATTGTCCTTGAAGCACCTTCTGCACATCATCAAGCCATACTTGCGGATCATTCCCTTGTTGTTTCCGCATATCTTGCACTTGAAAACATAATCTTTCCTTATCACTGTACCTCTACCCCGAATTTTTTTGAAACAAAATCAATTGCTTCCGTTTTCGTGACCCTGTGCGAAAGCGGGATTCTTTTCTTCCCGATTTTTCTCCTCTTTACCCTAAAACCCGGCCTTTCAAGGCTTATCAATACGTCAAAGCCCTTTATCCCGAGTTTCGGGTCATATTTTGCCCTGGGCAGGTCAATGTATTCCTTGATTCCAAAGCCGACGTTTCCCTGGTTGTCAAAGTTTTTTTGCATTAACTGGTTGTCCTTTGCCTTTAATGCTTCCTTTAAAAAATCCTCGGCCTTTTTTTTGCGCATCGTGACCTTTGCGCCAATCGCAAGCCCAATCCGGATTCCCCATGTCGGCTGCTTTACCTTGCAGAGCGTCTTGACAGGCTGCATGCTTGTGATGTTTTTCATTATCGTGATTGCCTTTTCAAGCTCTTCCCCCGCCTGGCCAACCCCCATGTTGACAGTGACTTTTTCAACCCTGATGTCCTTCATTGCAGTCATTCAACGACACCTTCCGCCAGGGGAACTGTTTTTCCAAGGTCAACTGCCGCGCTTTTTTCCCCTATGACCATGAGGTTGTTCCCGGTTGTCTGGAACACTGTGCCTTCCACTTCGACTTCCACAAGCACTGGCCTCTTCCTTGTTCCTGGAGCAATGCTTTTGATTTTCCCTGTCTCGCCTATTTTTGTCCCGCCAATGAAATAAACCATGTTGCCTTCCTCAAACTTCAGGCCGCCAAGGATTTTTTTCCCGGGCACACTGATTTTCAGCGAATCGTTTGGGGAGAAAACTGTTTTTTTGTCGCGGAACACGAACCCTTCGCTTGTGGTGAGCTGTATGAGCCCGCCTTTGACCGCTTTCTTGAAAAGGACTTTTGAGACTTTTTCAAGCGGGCTTTTCGCATCCATTTCATTCAAGGCAAGGCGGCCCTTTTTGTCAAACACTACCCTGAATTTTTTCCCGACGGCTTTTGCCTCGACTACGTCAAAAAGCCCCACTGCAAACTGGGTGTCTTTGCGTGCCACGCCATTGACTTCAATGCCCATCTGGTTCAGGACTTTTTTAACCTCAAACATCGTCTTTCCTGCCTGCAGCATGTCGCGGCAAACAAAGCCAAGCGGTATGGCGTACCCTCTCCTGTGTGGCCCGGGCTTTGTCCTGATTGTCCAGACATTCTCCTTTCTCTTCAGAAAACGCGCTGTTTCAACCGAAATCCTTTTCTGTGACTTGCTTTCCCCGTGACGTGCCATTCCTCATTCACCTTTTTGTTCCTTTTTTTCGGCTGGTTTTTCCTCTTTTTTCCCGCCCATGTTTTTTCCTTTAACCCTTCTCTCGTCTTTTGAAACTTCAAGCATCAAGAGGTTTGAACCCCGAAATGGGATGAATAATTCCCTTCCACCGGCTTTTTTTCTCGTGATTCCTTCGAGAAAAACCTGTTTTTTCTGCCGGTTGACCCTGACTATTTTTCCCTCTTTCCCCCTGAATTTTCCCCGCATGACGCGGACCTTGTCGCCGACGCGCGCCTTGGCGGCTCTTTTCCCCAATTGTTTTCTGAGCTCTTTTCCAAGGTGCACTGACAGTTCTTTTCCAAGCTCATGCAGTTTCCTGCTGTAGTAAGCCTTTCTCTGTTTTTTCGGCTTGCTTGACTTTACCCTCATGAAAAAAAACCTCAGACTACCGCCGCGGCAAGGCCGGCTATTTTCGGCCATCTCTCGCCAACTTCCTTTGCAACTACGCCTTTTATTTCTGACGCCTTGGGAAGCCCTTTTTCATCCACGAGCACGACCGCGTTGTCCTCGAACTTTATCCGCAAGCCGTCAGGCCTGCGGTACTCTTTCCTCACCCTGATGATTACCGCGCGCTCCACTTTGCTCTTCATTTCAGGCTTCCCCTTTTTTACGACCACGTTAATGAGGTCAGCAATGCCTGCCATCGGCATCTGTTTCTTTTTGGTCTTGTGCCCAAACACGCTGATGATGTAAACTTCCTTTGCCCCGCTGTTGTCGGCGCACACACAGACGCTCTTGTTTGTCAGGGTCCTGACCACGTTTGCACTGATTGCCCTCATTGCTTTTTCCTCTCCACAATCTTTGTCACAATGAAACTCTTTGTCTTTGAAATCTTCCGCGTTTCCTCAATCACGACACGGTCCCCGACGCGCGCGTTCATGTTTTCCGGGTTGTGCGCGGTTATCCTAGACCTCACTTTCTTGTACCTTTCATACTTTGGCACGTAGTGCGTGAGAATCCTTTCAACCTTAACCGTCTTTGGCGATTTGTCCGAAACAACAATGCCCGTGAAAACGTTCCCCCTTGTTTTGAACCCCTGTCCTGGTTCTTTGGCGCCGCTTACACCGCCCTGTGCCGTGTGGCTGTGTTCCTGCGTGCCTTCTTTGGATGATGCAGTGGCATCCTGGTTTTTTATTTCGGTCATCACATGCCCCTCCAGAATATTTTTACCCTGTCCTGTGGCCGGAACATTATTTTTTTCCCGTCAACCCTTGCCTTCTCGCTTCCAAGCGCAAACTCAAACACTGCCTCTTTTTTCGGGACTTTTTTTTCCTGGCTGCCCGCCTCGATTGTCAGGACATTTTTTGACTCATCCACGACTATTCCCTTCATGCCTTTTTTGTTTTTGTCACTGCTTTCAATTACTTCGGCTTCCAGGCCTACAATCTCGTGCCCAAAAATGTTTTTTTTCGTGATTTCATAATGTTTTCCCTTAAGCATCAATGAGCCCCTCCCTGTAGCCTTCCTTTACGAGTATTTCCTTGACTTTTGCCTTGTGGTCTCCCTGCAGTTCAATCTCCCTGTCTTTTACTGTCCCGCCGCAGGCAAGTTTTTTCTTGAGTGTTTTTGCAAGCTCTTTTAGCTCGTTTTCACTCTGAATACCGGTGACGATTGTCACAAGCTTCCGAAACCTCCTCTGTATGACGCGGACTTTTATGCGCTCCTCCTCTTTTCCGAGCTTTTCAAAGTCCAGGAGCTCTTTCGGAAGCCCTGTTATCTTGTCAATCTCACCCATTGCTGCAGCATCACCTTTTTTCCAGTTTTAATGTCTGGACATTTTTTTGCCTGATGAACGTCAACGCGCGTGCAATGTCGCGCTTCAAACCCCTTATCTTGGTGGGTTTCTCCGACTTTGTACCTGAAACCGCCAGGGATTTTTCCTTTGCAAGCTCTGTCCGCAGGTCCACGAGCTTTGCCTCAAGCTCTGCCAGGCCAATCCCGCTAAGTTCCTTGGTTCTCTTACTCATTTTTTACGCCTTTTATTTTCTCTTTTTTTTCCGCGTGCTTTTCAGCGGTTTTCTTTTTTTCCCTTGAATGCTTCTGCGGCTCAGGTTGTTTCCCGTGTTCCGTTTTGGCTTCTTCTTCTGCAGTTTCTTTTTTTTCTTCAACAACTTTCCCGGCAACTTCCACCACAACTTTTTCTATCGGTTCTTCTTTTTTTCCTGCTTCTTCTGTTGCTTTTTCCGCCGCTTCTTCTTTTGCTTCCACTGATGCTGTTTCAACTGTTTTCTCCTGCGGCTTTGCCTCCGCTGCTACGGCGGCTGCAGCCTTTTTTTCAAGCGCTTCAAGGTGGAGAGGCAGGTTGAATTTGTCCGGGAACATTGTCTCCGGCCTGACAATCTTCACTTTTATCCCGATTGCACCAATCTTTGTATAAGCCGCGGTTTTTGCAAAATCCACATACGTTGTCTGGAACCCTACCTTTTTCATGTAACCTGCGGAAATCCTCTGCTTTCTCTTCCTGCCTGCTTTTCCAGCAAGCTTTCCGGACAATAAGAGTTCAACTCCCTGTGCCCCGGCAGCCTGGATGTCCCGCACTGTCCTGTAAACAACGCTTCTCCAGCTGTAACCCCTTTCAATGAGCGACTTTAACCTGTTTCCCACAGCCGCTGCGTCAAGGTCCTGCTTCCCAATTTCCCTTATTTCAAGTTGCGGATTATTTATCCCAAAGCGCGTCCCAATCGTGTCAGTCAGCTGCTTTATGTTCTGGCCGCTTTTGCCAATTGCTATTCCTGGCCTGGTGACGTTTACCACTATTCTTGTCACAAGCGGGGTCTTGATTATCTCGGTCTTTGTAAAACCGGCCTTGTTGAGTTCAGTGCGCAAAAAGTTTTCAAGCTCCACAAGCTTCACGCCCTGCTGGACAAAAGTCCTTTCAATCATCAAGCTGCCCCCGAACCCTTGCGCTCAACAAACTGGCAAAAGAAACATTTGCATTGATTGTTCACTTTGCCCGTTTGTTGGTTCACGACGCGGGCGCCTTCGGCAGCCCTTGCAAAGCCCTTTGCCTGGTTCATACCATGTCGGGCACATGCGGCGCGTACATGTCCCGTTTTCCCTTCCATGGCAAGCAACGGGGCGGTAATACAAGGATTTCCTGTAACAATCATCAAGCCGCCTCCAGTGCTATGAGTTCAATGTGCGTTGACTTGTTTTTCCTTGCCTTGCCTGAAATCCTTCCCTGGGGCTGGTTCGATGTTCTCCGGTACCCCATGCTTGCAAAGCCGTGCACAATCAAGAGCTTTTCGGCGTTCATTCCCTTGTAGTCCGCGTTTGCCCTGAGGTCTGAAAGGAGCCCGAGAAAAACCTTTGCCACTTTGAAGGGGTACTTTCCGGTCTTGGTGAAGCTCTTTGCCTCGCCCTTCCTGTGCCCGATTTTGCTTGTGTAGCGCCGTATGGGCAGAAAGTCTTTTTTCTCAAGCACCCTGTTCAAAAAAGCTTCCGCGCTTGAAACCATTTTTCCTTTTATTTCCCTGACCAGCTCGGTTGAGTACTTGAGTGAAACAGGCTTGTTCTTTCCAATCACGCGGCAGGTTTTTTTCGGGTCAAAGCTTGCCTGGTAGTTTTTTTTAGCCATTTTTTTCCCCTTAACCTCTTGCCGTTATCGCGGTGCTTGACTTTGTCGCACCGATTCCGGCTTTTCCATGCCTGAGCCTCTTTCTCGTCAGGGCAAACTCGCCCAGGTAATGCCCAAGCATTTTTTCCTTCACATCAACAACCACAAAACTGTTCCCGTTGTGCACGTCAATTCGCAATCCAACCATTTTCGGTACCACGGGAAAATCCCTCAGATGCGTCCGCAAAGTCTTTGGGTTTTTTCCACCGGTTTTTTCCGTGTATGCGGATTCTATCTTTTTGAGGAATTTCTTGTCCACGCCCCTCTTTATTCTCCTCTTTATCCTCGTGCCCGCAATCACCCCGAATTCCTCGATACCCATGGATACAAGTTCGGGCATTGCTTTTCCCCTGAAACTGAAATCTTTTTTCGCCATCTTTCCAAACACGCTTCCCTAGTTCTTTTTTCTCCTTCCGGTCCTCTTGGACGCAATTGCCCCGACTTTTCTTCCGGGCGGGGCGTTCCTTGAAGTTGACTTCGATTTTCCAGGGTGGTGCTGTGATCCGCCAAACGGGTGGTCAATTACGTTCATTGCAACCCCCCTTACAATCGGCCAGAACTTTTTTTTCACCCTCATCTTGTGGAACTTGGCGCCAGCCTTTACAAGCGGCTTTTCCGTGCGCCCCCCGCCGCTTACCATTCCGATTGTTGCCCTGCACCGGTTGTCAAAAGAAATGATTTTTCCAGACCGTGCCTTTAAGGTCACGTTGTTTTTTTCCTTGCTCAAAATAAGCGCGTAACTGCCTGACGCCCTCGCGATTTTACCGCCGTCACCGGGTATCATCTCGATGTTGAAGACCGGTGCCCCCTCCGGGCAGTCGCCAAGCGGCAGGATGTTCCCGACGCTAATCTCAGCGTTTTTCCCAACTTCTATGCGCTGGCCTTCAAAAGCCCCCTCCGCAGCGACAACCAGCGCCATGGAATTATCCTCAAGCATTATCTTTGCAAGCGCGCCTGACTTTGTCGCGTCATGCAAAAACTCTATTATTTCGCCAACCATTTTCCTTTCCTCGTTGAGGGCGGGGTAACTGAGTTTCCCGACGCCGGTGCGCGGTGCAGTGAAAGTCGGCGAGCCTTTTCCGCGCCTCTGCTGTATAAGCCGGTGAGCCATTTTACAGCACCCCAAGCCTTGTCGCGATTTCCCCCGCATTGAACTGCGTTGAAATCTTTACAAACGCTTTCTTCCTTGACTTTGAATCATTGACAATGTTCACGGAATCTACTTTTATGCCGTACAACCCCTCGACCGCTTTTCTTATTTCGCCCTTGTTCGCGTTCTTTTTCACGACAAACACGAGCTTGTTCTCCGACTCTATAAGGTTAATCGCCTTTTCCGTAATCATGGGGTGCAGGACGATTTTGTAAGCTTCAAGTGCCTCGTGCGGAGAAAGCTTCACCGGCTCGAATTTTTTCAAAGCCGTTTTTTGCGGAACTTTTTCCTCACCCTTTGCGGTTTTCACTTCGTTTTTTTCTTCCTTCGCGTTTTTCTTTCCATCCGGGTCCCTGCTTTGGCCCGCGGAACGTGCACCTACTGTAGCACTTTTCTTTTCCTCTTTTTTCCCTGTGATTGGCTCTCCCTTTTCCTCTTTTGCCTGTTTTTTCCTTTCCTTTTCAATGATTTTTTCGCGTGGAACATTTTTTTCCGCGCCCGCCTTCCATGTTTTCCCGCGCGCTGTTTTTTTCGCCGATTTTTTCACGCTCATTTGGCTTCACCAAGTCTTTTGATTGCAGGCTCAGACCACACGGTCAATCTTCCTGGGTTTGTCCCGGGTGCAAGGATTTTTGCATTCAGGTCTGCAACACTGCAGATGTCAACGCCACTGAGGTTTCTTCCTGCCCTGAAAAATTTTTCCGTTTTTTCGACTACAAACAAAACGCTTTTTGCATGCTTGTATTTGCGGCCTCTTTTTTTCCCCTTGCCTGCCCTGTATTCGCGGCCTTCCTTTGCCCTTTCAACGTCGCTCCAGACCCCGATTTTTTTGAGCAATTCGACTACTTTTTTCGTCCTGTCAAGCTCCTCGATTTTCCCTTCAATGACAATCGGCAAGGCAACTTCGCCAAGCCTGTGCCCCCTCTTTCTGACAAGTTCAATGTCTGCAGTTGCGGCAATCGCGCTCTTGGTCGCCTTTCTCTTTTCAGCCCTGTTGATGTACTCAACGGGGTTTTTTTCCGCTTTCAACGGGTGTGCCTTCGGCCCCTTGACTGCATGAGGCACGAGTGCAACTTTTCCGGCAGACAGGTATCTCCTGTTCTTGAGCCTTGGAAGCCGTGACATCTCGTTGTTGATTATCCTGTGTTTTGCAGGGCTTGCCCTTGAACCAATGTAAACTGCAGTGTAATCCCGGCCCGCGCTTTTTTTCGCGCCTTTTCTCTGGATTGCCGCGGTCTGGATTGAAAGCACCGCCCGCTTTATGAGCGCGTTGTTTATCGTTTCATCGAAAACCCCCGGCAGTTCAATCTGCTTTAAGACAGCGCCATTGAGGTCCAAAACGTTTGCTTTCATGCCAATCACTTTTTCCCCGCGGCTTCCTTGAGTTCGTCTTCAACGCTTTTATGCTGTTTTTTTTCTTCCCTGTGCAAAACAACCTTTTCAGCCCTGACTTCCCCGTCAGGGGTTTCAGTCCCTTTCCTTTTTCCCTGTGCACTGCCTTGGGAAATGACTGTCAGGCCTGAGACATTGAACGAGTCATTGTTGCTTTTCCTTATCCCGTGACGCAGGCTCACGCTCCTCTTTTTTATTCCCGGAACGCTTCCTGCAATCAGGACATAATCGGACTTCACTGTGCCATAATTCTTGAATCCAGAAACAGGGTTTATTTTCTTTGGGTCATTCCCAACCAAGAGGACCCTCTTGTTGAGTTCTGTTCTCGACTGGTAGCCAAGCTGCCCCGGGCGCGCCACGGTCCACATTACTGTTGAAGGGTTCCATGGCCCGATGCTTCCGACAATCCTGTGCTTTTTTGCCTTTGGGCGGAAGTGCTTGACTCCTGCCCTTTCAATGACCCCTGCAAAGCCTTTTCCCTTGTCGACTGCGCGCACATCGGCAAAATCTTTTTCAGAAAAAACTTCCGAAACACTGATTTCTTTCCCAAGCTTTTCATTTGCAAAAGCGGTTTTTTGCTCCACGTTTCCTGAAAGGAAAACTTCAAACACGTCCGGGTTTTTTCTCCCAAAACCCGCCATCGAGGGCTGTGCATAAGCCAGGAGCCTCAAATCAACTGCTTTTCCCGCTGTCTGTTTGACCCAGTCAAAGCCTGCGTGCTCCTTGTGCTTTTTTTTCTTTGAATGCTTTTCCCGGAAAGAAACGATTTTTCTTTTCAAATCCTTGCCTGTTTTTTCAACCGTTACCTCACCCATTGACCTGGTAGAATAACCGTTTTTTTCGTACAAGCGCACCCCAAAGACCCGGAGCGGCGGGCATTCAATCACGGTTGCGGGGACGATTATCTCGTGGCCCGCGGTCGTGGATTTTGGGCGCTCGTTTCTCCCGATGCATGAAACCATTCCCGCCTTGTACCCGACAAAGTTGAGGGCTTTCGTGGTTTCCCTGGCCTGGGTCTGCGGCGCGAAAGTCGTGAAAGTAGCTAACTGCCTTTTCGCCCTTTTTTTCGGGTAAAAAGCAAGGCTTCCTGACCGCGGCTTGTGTTTTGGCATTTACGTGCCTCTTATAGCTAAAAACTCAAAATGCACGGCAAATTAGGCCCAAAGACTCATTTAAAGCCTGTTTTTAAAGCCCAGAAAAATCCGGTGCATTTATATCCTTTAAAGACTTTTAAAGGATACAGTGTGCACAAAAAAACACACTTAATAATTATACTTAATTTAGCCAAATAAGGTATTTAAACCTAATCCTGCCATTGCGAGGCGCGGTTCCTAAACCGAATTCATCCTTTGCCGTTATTATACAAGAGTTTTATCTCCTGTTCAGATATTGCTCTGTTCCATATTGCAACCTCATCAATGGAGCCGTTTAGGTCGCCACCGGCAACAAATGTTGTGCAACTTACTCCATTCATGCCGGAAGCCCCGATGCAGAGTGGCGCGCTTGTTGTTTTTATGCCTCCCAAATAACTGGCGTTTTTGGAAGCTAGTTCCTGTCCATCACGGTACAACTTTATGGTTGAGCCATCATATCTGCTGACATAATGGTGCCAGCCGGTGTCAAATTCCGGAAACACGTAGTCTACAAGGGCTGATCGGGGAAAACCACCTGACAAATTCATCCCCCAAACCTTAAAGAAAATCCTGTTCGGGGGGATTCTATCCCACTGGAAATACCATGCACCAAACTGTGAGTCTATTTTTTCAATTAATTGATAAAAATTTGGCGGGGGTGCATTGAGTTTTAGCCAAAAGCTGACGGTCATGGCTCCAATGCCTTCAACAGAATTAACGTCGCCAAAATCTACGCTGTCCCTGTACCCGTCAAAACCGCATCCAAGGCCGGTTTTCCCTGACACGGTGCAGTTCGTGTCTCCAACCAGAGTGCCGCTGTAGCCGCTGTATGAACTGTCCCCTATGGCCTGGCTACCGCCTGATACATCGTCATCCATGTGCAACAAAAAAACCCCGTCGAATGTATGGCAGGAATCACTGCGTTTAAAGCACAAGAAATTCCTTTCCCGAAGCGAAAATTTTTTTTCGTTGCAATCATCCCTGGAAGTCGTTACGCACAGTGCCTCGGCAGCATTCGGAATAACCGATTGTTCTTCGGTTGCACTCGTGCCACTCAGTACCACAGTGTAAACCACGAAACCCACTATGAGAACCCCTCCAACTAACAGAAGGTATTCAAGCCCGCCTTGTGCCCTTTGGCAAGTGACAATCATGGAAAATCCCCTGAATAAAGTTGATTTTCCACAATTTTAAACCAGCTCATTAAAAGTAACAGGAAATTATGGTTTGAGGGGGTTAATCAAACTTCTCTGTATTTTGTTCCTGATTGCCCCTTAACTGTTCAGAGTCTTTTTTCCCGATTTTTGCAAATATTTTGTCCAAATGCGATTTTCTCGTAAGCCGGTAAGGCAAGAAATCATCTCTATTCCAGCCCGTCAAAATAAGAATCAACGTCTTTTATGGGAATTGATTTTTGCTTTTCAATTCTTTTCAGTTTTTCAACATATTCGGGACGTAGCTGTGGCTCAAGCATATTTTTGTTATATTCCTGCATCTATACCTTTTTAGCTTGTAGTCAAAACTCTTGTTTTGGGGCTGGTTACAAACCCGGTTGGCAACTTGTGGTTAGTAACTTGTTTTAGGGTAAAATTGTTCAAAAATTTTGAGCCAAAAAATAATTGCTTTTTCCTCTACTTTTTTAGCATAAACGCTCTTTAGTCCGTGTTACTTTAATTTTAAGTTCTTTAGTATTTCTTGGTACAAATTGTAAGATTTTTCTCTTTCTTGCATTCTTTTTGTAATATCTTTTTTTCTTCCATCTTTCCATTTTGTTATTTCTACAATTAATTTTTCGATTTGGGAAAGATTGTCAATCTTTGAATTAAATCTAAAAGTTTTAAAGTCTAAGCTATGTACGTCAAAATCAGCAGTCATAAATGTAGAACGAGGCCAACCTTTTTCATGGAATCGGCAAATTATGGCTGTCAAAGCGCCAACATTTCTACTGTATTCTAATTCCAATGACTCTCCAGAAGGGACTGTGTCATCAGCTATGACAAAATTACAGCCAGAAAGTAAATTATGAATTACTTGTCTTGGAGTACCTTTATTGACAGTATAAACATTATCCAAGATTAGGGGGGTATACCGAAATTTGATTTGCAGGACAGTGGCAACATTATCCAAAAATTCGCGATGTTTTTCTTTATATGAGCCCAATAGTACGACTGTATTTTCTTTTAATTTTTCAAGAGTTTCAATTGTTTCAATTGCCTTTGAGGAAATCTCTGCAGAATCAGACATTCAAATCATGGCTCTAATTTTTTTCCAGTGGCTTCCAACATGAGAGAAAAAGTTCTATCTGTTTCAATAATTGGTTTAGATTCATTGTAAATTTTTAGTGCTTCTTTAACTATCTCTTTCCCTAATTCAGTAGTCTGCCAACCAGAGCCATGATCAATTAATTTTTTCTTATAAAGACTATCAACTATGAACACCGCAGATTCATTAGGTACTTTTTCAAATTTAGCTAATTCTTCTACGGAAATTAATTTTTCAGACGCATTTATTTTCTCTAGAAATTGTAGTTCTATGCCAGATATATTGATGTTTTTTTCAGGTTTTAATCGCAAAGCTACAAAAGAAGCCATTAAACCATTAAGCTGTTGTTCTTCCTCCAAAGTTGATCCCCTTTACTTGTATATCTGGTGCAATTAGTTTAAGAACAAATTTAAAATATATAAACTTATTTAAAT
>JACQJF010000066.1 GCA_016198165.1 Candidatus Iainarchaeum sp. | reverse complement strand
TTTAAAGAAGTTTTTGGCAAATAAGGTGGCGCTCTTTTGTTTGAAATTAAGAATTTCAAGCCACAGGATTGTATACGAAGTTCATTCACAAGAAAAAATAATTAAAGTGATAAAATTGGAGAGAAGAAAAGACAGTACTTACGACTTCTGAAGCGTTGGTTTTTATTAATTGCTGGGGCTTAATAATATCAACCAATAAACCCGTAAAGGTGGCTTTTTTTTGCAGATTTTCATTGACTCTGGGAATCTTGAAAAAATCAGGGAATTGAACGATTTGGGGGTCATTGACGGTGTCACCACCAACCCTTCGCTTGTAAGCAGGGAAAACAAGCCGTTTAGGCAACTCATCAAAGAGATTTGCATGATTGTCGACGGCCCGGTTTCAGCCGAGACCGTGAGCGAAGACTTTGACGGCATGATGAAGGAAGCCGTTGAACTGTCAAAAATCCACAAAAACGTGATTGTAAAAATAGTCAACACGCCGCAGGGAATAAAGGCGGTTAAAGAATGTACGCGCCGGGGGATAAAGACAAACGTGACTCTGACATTTTCTGCCGTCCAGGCACTGCTTGCCGCAAAGGCTGGTGCTACTTATGTCAGCCCTTTTGTCGGGCGCCTGGATGACGTTAAAGAGGATGGAATGCAGTTGGTCAGGGACATCCGGCAGATTTTTGACAATTACGATTTTGGGGCAAAGATTTTGGTTGCAAGCGTGCGCAGCACAGGGCACGTTTTGGAGGCTGCAAAGATTGGCGCGGATGTTGCAACCTGCCCTGCAGAAGTCATTGAAAACCTTTTTAAGCACCCGCTTACCGACGCGGGGATAAAAAAGTTTTTGGATGACTGGAAAAAAGTCAGGGACAAGGGGCTTGACAAATAATTTTTTTTGTGCTTCAAAGTTTTTTTTCCACCAAAGTTGGGATTTTAATGCAGCAAAAAAAACCTGTTGACGAACTGAAAAAAATTGCCCAGGAACTGCGCAGGGACATCGTGCAGATGACCACCGAGGCCGGCAGCGGTCACCCGACTTCATCGCTTTCCTGCATTGACATACTCACGTGCCTTTACTTCAGCGAAATGAATTACGACCCAAAGCGACCGGACTGGCCTGAACGCGACAGGTTTGTCATGAGCAAAGGGCATGCCGTCCCCGCACAGTATGCCTGTTTGGCAAAGGCTGGTTTTTTCCCCAAGCAGGAGCTCTTTAGCTTGCGCAAAATCAATTCGCGGCTCCAGGGACATCCTGACAGGGTGAAAACCCCGGGAATCGAAGTCTCTGGAGGTAGCCTTGGCCAGGGCCTGAGCGTCGGAAACGGGATGGCGATGGCAGGGCGCCTTGACAAGAAAAATTATCGCGTGTATGTGCTCATGGGGGATGGCGAGCAGCAGGAGGGCCAAATCTGGGAAGCGGCGATGACTGCCCCCAATTTCAAGCTTGACAACGTGTGCGGAATAATCGACCTCAATGGAATTCAGAATGACGAATGGGTGGAGAAGGAAAAATCCATCCAGCCACTTGTCGACAAGTGGCGCTCATTCAACTGGCACGTGATTGAAATAAACGGGCATGATATTCCACAAATCCTGTCAGCCCTTGAACAGGCGAGGAAAACCAAGGGCAGGCCCACGGTCATAATTGCAAAGACCGTGAAAGGAAAAGGGGTTTCTTTTATTTCCGATAACCCGGATATGCATGGCGTGGCAGTGAAAAAAGAGGACCTTGAAAAGGCCCTGGCTGAAATCGGGGACAAAAAATGAATCCAAAGAAAGGGGAAATGGTTGCAACGCGCGAAGGCTACGGCGATGCAATAGTTGAAGTCGGAGAAAGGCACCCAAACGCCGTTGTCCTTGATGCGGACCTTGCAAAATCCACGCGCAGTCTCAAGTTCGGGAAAAAATTTCCGGACAGGTTCTGGTACATGGGTATAAACGAGGCAGACCTCATCTCAACCGCAGCAGGCCTTGCCCTCAGTGGAAAAATCGCGTTTGCAAGTTCCTTTGCCGTGTTCATCACCAACAATGCCTTTGACCAGTTGAAGATGAGCGTGTGTTACTCCAACGCCAACGTGAAGGTAATTGGAAGCCACGGCGGACTCATTACGGGCCAGGATGGGCCGAGCGCCCAGGCGATAATGGACGTGTCACTCATGAGGACGCTTCCCGGAATGACTGTTGTGGTTCCCGCTGATTATCATGAAACCAAAAAAGCGACCCATGCAATCGCGGAACACGCCGGCCCGTGTTACCTGCGCACGACAAGGGAAGGGATTCCCGTGCTGTTTGACGATTCTCATGAATTTGAAATCGGGAAAGCGCAGGTGCTTGAGGAAGGCAGTGATGTTTGCCTTGTCGCGTGCGGTGCAATGGTTTCAGAAGCACTTGAATCACGCAAAATACTGGCACAGAAAAAAATCTCTGCAAGCGTGGTCAATTCCCCAAGCATCAAGCCCCTTGACGCAAGAACCATTCTAAGGGCCGCTTCAAAGGCAAGCCTCGTGGTTTCCTGCGAGGACCACTCAATCATCGGCGGGCTTGGTTCTGCAGTCGCCGAGGCGCTTTCCGAGAGCCAGCCGAAAAAAATGGTGCGCATAGGAGTTCGCGATGTTTTCGGCGAGTCCGGCAAGGCCCGCGAACTCCTGGAAAAGTATGGCATGGATTCAAAGGCGATTGTCCGTGCGGTTGAAAAGGGGCTAAAAAAATAAAAGCACTTGCACTTCCACTAAAGTAAGGTTTTTTTTTTATGCGGCTTGTTCTAGTACGGCATGGCTTGACGGGTTGGAACATTGAAGGCAGGATACAGGGCCGTACTGACACCTCCCTTGCACCCAGGGGCCTGGAGCAGGCGGGAAAAATCGCTGAAATGATTTCACGCGAAAAGCCTTCCAGGATTTTTTCAAGCACGCTTTCCCGTGCATTGAAAACCTCGGAACTGATTGGAGAAAAATTCGGTTTGGCAGTTGAAAAAAGGGATGAGCTTGTGGAAATAAATTACGGGATTTTTGAGGGAAAAACATTTGCAGAACTTGGGTCGGGTGATGGGCTTTCACGAGCCTGGGCTGAGAGGAAGAAAGACAAGTACCGCTTCAAGCCACAGAACGGCGAGTCTTTCCAGGAAATGAACGAGGACAGGATACAGCCATTCGTTCACGAGTTGCTGCATAAGTTTGAGGACAAGACCGCAATCGTCGTTGCACACAGCGGCACCAACCGCCTCATTGCAGGCAACTGCCTGGGCCTGCCGCCGGAAAAAATGGTGGACATCTGGCAGCCCAACGAAGTCGTGTATTTCCTCGAATGCCGTTTCGGCCACTGTGACTACAGCCACCAGGCAATAGGGTGGAAAAAACCAAAAATCGGGTACTTAACGGTAAACGACGCCAAGGCGTGGGGAGCAAGGAACTCGCCCTGAATTTACGAAAAGATTTTAATCAGTTCAATGTGCTAAATTATAGTGGTTTTGCGTGGAGAAAAAATTTTCAGCAGTGATTGCCAAAGAAGGAAAATGGTTTGTTTCCTTTTGCCCTGAATTGGGAGTTGCTTCACAGGGAAAAACAAGGCAGAGCGCTTTGAAAAACCTAAGAGAAGCAGTTGAACTTTACCTTGAAGATGACCCAATACGCTTGCCTGTCAAAAGAGGAATTTTTGAATTATTCAGCTAAAAACATATATCTGCAGCCATGTAAAAAGTCTTTTATTAACTTAACACTACAAAGTAGAATGGTGGAGAAAATGCAGCAAACAATTTCAAAAACTAGGCCAAAAAGAACAATTTTTTCGGTAAAAAGAAAAATAAAAACCGCTAAATCAGCAAAAAACAAAATTGCCCGCCATGATTTTGACGTGCATTACTTTGATATTGTTGAAAAAAGAATCAGGGAACAGGACGAAAACACTGTAAAAAGCCACCAAGACCATTACGTTTATGATTAAGCCCCTCAAACAGCCAAAAGAAATCTTTCTTGACAAGGACATTATTTTTCGGTTTGCAAGATTAAAAGTTTTCAGGGAAGGAATGTTAAGCAAGCAAAGGGAAGTAATGCGCCTTGTTCATGAGGGAAAAATGAAAGCATTCATCAGCAACAACACGCCTTTTTCTGTAATAAACCACCTTGTTTACAAGTACACAAGAACTGACCAATTGAGAACAGACGAATTGCGAAGAGAAGCTGAAGGAAAAATCAGTGCCTGGTTTGAAGAAATATTTGGAAAAGGCTATTGGGAACTTGTAAACCTTGAACTTGGGGACTATAAAAAAGCAGTAATTGATGGAAAGCTTTTGTGGGAAGACGCTGTCCAGTACCAGTGTGCCTGCAAGACAAAAAAACTTCCGTTTGTCACCGAAAACATAAGGGACTTTGAAAAAACTGACCTGAAAGTTTACAGCCCAAGGAACCTGATTTAAACAGTAAATATAACAATCTGGAAAAATGTGCTTTTTCAAGCTTGGGGGCATAGCAATTGTTTTAAAGCAAATTTGTCCCACCAATTTTGTGCAATAAAACCCTAAATTTCAGGGGGTCGTAGCATAACCTGGCAGTGCAGCCGGCTCCAGGAACCCTTGCGCGGGCTCATACCCTGTTGGGCACAAGCGGCGCGTACACCTTCGGTAGTACAGGCGTGGGCTTGCGACACGTAGGTGTCCCTTCTTGCGAAGGAACCGCAATACGAGAGTTTCGTGCGATTATCGTAAGGTTTGGAGCGACCGGCGGATTCGGGTTCAACTCCCGCCGACCCCATGAACGGTTGCGTCCGTTCACACCGCAGTACATGGGCTGCAAGCGTCAGCCTGCACCGCAGTATATGGCCCATCGAAGATGGGCCGGTAATACAAGATTTTGATGAACCTTTTATGAAAAGGTTCTAATACAAGGTTTTGATGAACCTCGCTATTTTGGCGAAAGCCAAAATGCGCCCATTTTTGCTTTGGGCAAAAATCGGGTTTGTAAAAAGGTTCGCGGGCACCTTCGGCAGCCCTTGCGTGAGCCCGCGACGCGTACACCTTCGGTAGTACATGCTTGGGTTCACGAAGCTGGCGTTTCGCTTCGCTCAACAGCCCCTGCGCGGGTTGTTCACGGCCGCATGTGCACAGTCTAACATGCCAGGATAAGCGACGGGAGGGCACTAAACCCGGCCTTGGTTTTACAATAAGTATTCTTCCAGGCTCTTGATTTCGAGTTCTTCCATTTTTCTTTTCAGGATTGAGTCAAAGAATGCCTTTGCGACCTGCAGGTTTGTAATCAGGGAAACGTTGTAGTCAATCGTTGCCCTGCGCAGGTCGTAGTTCTTGTCGAGGTTGATTTGCTGTATGGGGTTTGGGACGCTTACAACCAGGTCGATTTTTTTTTCCCGCAGCAGTGAGTAGATGTTTGGGGAGGCTTTTTCGTCAAGCTTGTGCACAAGCTCGCACTTGACGTTGTTTGTAGAAAAGAACTTGTAAGTGTCATCGGTGCAATAAAGGCTGAATTTTTTCGACAATTCTGCAACCTGCGCAAGCACCTTGTACCTGTTTTCCTCGCCGGAAATGCTTATCACGATGCTTTTTTCCGGCAGCCTCATGCCGGTCGCAATCACTGCCTTCAAAAAAGCGTCTTCAAAATCCGAGCCGATGCAACCCACTTCACCCGTGGACGCCATTTCAACCCCGCTAATGGGGTCAGCGCCCTTTAACCGCCCGAAAGAAAACTGGGGAGCCTTCACTCCGACAACTTCGATTTCGAGGTTCCCATGCCTGTCAACGCCAGGGTTCTGGCCAAGAATCGCCTTTGCGGCAAGATACGCAAAGTTTTTCCCCGTTACCTTGGAAATGAATGGGAAAGAGCGTGAAGCGCGCAGGTTGCATTCAATGACTTTGACTTCGTTGTCCTTTGCAATGAACTGGATGTTGAACGGCCCCGTGATTTCAAGCGATTTTGCCAGTTTTTTAGCGATTTCCTTTATCTGCCTGATGGTTTCAATGTAGGTTTTCTGGGGCGGGGTGACAAGCGTCGCATCCCCCGAGTGCGTGCCCGCGTTCTCGACATGCTCGCAAATCACACTTGAAATTATTTCACCCTTGTTTGCAACCGCGTCTATTTCTATTTCCCGCGCGTTCAGGACGAATTTCGAGGCCACGACAGGGTATTCTTTTGAAAGCGAAGTGGCTTTCTTGAGGTAATTTTTGAGGTCCTTTTGGTTGAAAGCAACGCTCATCGAGGAACCGCTTAGGACATAAGACGGGCGCACAAGCACCGGGTAACCTGCCTTTTTCGCAAACGAAAAGACATCCTTTTCCGTCGAGAGTTCCTTCCACTCTGGCTGTGTCACTCCAAGCTCGTCACAGAGCCTTGAAAACTTGTGCCGGTCTTCCGCCTTGTCAATGTTTTCAGGCCCCGTCCCAAGCACTGTTGCCCCTTGTTCGTGGAGTTTCAATGCAAGGTTGTTTGGAATCTGCCCGCCCATTGAAACAATTATCCCCAATGGTTTTTCCTTTTCATAAATGTCCAGCACTGTTTCTACAGAGAGCTCTTCAAAGTAGAGCCTGTCGCATTCATCATAATCGGTTGAAACAGTTTCAGGGTTGTGGTTCACCATTATGGTTTCAAGGCCCTCTTTTTTTGCCTCTTTTGCGGCATTCACGCAGCACCAGTCGAACTCCACGCTGCTGCCAATCCTGTAAGCGCCGCTTCCAAGCACCATGGCCTTTTTTGCAGCAGGGAATCCGATGTCATCTTCTGCCGCGCTGTAGGTCATGTAAAGGTAATTTGTCTGTGCGGGGAATTCCGCTGCCAGGGTGTCAACCTGGCGGACAAACGGCGTGATTCCAAGGCTTTTTCTTTTCTCGCGCACGGAAAACTCCGATTTTTCCTTCACGAGTATTGCAATCTGCTTGTCCGAGAACCCGAGGCGCTTGGCTTGTGAAAGCAGTTCTTTAGGCAGTGTCTGAAGCGAGTGTTTCCTTATCTCTTCTCCAAGGCGTATCACGTTCTGTATTTTTTCAATGAACCACTTGTCGATTCCTGTCAGGCGCGAGATTTTTTGGGGTTTTGTGCCCTTGATGAGGGAATTAACGACTGCAAAAATCCTTTTGTCTGTCGGGTACCTGAGCTCCTGTGTGAGGCGCTTGAAGTAAACGTTGTTTCCCACCAGGCCATACATTCCAATTTGTAGCATCCTGATTGCCTTTTGAATCGCTTCCTCAAAGGTTCTCCCGATTGCCATTACTTCGCCTACGCTTTTCATTTCAGAGCCAATCCGGTTTGAAACGTTGCGGAATTTCTGCAGGTCCCAGCGCGGGATTTTTACGACTACATAGTCAAGCGCTGGTTCAAAAAAGGCGCTTGTTTTTTTTGTCACCGCGTTTTTGAGGTCAAACAAACTATGCCCAAGCGCAAGCTTTGCCGCGATGAACGCCAGTGGGTAGCCTGTTGCCTTGGAGGCGAGTGCGGAACTGCGCGAAAGGCGTGCATTCACCTCGATTATCCTGTAGTCGAGTTTTTTCGGGTCGAGTGCAAACTGCACATTGCACTCGCCGATTACACCGAGGTGCCTGATGAGCTTAATCGAGATTTCGCGCAGGTAATGGTACTCGTGGTTTGTGAGTGTCTGCGAGGGCGCAACCACAATGCTTTCACCAGTGTGGATGCCAAGTGGGTCGAAGTTCTCCATGTTGCAGACAGTAATGCAGTTGTCAAAAGAATCACGCACGACCTCGTATTCTATTTCCTTCCAGCCCCACAAGTATTCTTCCACAAGAATCTGGGTGGTGTTTGAGAAAGCCTTTTCCGCCAGTTCGATGAGCCCTTTTTCGTTGTCCGCGTACCCCGAGCCTTTTCCCCCGAGTGCAAAAGCCCCCCTCACCATGACAGGATAGCTGATTTCTTTTGCTGCGTTGAGTGCCTCTTTTACGCTTGAAACCGCCCTACTTTTAGGTGTTTTTAGCCCGATTGAGCCAAGCACTTCCTTGAACAATTGCCGGTCTTCCGTTTTTTCAATAGCGTCAACCGGAGTTCCAAGGACCTTGACGCCGTGTTTTTTGAACACCCCGTTTTTTTCCATTTCCACGCCACAATTCAGGGCTGTCTGGCCTCCAAATGAAAGGAGAATGCCGTCCGGTTTTTCTTTTTTGATGACTTCTTCGACAAAATATGGTTCAATGGGCAAAAAGTATGTCCTGTGCGCAAAACCAGGGGAGGTCTGGACCGTTGCAATGTTGGGGTTGATTACCACGACTTCCACGTTTTCTTCCTTGAGGGCCTTGATTGCCTGCGAACCGGAGTAGTCGAATAGGCGGTCTACTTACTCTTAGCAAGGTAGACTTTCGCCGGCCTGTCCGATTTGGATGGCGCCAGAACCCAATAACAAAACTTTTTTTACTTTGTCAGTCATTTTCCACCCCCATTTATTTTTGACAAAAATTCGTCAAACAAAAAACCCGTGTCGGTAGGCCCTGGGCAGGCTTCCGGGTGGAACTGGACTGACATGAACGGCTTTGACGCGTGGATGATTCCCTCGTTTGTCCCGTCGTTTAAATTGTAGAACCATTCCTTCCACTCGCCTTTTGGCAGTGAATCGACGTTGACCGCAAACCCGTGGTTCTGTGATGTCACAAAGCATTTCTGCGTGCCTGCAATCTTGCACGGCTGGTTCTGGCCCCTGTGCCCATACTTGAGCTTGAAAGTGTCCGCGCCTATTGCAAGTGCAAGCAACTGGTTTCCAAGGCAAATCCCAAAGAGCGGAATTTCTTTTTGCAGGATTTTTTTCATGACTGAAATTGTATCCGTGCATTGTTTCGGGTCACCGGGGCCGTTTGAAACCACGACTCCGTCAAACCCGTGGCCTTTTGCGAAAAAATCCTGGTCAAACGGCACGCGCGTGACAACGCAGTTCCGGTTCACAAGCGAGCGGATGATGTTGTTTTTCACGCCGCAGTCCATGAGCATTATTTTCGGACCGGTGTTTTTATGCCCGTAAATAATCTCTTTTTTCGTTGAGACTTTTTTCACGATGTTGTGGCTGTTCGGGTCAAAGGGCCCGGTGTCCTCGTTGTTCACGATGAGTTTTCCAAGCATTGCCCCCTTTTCGCGCAGCCGTTTTGTGAGTTGCCGCGTGTCGATTCCCGTGACTGCGGGGATTTTTTCCTCCACAAGCCACTCTGAAAGGCTTTTTTGTGCTTCGAAGTGGTTGAAGTTGTACGAGTAATCGCTTACGACGAGTCCCTGCACGTGGATTTTGTGCGATTCAAAAAAACTGTTCAAGTCTGTTTTCTTTTCTTTCGGCACGCCGTAGTTCCCAATCAGGGGGTATGTGCATGCAAGTATCTGCCCGGCGTAGCTTGGGTCGGTTAGCGACTCGCAGTAACCAACCATGCCGGTGTTGAACACGACCTCTCCCGAAGAACTTGCTTCAAAGCCAAACGAGGTGCCTTCAAAAACACTGCCGTCTTCCAGGATAAGCTTTGCAGGAACCTGTTTTGAATCAGTCATTCTAAAAAAAAATTTGTGACGGGTTTGGTTTAAAAGGCTTGCTGAGAACCTCTGAAATGATGTGAAGTTCATGGCTTTTAGAGTTTTGATTGACACTAATGTTTATGAAAAATTGTACGAGTATGATTTGGACCGTATTTATGGCTTGATTGAGTCTGGCAGGATTATTGTTTATGGTTGTAAGGTCGTGCGTGATGAGTTAAGGGAAATCCCCCCGTCAGTCCGGGTTAACGGCAAGAGTTATCGCAACCAACTGCTTTCCCTATATGATGATTTGGTTGGAAAGCATTCTTTACCTACCGAGAGCATAATTGAGTTTTTAGCTGAAGAGTACTGGAAAGAATATGCTGGCGGTATTTCCAAAAGAAAAATTTTTTCAGATTTTTTGATTGTTGCAACTGCAAGTATCCATAAACTTGACATAATTGTTTCAAATGATGGCCATTCAATGAAATCAAATCCAGCCATAAAAGCTTATGATAAATCCAACCAAGTGAATGGTTTTGTGACACCTAAGTTTGTTTCAATAGAAAAACTGGTTTAAGCTTTTAGCCGGGCATTGACCTTTTTTACGTATTCCTGGACGCTTTGGCTGTGCCTTGCCTTTTCAAGTTCTTTAAAATGGTTCCTAATTTTTTTAAGCTGTTCTTTTGAATAAGGCTTTTCAATTACTTGTGCCGGGTACATAAAAAAAACCACTTGCTACAACTATATTAAATCTTGAACTATAAAAAAATATGTTTTTCTAAGATTGGAAAGCCCGGCTGACCTTTCTTGCATTGTTTTTAGG
Source organism: Candidatus Iainarchaeum sp. (assembly GCA_016198165.1). GTDB lineage: Archaea > Iainarchaeota > Iainarchaeia > Iainarchaeales > GW2011-AR10 > JACQJF01. The sequence goes on along the minus strand of JACQJF010000066.1, from coordinate 6,206 downwards.
CATTGGTTCACCTGTGGAATTTTGCCTTTTTTTCCACTTTTTCCTGCCAGGCCTGGATTTTTTTCTTCCTTTTGGCCTCGCTTGGCTCCGGGAGCCCGTCAATGTCCTGCATAATGATTTATTTGCCTTAAGGCTATTTATAATTTAGGTTTTTTGGAAATGCTGAGGCTTTACAATACCCTTTCGCGCAAAATCGAGGAAATAGCCCCCTCAGACGGCCGCGAGTTCAAAATCTACAACTGCGGCCCAACTGTCTACGACTACGCGCATATAGGGAACTTGCGCACATTCACCTTGCAGGATTTGCTCAACCGCTACCTGCGTTTCCACGGTTTCAGGGTAAAGCTTGTCATGAACGTGACTGACGTTGACGACAAGACAATAAAAAGGTCGGCTGAACGAGGCCTGCCGCTAAATGAATTCACTTCTAAATACGCACAGGAGTTCCTCAAAGACCTTGACGCACTTGGCATCCTGCGCCCGGACAAGCTTGTGTATGCAACGCAGGAAATACCGGAAATGGTGAAAATCATCAGCGCGCTGATTGACAAGGGCTTTGCATACAAGGCAACTGACGGGGTTTACTTTGACATTAAAAAATCCGGGGATTACGGAAAGCTTTCAAAACTCAAACTCAAAAAACTTAAATCTGGCGTGCGTTTGAACGTCGACTCTTATGAAAAAAACACTGCAAGCGATTTTGCCCTGTGGAAAGCATGGCAGGAATCGGATGGCAGTGTTTTCTGGAGTGCGCCATTTGGGAAAGGGAGGCCGGGCTGGCACATCGAGTGCAGTGCAATGAGCCTCAAGCACCTGGGGAAAGTGATTGACATTCACGGCGGTGGCGTTGACCTTGTTTTCCCTCACCACGAGAACGAAATCGCCCAGTCGGAATCATTTACCGGCTCCCCGGTTGTGCGGCACTGGTTCCACTCAAACCACCTGATTGTCGAAGGCAGGAAAATGTCAAAGAGCCTCGGGAATTATTACACGCTGCGTGACCTGTCGGGTTATTCCGCGCGTGCGTTGAGGCTCCTGTTTTTTTCGGCTCATTACAGGGATGAACTGGACTTTTCACTTGTTTCGCTTGCAAACGCGGAAAAAACGATTAAGGGCTTTGACGAGTTTGTGCAAAAGCTTTCCGCGTGCAAGGCCAGTGGAGGCACCCTGGAAGCCGGGCAATTGGTGAAAGAGGCAGAAGAGGTTTTTGGCGGGAGCCTTGATGATGACCTTGGCACGCCGAAAATGCTTGCAGGCCTGCATGGGTTTTTCAGGGATGCAAACAAGCTCATTGACAGCGGAAAGGTTACTTTGGGCGGTGCAAAAGAAATCCTGTCTTTTCTTGAAAGGATAAATTCCGTGCTTGGGGTTTTCAGGTTCGATTTTTCGGATAAGCTTTCAAAAGAAGAGGAAAAACTCGTTTCAATGCGCGAAAAAGCGCGCAAGGAAAAGGACTACAAAAAGTCCGACGAATTGCGGCAAAGGCTGTTAAAAGAGCATAAAATACAGCTGGATGACACTGCCGGCGGCTTCAGATGGAAAAGAATTTAAGCAACCGCACACTCATTTCTAGCTAGTGGAATGCCGGGTGAACCCCTGTTTTAGCGGGTTTTTCCACCCCACAATAGCAGTAGTGGCCTAGGTTGTCCAGTCAGGTGAGTGTTTTTTTTTGGCGCAAGAGCTTTCGGTTTTCATCGAGCTTGGGATAATAATAATTTTTTCAACCGTCCTTGCAATGGTTTTTCGGAAGTTTGGCCAGCCTTCAATACTTGCGTATCTTTGTTCCGGGATTCTTCTTGGCGCGAGTTTTTTCAACGTGATTTCCTTCCAGCCTCTTCTTGAAGTTTTTTCAACGCTTGGCATCGCGTTCCTCCTTTTCCTCGTCGGCCTGAACCTCAACACAAACGTGCTTCGCGAAATCGGCCATGTTTCCGTGACAACCGGCATTGCACAGATTTTTTTCACATCAATCCTCGGGTCCGGTTTGGCGGTTTTTTTCGGCTTTTCACTGATAGAGGCCCTTTACATCGGGGTTGCGCTTGCATTTAGCAGCACGATAATAATCGTGAAATGCCTGACTGACAAAAAAGAACTCAATTCACTTTATGGCAGGATTTCTGTCGGCTTTCTTTTGACCCAGGATTTCGTGGCAATAGTTGCCCTGCTGCTGGTTTCGAGTTTCGCGACAGCCGGGACCGGCCTTGTCTCGAGTTTTGCCGATTTTGCATTGAAGGGAATCGGGTTGTTTTCAGTCGTGCTCATACTTGGCAGGAGCGTTCTTGCCCGCGCCTTTCGGTCTGCGGCAAAAAACCAGGAGCTCTTGTTCCTCTCCTCGATTTCCTGGTGCCTTTTTCTTGCAGGGCTCTCATCTGTCCTTGGTTTTTCAATCGAAATCGGCGCATTCCTTGCAGGGGTTTCAATCGCATCGCTGCCGTACAGCTTTGAAATCAGTTCAAGGCTCAAAAACCTCCGCGACTTTTTCCTTGTATTGTTTTTTGTTTCCCTTGGCTCGCAGCTTGCACTTGCGTCGTTTGACAAAGTCATTGTCCCTGCCATAGTTTTTTCTGCTTTCATTGTCATCGGCAACCCATTGATAGTAATCGCAATCATGCTTTTCCTGGGTTACAAGGCGCGCACTTCTTTCATGGCGGGCCTCACTGTCGCGCAAATCAGCGAGTTTTCCCTCATACTCGTGAACCTTGGCGCGAGGGTGGGGCATGTAAGCCCTGAAGTCGTTTCAATGGTCACCCTCGTCGGGATAATCACCATTGCCGCGGACACTTTCATCCTTTACAACAGTGAATTTGTCTATCCGCGGTTTTTTTCCTGGTTGCCGCGCTTTGAAAGGAAGAGAGTTTCCGAAAAAAATTTTTCCAGTTCGCTTAAACCGGAGTTTGTTTTTTTCGGCTTTGGCGAAACCGGGAAAAGTGTTTTCCACAAAATGGGCCTTGCAAAGGACAGTGTTTTCGTGGTTGACTTTGACCCAAAGAACGTTGAAAGCCTGAAAACCAAGGGATTCAATGTATTGTTTGCCGATGCGGGGGAACCGGAAGCGGTGAACGAGGTTTTGTCCTTTAAGCCAAAGGCCATTTTTGTTTCCTCTGACAGTTTTGACACAAACCTCGACATCCTAAAGGCGGCAAAACTTGCTGCGCGGACAAAAACAATCTGCGTGGCCTCGACGCATTCAAATGCATTGAAGCTGTATAGTTTTGGCGCCGACTTTGTAATTGTCCCAAAAATCGCTTCCGCGGAAAAAACGGCGCAGGTCCTTGCCAGCGCGGCAAACGACTGGGATTCCCTTGACGCAATGAGGGTTGCGGCTTTAACTGAGCTAAAATCAATGGAAAGGGATTTCTAAAAGTTTCTTGGCCATGGGGCCTTATTCGTCGCTGTAATCCCCTATTCCTTCCTCGAAATATTTCTCTTTTTGCGAGGCAAGCTTGATTTTGCCGTTTTTTATTTTCACGGTTGACTCTTGGCCGCATTCAGGGCATTCCACTGTGTCGTTTTCGTCAACCTCGTTTTTGTCGACTTCTATCTGTTCACTGCATTCGGGGCACTTGACTTTCATGTAGACTCACTTAATATTTTTAGCCCAGGCATAAAACTTTTAAAGGTTTTTGTAAGGGCGCCACGGGCCCAGGGGCGTGTTTTTTTCACAGGAAAACGCCTATGATGAACAGGAACAACATGAAAACAATGAATGCAAAAAAGTTTCTTTTCGGCTTTTCACTGGATGAAAGGGTGATTATTGAATAGTAGGTGTAAAATGTCAGGATAAGGACTATAAATCCTGCAAGAATTAGTATTCCTATTCCTGCAGTCAACAAGGCTTCGTTTTGTGGCTGTGGGAACTCCTCGATGAGCGCCTGCATTGCAGTCTGGGGGTCAAGCCCCTGTGCATTTTTCACTCCGGCAAAAAAACCGGGAATGAGGAGAAAAACGACAAGAACCGCGAGTAACAGCCACAAAGTGAAAAAAAAGCTCGCATAAGAGCTGGCTGTAAGGACACCTGAGAGTTTTCCTTTCACTTCACTGCCTTTGAAAATGTAGATAATTGCATAAAGCCCTATTCCGCCTGCAAGCCAGAGGACTACATTTGTAAGCATCAAAAAACCATTATACTGTGCATCAAAATTCACGCCAACCAAAAAACCGGCTGCTATGCGAAAAATGACCGGCAGCAGAACGAGAACGACTGCAAGGAGCAGTTTTGGCTTCTCAAGCGACAGGGAAACGATTTTTTTCACGATTCCAAACATTTCAAACCAAGTAAAAAGACGTTTAAACGAGTATTTAAGCTTTTTTAGTGAATCCCCCTTTCCGCGTTCACGGGGCAATGCGCGAAGCGCAAGTTCGGCTGAAAGCCGCACGCGTCGCGGGCTCGCGCAAGGGCCCAAAGGATTAAATATAACCAATCCCAATTATTTTTCAGGTTGATTTTTCCATGGAGAACCGCGCGATTGGATTGTTCCTGATTGGCATTGCCCTTGGAAAGCTTTTGCCAGAGGTCCCTGCACCACTTGAGCAAATCAACGCTTTTTTGCCGTTTGCTTTCATATTGATTGCAATCGTGGTACTCGTCAAAGGAAACTAAAAAACCCCCTGCATTTTCCTTTTTTTTGGGTATTAAAAATTTTTTGCTACAGAAAAATACTCCGTATGAAGCACTATCAATTCCTCGCCGTGTTATTGCTTGGGGCGTTTTTTTTGCTTGGCTGCACCCAGACCCAGCCACCAGCCGGTAATGGAGGGGATTCAAACGCCCCTGATTCAAACGGCCCTGGCCGGGTTGATGGCCTGCGCGACCTGAACGTTTTTACGAAAGGCGATAAAACGATTTCCCTCAACCTTGACACGAACAGGCTTACCCTGAACTTTTCTTTTGACTTTAATTCACCAAGCATTGACTTGAACGTTTTAGGCTCTTCCTGCAATATTGCATGTAACGCGCTTGACTCAAACAAGTGGTCTGTCAAAATGGACGTGAACAACACGGGTGTGTATGCCTGCTACTGCACTTTCACTTCCTGTAAGGACGTTGACGAGGGTTCACAGATAACGAGGTACTGCGTGGACGACAAGTGGGGCTTCCTTTTCGAGTCATCGGTTCCTTATGAACCAAAGGTTGATTTTGCGGTTCCGCGCAGGCTGTTCAATGACACCCTGGCAAGGAATTGCGGGCGGATATTCGAGGGCGGGGAGGAACCATCATCCAACGAACAAACGTCAAACGCTTTTTCCTGTCTTTCAGCTTCATTTGACTCATGCACAAGTGCAAAGGGCCTGCTTGAGACAACCACGATTGGGGGCGACAAGATAGTGACTTTTGTTGGGATAAAATCATTGGACGAAAACTCGGCTTCCTGCAGTGTCCTTGTCAGCACCGCAAGCAACGACCAGTTCGGCAGGCAGGGAAATTTTGAGAAAACCTGCGAAGAACTTGATGTTAACGCGCCCTTTTCATCTTGCCCTCAATAATTATTTTACTTCGGCATGGAGAGGTTTTGCGTATGGGCCTGCATTTTAAAGATTTTTTAAAAAAAGATTTTAGCAGGCATGAGGGGGAGTGGATTGCTATTTCTGGTGCCCGCGTTATTGCACATGGCAAAAGCATTAGCAAAGTAATTGCCAAAGCCAGGAAAAATTCCAAAGGAAAAGAATATGCTTATGCGAAAGTTCCTAAAAAAAGCCAAGCACTAATCCTGTAAGTGGTTTATTGCATTATCCCTCCCGTCGCTTGCCCTGGAATGAAAGACGGGACAAATACGCGCTGCTTGTGCCCGACATGATATGAACCCGCGCAAGGGCTATTAGTCGGTCTTACTTTTTTTCCTGTTTTCTTCCGAGAACCTGTGCATGACCGTGAAACCTGCAATCACAATGGCAACAGTGGCAAGGGCAAGAATTACAAAGTAACCAGGGTTGACCGTTATTTCTTCGCCCAGTAATTCTTCTATGATTTGGGTGTCAATGGGGATTAAAGGCAGTGTTTTGGGCCGGGCTGTGAAGAAGCCGTCTTTGGAGAATGATTGCTGGTATGCGCGGAATGCAATGGTGCCTTGTTCGTTGACCGGGTATTCCACGATTCCATTCTGGGATTCTAAAATGATTTTTTCACCGTTGAGTTCAAAAATTTCAATGACAAAATAGGGTATTTGCCCGGTCACGGGGTGGATGACGTAAAACTTTTGCGTGCTTCC
>JACQJF010000057.1 GCA_016198165.1 Candidatus Iainarchaeum sp. | reverse complement strand
TTTGAAACGGAGTGATGAAAATTGTATTTTAGTGAAATGAACATCAAGGATAGCCTTCAAGAGGCCATCCAGAAAAAGGGTTTTGAGAAACCCACAGAAGTGCAGGAAAAGGTCGTGCCGCTTGCACTGGCTGGAAAAGACATTGTCGGAAAATCAAAAACAGGCACGGGAAAAACCGCGGCATTCGCGATTCCAATGATTGAAAAAATTTTGCCCGGCACGCAAAACGCGGCGCTTGTGGTTACGCCTACAAGGGAGCTTGCATTGCAGGTGAAAACTGAAATCGAATCCCTCATGGGTGAAAGCGGCATAAGGGCACTGGCTGTTTTTGGCGGGCAGAGCATTGAAACCCAGCTAAGGGCGCTCAGGCAAAAACCCGAGATAATTGTCGGCACGCCCGGAAGGCTCATTGACCTGGTTGAAAGAAGAGTCCTGGATTTTTCCGCGACAAGGTTTCTGGTGCTTGACGAAGCGGACAAAATGTTTGACATGGGTTTTAGGGAGGACATTGAAAAAATCGCCTCCTTTTTGCCGCGCGAGAGGCAGACAATGCTTTTTTCAGCGACAATGCCCCAGCAGATACTTGACCTTGCGGACAAGTACCTTAAAAAGGACAAAGAAATAGTCGACCTTAGCTCTGACAACGCGCCTATTGAAGAGGTTGAACAATTTTATCTTCCAGTACACAGCCGCGAAAAAATCGAGGCTCTGCACGCGGTCCTGCACAGGGAAATCAACTCAAAAACCCTTGTTTTCTGCAGAACCAAGAGGACTGTCGACTGGCTTGAAAGGCAGTTGTTCAGGCGCCGCATACGCGTAATTGCAATCCACGGGGACAAAAAGCAGAACATGAGGACCAGGGTCATCGAGGAATACAAGCGCGCAAAATCGCACGTCCTCATTGCAACGGACGTTGTTGCGCGCGGAATCCACGTCGATAACATTGACCTTGTGATAAACTTCGACTTTCCCGAGGAAACCGAGACATACATCCACAGGGTCGGAAGGACTGCACGCCAGGGCAAAAGCGGCAAGGCAATAACCTTCTGCGCAAACGTCGCGGAGTTCGAATTGCTGCAGAGAATCGTGCAGAGAAACGGCGCGCAACTCAAAAAATTGGCATAAAAATAGCAACAGGCAAAGGCTGCACGGGAAAAAGATAATAACCCGTGCTCCCCATATTTCTACTTGGAATGAAGCCGGGGAAAAAACGTGGCCCTGCAAAAAGGGCTGTGAGCTATGCAGTCAGCCGGTACAGGCTTGCGAGTCAAAAAGCCAGGGCGTGGATTGAGGAGACTGCCCGTGCGCGTGAACTGGAAAAAACCCTGTTTTTGTCAGCAGGCCTACCGTTCAGTGTATATGGCAAGCAGGTAACGATTCTCAAGGCCGGGTTTGCAAACCCTTTCCAAATCAAGGACCAAAACAGGATAAGGCCTGTTGTTTTTGTGCTTGTGAAAAATACCCCTCTGTCACGTCGAAAAATTGTTTTATTCTACAGAAGCACGGGCAGGCAAAGCGGCATGCCAGGCGCGTGGCTGCCGGCAAAATCGATTGCAGAGAGGATAACACTTAACGACGTGGAATCCAGGGTAAAAGTCACCCCTGATAAACCTGCAAAATTTGCAGGCCAACCTAGTGCAAGAAAAAGACGACCGGCAAACTTCCAGGCATGGGTTAATGAGACCTCAGGAAAAATCAAGAGACTTGAAGAAAACAATCTGCTTCGCCTGCACGATGACTGGGACATGTCAACTTACAGGGCGATAATGCGGCGCGTGTTCCGGTCCACAAAGATGCTTGAGGACATGGACGTTGAAAATACGGTGAAAAAAAAGTAAAACGAGACGGGGACGTGGATTTTGTGGGTTCTTTGAAAGGCAAAATGCCGGAAACGGATGAAGAGTGGAGGAAAAAGCTTTCGGCGCAAAAGTACCGCGTGCTTCGCCGGAAAGGAACCGAAATTCCATTTACAGGAGAGCTTTTGCACAACAAGCAAAGCGGAGTCTACACTTGCGGGGGCTGCGGCGCGGAACTATTTTCATCCGCGACAAAGTTTGACTCCGGCACAGGCTGGCCAAGCTTTTCCGACATAATGAACAACAGGAACGTGAAAACACACACGGACTCTTCACTTGGAATGAAGAGGACAGAAGTCATTTGTGCCAAATGTAGCGGCCACCTGGGGCACGTGTTTGACGACGGGCCAGGACCGACCGGGAAAAGATACTGCATTAATTCCTGTTCACTTGATTTTAAAAAAGGCAAAAAGTGAAGACTTTACCCGGATAATCTTCCCAAGCACTTGATTAGAATGGTTGCATAACAACCTTTTCGAAGTTCGAAAGAGAGCAAAACATTTTCGCCTTCTGTGTGCATTTCATAGTCGCGTGGCCTGAAAAAAGCCTTTCTTTCAAGGGGCTTTTTCTTCGGGAAAACCGCTGGCACAATTATTTTTCTTTTCACTGATGCCTTGTTGAACATGATTGGGTAATTTTGGCCGTTTATTTCAATGAATTCCTGTTTCTTTGTTTTCGAAATCTGGGCTGCAAGCAGCTCGTTGAATCGCTGCGCCTGGATTGCCCTGCACGCGATTGAAAGCTGGCGCCTGTTGCACCACAAGAGCGCTTCCCTGAAGTTGCCCGGGTCTGCCAGGAGAAAAACGAAAACTTTTTTCTTGTTTTCAGGCACGAGTCGTGAGTCTGCAATTTTTTCCCAATCACCCCAGTTTGAGTGGATGAATGACTTGATTTTTTTCGAGAGTGGGGAATCGTAAGGGCTTTTTTCAGTCATGATTTTTTTCAAGGCAACTTCAAATTCATTCAGCAAAAGAGCATTCCCCACTGCAAGCGAGTTTTCGTCAAAGCGCTGGTCGTCGAAATAGTTCGGGAAAACGATTTTTCCCGCTTTTTTGAGGAAGAATTTTTCCTTTTCAGTGGCCTGTTCGAGGTGGGCTTCAAAAAAGTTTGCGTCATGCATCCCCACAAAAATGCGTCGTCCTGAATTTCCGGCCAAGCGGAGCTGGATTCTTTCGTCCTTTGGCGCGGATAGTTCCTTTTCACTGCACACCCATTGGAAAGAGTGCGAGTCGGCGTCCTTGAAGCCTGAGAAGAAAACCCGTGCATTGGAGGCCTCTTCAACGAGTTTTACAGCTGTTGGCGTGGAAACACCTTTTTTTTCAAGCACGTAATAAAAGTATTTTCCACCATCAAAACGGGGCAAAAGGCCTTCCTTTACCACAAATGTTTGGGGGGATTTTTTGAACAGCATACAATGAACACGTACGGGAAAATTATTTAATAAATGTTTAACACTCACTGGTATACAGGCGGTGAGTGGAAAATGAAGGAGTTTTTGAAGCAGGGCGTACTGGTTTTTGTGTTGATTTTTGTTTTTACTTTCATTGCGGAAGTCCTCGAGCCAAAGGACATTTCACCCGAACTGGTTTTTTCGCCGCTTGTTTTTGTCGCGGGGCTCTTGGTGCTTTTTTTCCCATTTTTCGCCTCTATTGCGGGGGGTTTTTTCATAGCCAAAAAAACACGCGAAATGAAGCCTGCGCTCCTCGTGCCTGCAACCGCGGCCTTCCTTGCAGGGCTTGTCATCGTGGGGCTTGGATTGCTGCAGGTCGTTCTTTATTCCGATGAACAGCTCGGATTGGAGCTGGTTAAAGCAAGTGAACTTGGCCTGGGTTTTTTCTCTGACATGACCGTTGACGAGTTCCGGGGCTTTCTTTTGACATCCACGCTGTTTGGCGCCGTCTTCGTTGCGCTGTTGAATTTCGGGCTTGGAATCACAGGCGGCCTTGTGGGAAGGCAGGTTGCGCTCATGAAGAAATAGCCTGAAGCCAGGCCATGAAAAAGCGCTTGTTTTTTGAATGAAAAATTTGGTGAAAACAAAAAAAATTGACAGTTGATTTTAAAAGATTCAAAGGAACCATTTTTTTGCATGCAGGCAATGGTTTTTGCATTGGTTTTGGCAATTGTCCTCTTGCTTGGCTGTGCTTCGTCCTCTGCGCCACCGGTGAATGGCGGGGACGTGAATGTTGAAAACCCGCCGGACCCGGATACGCGGTCGACAGACACAAACCAGGGAGAAATCAACATCACGAATTCCGAAATGCTTGACGGGAACAACGGCCTTGAAGTCACCACGCGGACAGTGGCTTATTTTGGGTCCACGAATGGTTTTCTTGCAGTGCCACGAGATGAAGGCACAGTGGATGCCACGCTGATTTATTACGGGAACCTTGTAACCGATGAAGAACGGCTTTCACGCATCAACTGGCCCGTGCTCGGGATTTTCGGCGACCAGGACACGTCGATTCCGGTTGAAAGCGTGAACGGGTTTAAAACCGCACTCGACGAACTTGGAATAGAAAACGAAGTATACATTTACGAGGGCGTGGAGCATGCGTTTGCAAACCCATCGGGCCAGAACTACGCGCCTGAACAGACGATTGATGCCTGGGGAAAAACCCTCGTGTTTCTGGAAAAGCACCTCAAAACTGCCTGATTTTTTCCAAAAGAGTTTTCCAGGTTCAAGCAAAGCTTTTTTTCCAGAAGAACCGTCCGCAATGCTTAAATACCGGGGAAAACCCCTATGGATTTAAGGTTTTTTGGCTTTGAGGGTTTAATATGGTCAGTGCAGTTCTCTGAAAAAAATCGGAAAGTTCAGGAAGAATGGTATGGGCCTTGAAAAAAGCCAGAAGGCAATAAACGGCTTGGGTGAGGAAAAAACACTGCAACTGGGTTTCCCAGGGACAATGGCTGCAAGAATTGCCCTGGTTGCGATTCTTTTCAGTGTTTATTTTTTTGCCGGAAAATTCGGCTTGTCGTTTGCAACAATCCACCCGAGCGCTTCCCCTATCTGGATGCCAACTGGAATCGCGATAGCTGCGTTAATGGTTTTTGGCTATCGCGTCTGGCCGGTGTTTTTCGCTGGCGCGTTTTTGTTCAATTTCACCACCACAGGTGACATCCCGACTTCGGTTGCTATAGGGGTTGGAAATACATTGGAAGGATTAATCGCGGCTTTTTGGGTCAACAGGTATGCAAACGGCAGATTTGCGTTTAACCACCCGTACGATATTTTCAAGTTTGTCGTCCTTGCAGGTATCCTCGCGCCGATATTCAGTGCCACAATCGGGGTTACAAGCCTTGTCCTGGCGGGACTTGCCCCCATGTCGAACTTTGCTGCAATCTGGTTTACATGGTGGGTTGGAAATGCAACCGGGGCCCTTGTCGTTGCCCCATTCATTGTTATTTGGTGCAACAACCTGCATATCAGGCTTGACTTTAAAAAAATTTTTGAAGTAGTGATGTTTCTTTCCGCGTTAATTATAACCGTTTTCATAGTTTCTTCAGATACCCAGGCCTTGAAGTTTTTGACTATCCCGTTTGTAATCTGGAGTGCGTTTCGATTTGGCCAAAGAGGAACCGCGCTTTTTGTCCTCCTGCTTTCATGGATTATTTTGTTTGTAACCATCAGTTCCCTAGGGGCTTATGCTGTCAGCGCCCCGCAGAATCATACATTTTTAATTGCCCAGATTTTCATCGCGCTAATCAGCGTAATCGGCCTGACTGTTTCCTGTGTTGTTTCTGAAAACCACAAGACAACAAAAATGCTCCTAAAAAGCGAGGAAAACCTGCAGTTAAAAGTGCTTGAGGAGGTTTCAAAAGTCAAAAAAACAAGGGAGCGCTTCCAGGCTCTTTTTGAAAACGCGCCTGACATAATAACCATGTGTTCCAGTGACGGCAGAATCAATTCAATAAACCCTGCAATCGAAAAAATCGCCGGTTGGACTCCCGAAGAAATGGAAGGAAAAAACTTTACGGAAATTGTCCAGCCGGATGACGTGCTGGTCGTGGAAAACTATTTTGCAGGGGTTTTAAAAGGAAACATGCTTCCGCCGACAGAGATAAGGCTTTTGCGCAAATCAGGCGGCTTTGTGTGGGTCGAGCACATCAGGCGGCCAATTCTTGAAAAGGGAGAAGTTTCAAGTGCATTCAGCATAAACCGTGACATAACCGAGAGGAAAAAGGCACAGGAGCTGGTGGAGAAAAAATTCGAAATAGAAAAACAGCACGAGGCGCAAAAAATGGAGTTTTTGACAATGACATCGCATGAGCTCAAGACACCTTTGACGCCCGTCCTTATACAGGGGGAGCTCCTCCTGGATGGCTCTTTTGGCAGGCTTTCAAAGCCCCAGAAAAAAATCGTTGAAATAATAGTGAGGAACGTAAAGCGCTTCAACGATTTGATAAACGATATTTTTGACATCACCATGATTCACTCGGCCGGCATTAAAAAGGAAATGGAGGAAACAGACATTTCAAAAGTCATTCGGGAAAACGTTGAAAACATGAAATTGCTGGCAAGGAAAAAAAACATTGCAATTACGGCAAAAATCTGGGCATTGCCCAGAGTCATCGCTGCTCCGAACAGGATTGCCCAGGTCATGGCCAACCTGCTTGACAACGCGGTTAAATTCACGCCTGAAAAAGGAAAAATACTGGTGGAAGCCCGCAAGGAAAACGGCAGCATTGTGGTAAAAGTGGCGGACACTGGCATTGGAATAGGCGAAAAAGACAGGGAAATGATTTTTTACCATTTTTACCAGGCGCGCTCATCCCCCTTGACGAAAAACGCGGGAACCGGCCTTGGGCTTGCAATCTGCCGGAGCATTGTCGAAATGCACGGTGGAAAAATCTGGGTTGAAAGCAAAGAGGGAAAAGGCTCGACATTCTATTTTTCCCTGCCAGTGCCGGGGGGCAAGGAAAAGCCAAATACCGAAAAAACCCAGGGTATAGACTTAAAATAGGGTGCAAGGCAAGGATACTGTGGTGAAAAAAGCCGTGGGCAAAAAAATCCTCGTAGTGGATGATGAAGAGGATATTTTGTTTTCAATCAAAACGCTCGTTGAAAGCATGGGCCACGAGGCAGAAACCGCGGCAAACGGTTTTGAGGCACTGAAAATCCTTGGGGAAAAAAAATTTGACTTGGTGCTATTGGATATTTTCATGCCTGAAATGTCGGGGCGTGAGCTCATGGAAAAAATTTTGGCTGACCCTGTGCTCAAGGACCAGAAAATCGCATTCTTGACTGTCGTTTACCTGAGCAAATCAGGAAAAAACATACTGAAAAAACTCAGGCCTGTTGAATACTTCCAAAAACCCATAGAAATAAAGGATTTCAAAACAAGGCTGAACAGGATACTGGAATAAAAAACCCGCCATTTGTGCAGGATGAAAAAAAATGGATGAAGACGAGATACACAACAGAGTGCTAAGCAGCCTCTCCAAGTGCCAAAACGTGGTCATGGCAAGCCAGCGGGAAAGCCAGGAAAAAACTACAAGCCTTTTGCACAAAGCCCTTTCCAAAAAATTCAAAAACATCTGTGTGATAACCTCGGACAGGTCTTTCCCGGAGTACCTGCAAAAACTCGGTGAAGAGGGGGTTGATTATTCTAAATATTCCGGCATTGACTGCACTGCAGGGAAAACACTGGATGCACAGCCAAACAGGCACATCCACATTTCTTCGCCGTCTTCCCTTACTGACCTCTGGATTGCCCTTGAAACAATAATGGACACTGAAAAAATAGATGTTATAATCCTGGATAATGTTTCAAGCCTGATTAATTACAACAAGGAACTCATGGTTTTGCGGTTTCTGCATAGCTTTGCCTCAAGGCTGCGCAAAACCGGGACAAAGGGAATTTACCTGATACTGAAGGAAAATGAAAGCGCAATCGGGGACCTGGCATTGTTCACGGATGAAACCATAAAAACATGGGAAACCGATTTTTAGGTGCATGGAAAAATAAACAGTGGCCCAAAAAAATCAGGGGCAAGGGAAATTCAAGGCATTCGAAAAAAAATGCTTTTCCAGTGCGTGTGGTGAAGACTGAAAGCCAGCCTGAATGCCGGGCGGAGGGGTGAGGCCTCCTTTTGCTGGCTTCCAGCTTCAAAACACTGGGGTTTGATGTTTCTCAAAGTGCTTTTCAGCATGCAAACACAAAACATTTCATGCCCTGTGCATGTGCATTTTCACTTTTCTGCGTTTTTTTTACCTGGACTAAGAACTAATCGGCAATTCCCGTGTTCTGCCGTTCCAGCCTTCATAGTTACCCCCTCCCATTCACGTTTTTTATGGATTGAAAAAAGTTTTTTTTAGCTTTAGTAGTAGTACGCGTTTTTTAATACTAATTACCTTCGGGGGTTTTTTTCGCGATACAACAATTTTTAAGCCTGATTTTGTAGTTTTGTATAAAAGGCTGGACGCATGAGCAAGAACATTGATTCGTATGACCGCAAGATACTATATGCCCTGGACATGAACGCGCGGGACTCTGCCTCACAGATAGCCAAAAAAGTCAATCTTTCAAAAGAAGGCGTAATCTACAGGATAAACCGCCTTCTCGAAAACGGTTATGTCAAGAATTTTTACACAATCATCAACGCGGCGCTCTTTGGATACCAGTATTATAAGGTAATGCTGACTTTTCAAAAGCTTGGCCTTGAGGAGGAGCAGCAGATTGTCAATTACCTCAAGCTCTCCGACAACTGCATCAACGTGAGGGCAACTGAAGGCCGCTATAACATATCATTCCTTGCCGTGTACAGCAGCAGGGTGGAACTGAAAAATTTTTTGCAGGAATTCTGCACCAAATTCGGGCATAACCTCCTCAGGAAAAACGTGCATATCGTGACAAGCGGGTATAAGCTCACCTTCAAGGAGGACGAAGCCCAGTACAAGTTGTTTTACAAGGGCGAGCGTGCGAATTTCGTGCTTGACGAGAATGAAAAAAAAATTTTGGCCACGCTTGCACTTGACGCGCGCATAAAAATCGTGGAACTTGCGCGCATGCTTAACGTTGATGTCCGCAAAGTGCAGTACATCATCAAAAAACTCCAGGAAAACAACATAATCGTGGGGTATTCCTCGTCCCTGGACCTGTCAATCCTGCCAAACCAGCTTGTTGTGCTGAATTTCCGGTTGAATAACACTACCAAAGTGCCAAGCATGATTGAGTATTTTGACAAGACGAACAGCGGGCTTTTCGCGTACGAGCTGCTTGGGGACTATGACCTGTCAGTGGAGTTATATGTGGAAAATGATGCTGCATTGAAGCAGACGCTGCTTGATTTCCGCAGGCGTTTCAGCGACTACTACATTTCGTACGACATTGCGCATATATATGACGAGTATAACCTTGCCTGGCTCCCGGTGACTTTAAAGGACATGGAACTGAAGCCTGAAAAAAAGAGATTATAGCATTTTTTTCCCGCTTTAGCATTCCATCTTCCCCCCCTCTGTTTTTTTGAATACAGCAAATCCCCCAAAAAAAAACCACTCCTGTAAAAATCCGGGGCGTGGTATCCAGCCAAACCACTAAAATAGCCAAAAAAACCTTTGGTTTGACATAACGCAAGTTCTAAGGCCGCTTTTTTGTTTTTTATCGGAAAAAAACAAAAATGAGTTAATTAACACAAAAAAACCCAGTTCTATTGCAAAAAAATGCCGTTTATGGAAACGGCAAAAAGGTTTTCAGGAGTGGTTGGTTTTGAACGGAAAAGGGAACACGGCAAACAAGTATGCAGGGCCGCTAATCACGCTTTTGCTGCTCGTGCTTTTAGTGTTTTCGGTAATGACTTTTGGCAGGTTTTTATTTTCAATGCTCATAAACAGCGTGATAGGAGTGGCATTGCTCATCATACTGAATTTTCTGCCTTTCATAGAAGTGAACATAAATGTCTGGAGCATTTTGATTGTGGCCCTCGGCGGGATACCGGGAGTCATTATCCTGGTCATACTTGACCTGGCAGGAGTAAAAGTCTGAAATTATGAGTAAAACCATAGGAGGGAAAAATATTTATGAGAGAGATAAAGGAGAGCAAACTGGATTATGAGTTGACCATCAGGGCGGATGACCTGAAAGGCAAGAGGGTTCTTGCAAAAAACGGGAAAGAAATAGGCAAAATAAGCGAGATAAGGCTTGACCCCGGGACTTTTTCCTTTACGGGAATCAAGGTGAACAGGGGATTGCTTGAACTTGACGCGTTCATCGGAAAAGAATACATTGATTCCGTGAGTGCTGATGGGGCAATCCTTAACATAACCCCCGTGACCGATTATGA
The DNA here is from genome assembly GCA_016198165.1 of Candidatus Iainarchaeum sp. Classification (GTDB taxonomy): domain Archaea; phylum Iainarchaeota; class Iainarchaeia; order Iainarchaeales; family GW2011-AR10; genus JACQJF01. Next base: position 27,467 of record JACQJF010000057.1, on the reverse strand, counting down.
GGGCCTCAAAGTGTTCGACTCCGATGGAAAACCGGTTGGAAAGGTCAGGGAAATCCGGCGCGAAGGAAACACCAACAACATCTCCGCAATCGTGGTTGACAGGGGGATACTCAAAAATGATGTTGTGCTTTCAAAGTCTGACGTCAAAAGCGTGGGTGAAAGCATAATCCTGAATGTGCCAATAGAGGAGAACCTTGTGAAAGTGGGAGGCGTAAAAATATAAGGGCATTTGCAAATGGGCAAAAGGAGGAATGGAGAGTATGTATGAAAAAATGCAGCAAAAACGGCAAATATTCATTGTCATAACGAAAACGCAGGGAAAGGAAAATGCCGAAACAAGCGCATCTTAGGGGAGTGGAGAGCCAAAAAAGGCAGAGGCAGTATGAGCACATCAAGGCCTCGGCAAAAAAATACGGCAAACCCTTAAGCACGGCAAAGCGCATTGCTGCCGCAACGGTGAACAAGGAGAGGCGAAAAAAAGGCGAGGCAAAAAACTGAAAATTACGGGAGAAAAAAAATTTTTCCGGACTGGAGAGAAAGGAGGCAGTATGAACATGAAAACGAAAAGCGCCATGGAAATCGGGAAACAGCCTTCGATTGCAAAGGAAGCCATGAAAAGAACCGGGATGGACATCGCGATAGAAGAGGATTACTGTGACCGGTGCGGCATGAAGCTCAATGGGCGCTTTGAAAAAGTCGGTGACGAAAAACTCTGCGCGCACTGCGCAAAAGTCGCAAATGACCCCACGTCGCGCAAATTCAGGGGAAGCAAACCCGAGGGAGTGGTATAATTTATTTTTTTTAGCAGTTAAGAAAAATGATGGCAGTTGCAGGAAGGTGGAAAAAAAAATGCCCATGGAAAAAGTCGAGGACCTGTTTGTCCATGAACTGAAGGACATTTATTATGCGGAAAAGCACTTGGAAAAAGCTCTCCAGACGCTAGCTACCGAATCGCATCGGCCTGAATTGAAAAAAGCTTTTGACGCGCACAAGGCGGAAAAGCAAGAGCATGTCAAGCGGCTTGAAAGGGTCTTTGACGAGATAACCGTCAAGGCAGCAGGGGAGCCTTGTGACGGGGTCATTGGCCTGAGCATGGAAAAAAAAGCATTTTCCAAAAAGAACCCGTCAAAGGAAATCAATGACCTGTTCAACATCAACGCGGCGATTAAGGCTGAGAGGTACGAAATCAGTGCATATGAAAGCCTGTCAAAAATGGCAAAAGAGATGAACCTGATGGATTCCTCGGTGCTTTTGGAAAAAAACCTCAAAGAAGAGCAGAGGGCACTCGAAAAAATGCGGCAGTTTGCCAGGGAGGCCGATATCAAAAAACTTATCTGAAATTGTTAAAAAAAAAATCAAAAAGGAGGGAAAAAAAATGAGGAACGAAAATATCGCCGAATCGATTAAAAGAAAGGCGGAACAAACGAAGGAAGAGCTTGGCGAACGCATGGAAGGCATACAGGACACCATTGACGCTAAACTTGAGCGCCTCAGGATAATGAGGGAGCAGGTCAGAACGGAAATAAAGCACAGGCCGCTCACCTATGTCGCAATTGCGTTCGGTGCTGGTCTCATGCTTGGGCTCCTGACAAGAAGGAGGGCTTGATGTACGACGAAATCAGGTCCTTTCTCGAGTCGTGTTCAGGCGCCCTGAAAGAGCATGTGCATGGAAAGCTAGATGAATTGACAGTGGAACTCGAAGCCCGCGTTAACTGGCTTGCCAAAAGAACAGCCGCTTCAATGAGAGCGTACTTGCTGCCGGTGGTGCTTGAGGCATTGTTTGTCGGCGCTGGGGTAATAATTTTCACGGTTGGAGCCGCACAGTTCCTTGAAAGCATCCTGCCCTTGCGTGGAAGCGGGACAATGCTTGCTGGGGCAGCGTTGATGCTGATTGGAGTTGTGTATGCAAAAAATCAGAGTCACAAGAAAAATGGAGGCGTGTCATGACGGAAAAAAACTCGGGAAAACTCATTGCATTCCTGGCACTATTGATTGCCGCGACAGTGGTCCTGAGCGGGTGCAGTGTCCCGGGATTCACGTGCGAAGACAGGTCGCGCCAGCAATTGGAGCGCTGCAACACCGATTGCGGCGAGGGAATAGGCGCAGAACTCTGCAAGACCGCGTGCACCGGCGAGCACGCAGAGCGCCTGGAGCAATGCAAAGAACAATCATACTGACGATTAGTTGGAAAAAAAATTGGTAAACAAAAAAGGAGGAACTGTAAAATGGCGAAAAAAACACGCGGAGGCAGGATGACACAGGCAAAAAGGCGTGCAGCCCGGATGCCTGGCGGCACGGGGCCTGTGCGCTCAAGGCCAAGTGGAAGCAGAATCATGAAAACTTAATGAAAATTTGGGAAAATATACAAACCGGAAAATACGCAACCTGGAGAAAAAATGCAATTTGGAAAAAAATATAACTGGAAAAAAAAATTTGAGGGGTGAGTGGAATGAAAGCGGTTCAGATAAAAAAATACGGCGGGAATGATGCCGTGGAGATAAATGAAAATGCCCCTGCACCGGTCCTGCCCGCAGAGCATGTCCTCATCGAGGCGCGCGCTGCGGGGGTTAACCCTGCCGACTGGAAAACCAGGGAAGGATACTTCAAGGAAATGGCCCCCCTGCGGTTGCCCGCGACGCTTGGCGGTGACGTTGCAGGCGTCATAATTGAAACAGCGGACGGGGCAGAATTCAAAAAGGGGGATGAGGTTTTTGGCCAGGGAAGCGCCATGGGCGGCGGCACTGGCGCCTTTGCGGAATTCGTTTCAGCCGAAACAAAACGGATTGCAAAAAAACCGAAAAAAGCAGGATATGCCGAGGCGGCAGCGTTACCCCTGGCGGGGATAAGTGCCCTTGACGTCATATTGAACAAGATAAACATTTCAAGCGGGCAAAAAATCCTCATCCACGGCGGGGCAGGAGGAATCGGCTCACTTGCAATTCAACTTGCAAAGCACCGCGGCGCACACGTGGCTACGACCGTAAGCGAGCATGACTTTGAATTCGCGAAAAGCCTTGGCGCGGATGAAATAATCAATTACAAGACACAGCCGTTTGAGGAAATCGTAAAAGACTATGATGCCGTGCTGGACACAGTGGGCGCAGACACTTATAAAAAGTCTTTCGGAGTCCTGAAAAAAGGCGGCATGATTGTCTCCATGCTGGAAAAACCCGACGAGGAACTCATGGAAAAATTCGGGGTCCACGCGTTGATGGAATCCACGAACAAACAGGTGAACACTGAGAACCTCTCCAAATTAGCCGAACTCGTTGACCGGGGCGTGATAAAAGTCCACGTTGACAGGACTTTTCCGCTCGAACAGGCGGACAAGGCCCTTGAATACCAGGAACACGGGCACCCGCGGGGAAAAGTCGTGCTGAAAATAAAGTGAAAGCCCCCCCCCCCAAAGCAAGGCTTTTTTTTAGCTGCAAAGGCAGGCACCCAAAGCCTTTAAGCATGCACGGGGGTTGGGTTATGCAAGCTTGCAAGCGCAGGATTTGGAGCAACTATAGCTACATTTAGGGCGTTGCTGCACCACTGACTATTACCGTGCCGCTCATTCCCTGATGAATCGTGCACTTATACTCAAAAGTCCCGCCTTGACTGAACGTGTACCGGAAAGTCTGCCCCGGGGAAACACGCTCGTCAACCCCAAAACCTGTTACGGTGTGGGTGTCGGAATCATTGTTTCTCCAGATGACGCTATCCCCTGAATTTACCTGGATTGTCTGTGGAAAAAACTGGTCATTTGCCATTGTGACTTCCCTTGACGAACCGCCATTTGGCTGTGCGCAGCCAAAAACAAGGAAAAAAACTATCAATGCCGCACCTAAAAAAATTTTTTTACCAAACATACATTCACCTCAACGCGTTTTTTATCTAACTCTGTAAATGCAACACTAAGATTTGTGGCGGGCTTTTTGCGCCTTTTTTATGTTCCTTCTCTGCGCCCTTTGCTGGGCAGGAGTCGGTTTTTCCCTTTCAGGAATGTCCCTGCGCGGTTTTCCCTCGAAAACATCGCCTTTGAGGCGGGTTTCTTTTCCGGGCAGTGACTCCAAAACTTTTCTGGCTGATGGCGAATCGCCAACAAGAGTGTCTCCCGCCCTGTGGGCGTCGTTTTTGCTTATGAGCCAGCTTTGGGTATCCCAGCTGCCGCTTGGGCGCCTTCCGGCAATGCGCAGAATGTGCCCTTTTCGTCCAACGTCATGCGCGCGGAAAGAACTGAAGTCCCCCGTCGGCCTCACCCTGACACGGAAATATTTTCCTTTCCAGGTTGTGCCCGGCTTTTTCCGGTATCTTCCCTCTGGCTGTGCCCTCGCACGCTCCTCGTGCGTCATGCTCTGCCACGCCCTGCGCGCTTTTTTCAGGGCAACTGTCCTAGCGTCAACCATTTTTTTTTCACCACCCGAAAAAAAATAACTGTTTTTTTTTTAACCGCTCATTTTTTTGCATGAATCCGCGCACTCACCGCATATTCTGGCACAGTCGCGCATGAAGCTTTCCTCAAAACGCATGCATTCGTCCGCACAGGCCCTGCAAATCCGCTCGCATACACCACATTGCAAAGGGTGAAATTCGGAGTCATGCATCAACAGCTTGGCCGCGGTCTTGCATACCCTGGCGCAATCTACAAGCAGAAGAACGTGTTTTTTTTCCGCGTGTGCCCCGCCCATTTCAAGGCAATGGACAATTGTTTCATCACAAGTGCGCGCACACTTCATGCACTTGTCAATGCAGTCTTTCATTTCCTGCGACATTTCCTTTCCCTCTTCCATTTTTTTTACCCCCGTAGAACTTTTCTCAAAAGCCGAATAAAAAAGCGTCGAAGGGATTTTTGCGAGAAAAACGAAAAAAAGCACTTAATTTTTGTCAGAACAGACAAGGAGCGGGCAGTTGACTCAAAGTTTTTTATTACCGATTAAACAAGTCTTCATACATGAAAAGCGCACACAGCCTGTTTTTTGCATTCCTCGTTTTTTCAGGCTGCGTTTTCCAGCCGGTTTTTGAACCGGACGAACAGGAAAACCCAAACAACCCTTCAGGGGAACTTGCACTGGAACTTGAAACCGTTGCACAAAACCTGGAAATCCCGTGGAGCCTTGGTTTTTTGCCTGACGGAAAACTCATTTTCACCGAGCGCGGCGGAAAAATAAAAATCGTCGAACAGGGAACAATCCACGAAGTGGAAGGCGTTGCGCATCTTGGGGAATCGGGACTGCAGGGGCTTGCAATCGACCCGGGTTTCTCGGGCAATGGTTTTGTCTACGTTTATTACACGTATTCCGAGGGAATCGGGTTGTTTAACCGTGTTTCGCGCTTTGAATTGAAGGACAATTCAATGCACGGTGAAACCATCCTAATTGAGGGGATACCGGGAAATGTTTTTCACGACGGCGGCAGGATAAAATTTGGGCCTGATAAAAAACTTTACATTGCAACCGGGGACGCGGGAACCGAGGAGCTTTCACAGGACAAGAATTCCCTGGCTGGGAAAATGCTTCGCATCAACGCAGATGGAAGCATTCCGCCTGACAATCCTTTCGGCAGCGCGGTTTTTTCCATGGGGCACCGGAACGTACAGGGCTTTGACTGGCGCCCCGTCACGGGGGAATTGCTTGCCACAGAGCACGGCCCGTCAAAGCATGACGAGGTGAACGCCATAGAGAAAGGGGGGAATTATGGCTGGCCGGACAAGCTATGCAAAACAGGCACGCCGTCAACGGGCTTTGTCGAGGCGGTTGTCTGTTTCGACGGGTGGACAATGGCTCCAAGCGGAGCCGCGTTTTATTCCGGCGACACATTGCCACTTGATAACGCGTTTGTGTATGCCGGGCTTCGCGGAGAACAGCTACGCGCACTGAAATTCGAGAACGGGAAGATTGTTTCCGATGAAAAAGTCCTTGACGGCATTGGGAGAATCCGCGACGTCGCCCTGGGCCCTGATGGTTTTCTCTACATTGCCACCAACAACACCGACGGGCGCGGCACCCCAAGACCAGAAGATGATAGAATTTACAGGGTTGTGGCAAAATGATTTTTCACGGGTTAAAGGAACTATTTTGTATCGGGGAGGTAAAAGGGCTGGTTTCATTCGAAGAATTCTTTCTTCAGGATTATCTTGTTTGTAAGGCCATACCCGTGCTTTTCAAGCACGCCCTTTGATTCAAGGCGCTTTATGGCCCGGTGGACTTGGACCTTGTTCAGGCCGGTTTCCTTTGAAAGGCCTGCCTGTGTCGACTCGAAACCCGATTTCTTCAGTGCCTCGATTATCGCCTTTTCGTCAGGAAGCAGGAGGTTGTTTGCCGTTTCCTGCCTGATGCTTTTTATCTCCTTTTCACGCACAAGGCTCCAGATGGAAAACCCGCCTGCAAGCGAAATCAACCCGCTTGTAAGGAACAAAAGCAGAAGCGGTGAGGAAAGCAGGGCAACGGGGTTTAATGACCTGCTTCCAGTCCTGACAAAAAAACGGTTTGAATCATTCGCCAATTGGTTGGCATCCAAAACAGTGCCACTGGAAAAATCGGGGGGCCTTGCGCCAAAAAAATCCGGCGGTGGCTGCATTCTTGAAACAAATATGGCTTCAGGGACAAACTCAGGCCTTATGATAAAACTGTAAACAAAAAAAATGGTCGTCAAAATCGCGAATCCACCGTAAAGAAAACACAAGACCATTACAAGGACATATTTTTTCTTTGGCTTAAAAAGAGTTTCAGGCGGTTTCAAGTTTCATCACGTTACACAAACCATGAAAATTGGTTTCAGGTCGTTACAAGTAATCCTATTAATGGTTGCAAACGCTATTTAAACAGTGGTTTTGATTGAAACAACCGGTCTTGGAGCTGAAAGACGTTTTGAAAGTCTACAAAATGGATTCCGTTGAAGTCCCCGCGCTTAATGGGATAAGCATGAGAATAATGGAGGGGGAGTTTGTCGCGGTAATGGGTGCATCGGGTTCAGGAAAATCCACGGCCCTGAACATGATGGGAATCCTTGATAGCCCGACCAGCGGACAGGTCCTTTTGGATGGAATCGACGTTACAAAGCTGCCTGAAGAGAAAGTTGCAAGAATCCGCGGAAGCAAAATCGGATTCGTTTTCCAGGCATTCAACCTCTACCCCACTTTAAACGCTTTTGAGAACGTGGCCCTTCCAATGAGGATACACGAAATCGAGCGAGACAAAATCGAAAGCATTGTGCCACGCCTTTTGAAGCTTGTGGGGCTTGGGCACAGGATGGCTCATTTCCCGTCCCAGTTGTCCGGTGGGGAGAGGCAAAGAGTGGCAGTGGCAAGGGCATTGTCGGCTTCTCCTTCAATGATTCTTGCAGACGAGCCGACTGGAAACCTTGACACGAAAACGAGCCAGGAAATAATGAAACTGCTTGTGGAACTGCATGAAAAAGAGGGAAAAACCATTGTAATCGTGACGCACGAGCATGACATTGCAATGCACGCGGACAGATTCATTACGCTAAAGGACGGGAAAATAGTTTCCGACAGTAAAAAAACTGATTTAAAAAAAAACAAGTTAAGGAGTTGACGAAAAAAAATGAAGAAAAGCATTCAAAGCGGCAGAAAAACCTATGGAATCACCGGAATCATTTTTGCAGTTGTATTCCTGGCTGCGGTTTTTCCACTTGGAGTGGCTGCACAGGACCTGGGTTTCCTTGCGGAAATTACTTCCACGAGCATCCTGCCTTCGGTTATCCATGCAGGGGACGTGATAAGCATTGCAGTTGATGTCCACAACAGGGGAAGCGTCATTGCAATCCGGGACCTCAACGCTTACATTGAGACAAGCCCGCAGTTTGAACCACTGAATGCACAGGCGAACGTTGATTTAATCAGCCAGGGGGACACGAAAACTCTTTCCTTCAAAATAAGGGCCAAAGAGGACACAGAGCCGGGGTATTACGCGGCAATAATCAACCTCGAGTATCTGAGGCAGGGTGAAATGGTGAGCCAAAAGGAGGCCATTACAATAACCGTTGCCCAGGCGGCCAACAATATTGACGTCACGGTTTCGCCAAGGATTGTGAACCCCGGGAAGGAAACCGAGATACGGTTTGTCCTTGAAAACGTGGGCAAAAGCGCGGTGTCAAACGTTTCTTTTTCGTGGAGCGAGGAAGACGATTTCATTCTCCCGCTTGGGACAGACAACCGCAGATATGTTGACGTGGTTTGGCCGGGCGAATCTGAAACGGTTTCATATACCATCGCGGCGGACCCTAACATTTCACCGGGGATTTACCCGCTTGACGTGAGCCTGAGTTTCAATGACGCGAATGGGACAAGGATACAGGAATCCACGGTCGGCCTCATAATCGGCGGTGGGACGGACTTTGAGGTAAGCGCTGAAAGGCTTTCAACGGGCCAGATTTCCCTGAGCATTGCAAACATCGGGTCAAACAACGCCGAATCGGTTGTAGTGAAAGTGCCGCGTGCACCTGACGCGGGCATTTTTTCCAGTTATACTGAAATACTCGGAAACCTGAACAAGGGGGACTTCACGATTGCGGCAATCGAGACAAGGCCTGCACAAAGCGTTTCACAGTCAACAGCGGCTCCGGTTGCGGGGCAGGGTTTTGGCGGGCAGCGGGTTTTCCAGCGTTCGCCACAAAACACTGAGCAGAACGCAAACGTGAATGCCAGCCAGGCAATCGGCGCAAGCGAAATAACCGTCCTGATAGAGTACACTGACACCACTGGACAGAGGCAGAGCGTTTCGAAAAACGTGGAGGTTATTTCACAGGCAACAGGTTTTTTAGGTACAAACGCTACAACGCAGCCTGAGGGCGGCAACATGGCCCTCTTGGCTTTCGTGTTTGCAGTGATTGCAGGAGCCGCGATTGCATACAACAGGTTTTGGGCTGGGAAAAAATGGGCAAGCCTTGCAAAAATCATTGGCGCAAGCGCGTTTTTTTTCCTTGCAGCAATTTTTGCGTTCCAGTCAGGCATCCCTGCAATTGCCGCGGCCGGAATCCTTTCAATCGCGCTCCTTGCATGGTTTTTCCTCAGGGCAAAGTGATGGCATTTGAAGCTGAAGGATTCTTTCAGGCTTTCCATGAACAACATCCTGCACAGGAGGCTGCGCGCGTGGCTCACTTTGCTTGGGATAATAATCGGCGTGGGAGCACTTGTTTCAATAATATCCATTACAGAGGGAGCTAACGCGAGTTTACAGGAAAACCTCAGCAGCTTTGGCTCGGACGTGATAACAGTCAACCCAGGCGGCTTTCGGGCGGGGATTTTTGTTGGCGGGTTTCGAGGCGGTGCGCCCGCGTTCAACCAACAGCCTGCATCTTCCACTGAAGAACCGGAGCTTGGAAAACTCGACCTGATAATAATCCGGGGGCATCCGAACGTAGAGTACGTGAATGAAACAGTCAGTGGAAGGGGAGAATTCGTTTTCCTCTCTGAAAAATCAAGCGTCAACATCCAGGGAGTCAATCCCTCGACTTTCGTTTACACGGACAACGTGGAACTTCAAGCAGGAAGGCTCCTTGGTGCAAGCGATTCAGGCGCTATAATCATCGGCCACAGGCTTGCAAACGAAACCTTCAGGCAGCCAATCACTCTTGGAAGGCGGGTGACAATCGAGGGACAGCCATTCACAATAGCAGGCATACTGGCTGAGGGAGTGAATGACTCGGCGGTTTACATGAATTTTGAAAGCGCCTATGACGTTGTGGACATGAACAGGGGCACTTTTTCTGCGGTCAAGACAAAAGTCAAAAACCCAGAAATTATGCAGCAGACAATGGATGAACTGACGAACTCCCTGAGGGTTTCAAGGAAAGTCAGTGAAAGGGACCAGGATTTCTCGGTTTCCTCACCGCTTGCATTCCAGGAGCAAATAAGCAATACGCTTGGAACACTAACACTTTTTCTGGGTGCTATTGCCGCGGTTTCCCTCGTAGTCGGGGCAGTGGGGATTGCAAACAGCATGTTCACGTCCGTGCTTGAAAAAACCCGCGAAATCGGGATAATGAAGGCCCTGGGTTCAACAGACAGGGAAATACTCGAATTGTTTGTAATAGAGTCCGCATTGTTTGGCCTCTCTGGCGGGACAATCGGCGTGGGTTTTGGAATAGCGGTTTCACTCATATTGTCTGCACTTGCGGGCCTGAACACCCTGGTCACGCCGCAACTCATGGCAATAGCAATTGTCCTCTCCACGGCAATCGGCCTGGTTTCAGGCATCATGCCCGCACGCGCGGCCTCAAAACTCAGGCCAATCGAAGCACTAAGATACGAGTGAAAAAAGAAAAAAAAACCCGCCCCTGCCCAAGTAGGCGGGGGGAAAAAATTGTTTTTAAAAAAGCCTGTGTTCTTTATTCATGCAGGAGTGTGTTTTTCATGGCGGAAAAGAAAAAAATCGGGGTAATCGGGTCGGGCACGGTTGGACAGGTTCTTGCAAATGGTTTTACCAGGCACGGCTTTGACGTGATGATTGGGACACGGGCACCCGAAAAAATGGTTGAATGGAAGCAGAAAAGCGGCGGCAAAGCCGGGAACTTTGAGGAAACCGCGAAATTCGGAGATGTAATCGTCATGGCCACTAAAGGCCTCATGGCGGAAAACGCGATAAGGCTTTGCGGGCAGGAAAACCTGTCAGGAAAAACCGTTATCGATGTCACCAACCCCATTGATGACCAGAAGCCACCTACAAACGGCGTCCTGCATTATTTTACCTCGCTTGAAGAGTCGCTCATGGAACGCCTCCAGAGAACCGCGCCAAGGGCGAATTTTGTAAAGGCGTTTAACAGCGTGGGAAACGCGTTCATGGTCAACCCTGAATTCGGGGATACGCCGACCATGTTCATCTGCGGCAACAGCGAGGATGCAAAAAAAGAGGTTTCGGAGATACTTTCACTTTTCGGTTGGGAGGCAATGGACATGGGAAAGGCAGAGTCCGCGCGCGCAATCGAGCCACTGTGCATACTCTGGTGCATTCCGGGCTTGACGAAAAACCAGTGGAGCCACGCGTTCAAGCTCCTGAAAAAATAAAGAAAAAAACAGCCTTGGGGTGGGCAAAAAGGCGTTTGCACCCAGGCAATCAAAAATGGGGATTTCACCCCACAGGGTTTTCAGTAGTACTCGCGGTAGTGCGATACGACCTTGAACAGGCGCGAATTCGAAAGCGCAGAGAGTGAGGAAACTGGTTCATCAACTTTTTCAAGCCTTATTTTGGTTGCGTGGCTGAAAAATTTTTTGGGAAATTTTTCAATGATGTAGACTTCTTTTCCCCTCGTGAAATCGGAAAGCGCGGACTTCTCGAAAAGCTGGATTTCTTCCTCGCTTGCCGCTTTTCCCTTGTTGAATCTCGTAAAATAAATCTTGTTGTCGATACTCGTGGTAGCCATACTAATATAGTGCTGCATTCCCTTTAAAAGGGGGAAAACCCTGGATGCACGCAAAAAAAACTCGCCGTGAAAAAGCATCCAAACTGTTTACTGCATTGATCTTTTCTGAAGCATTGATTTTAGCACCTGCAGGTGTTCTGGTTTGACATTGTTAGCACCCACAAACGGAGACAGGTGTTTTGGGTTTTGCAGTAAAAACAGGGCCTGAGGGGGCTCCAGCCCGTCTACAAGACCTTTGAGTTTTGCCATTCTTTTCTGCATATTTTCAGCTACTCTTCTTTCTTTTTCTGCCATGACTTGAACCATTGTTGGTTTAGGCCTTTTTCCCGGTTTTCCCATTTTTTTTCCACCAATAAATTGAATGAAAACAGGTTATTTAATTTTTTGGTTTTAATCCAAAAATAAATCATTTATGCATTATTTCTTCTTCAAAAAGTTCAACGGCCTTTTCTATGGAGGGCTTTCTTTCCTGTTACAAGGCATGTTTTTATACTTCTGGGGTTGAATTATATTGTGGTATAAAATGGAAACTGTTACAATATCCAAGAAAGAATATGTCCACCTGAAGAAGAGCGCTGTTGTTGACCGTGCCCTCGTGGCTAAGATTACGCGGGGCCTTGAGGACATAAAGCACGGCAGGATTACCGAGTGGAAACCATAATTCAAATTACACCTTTTTCTTTCAACGCTTCCATGACAAAGAGCTGGTAGTGCGCGAGTTTCGCCAGTATCGCGTTTATTGTTGCCTGCTGAGCTTTCTTGTCACTTATTGCAACCGCAAGAACAACGCAGAAATTTTCGTAAACCAGATAGTAAAGCCTGTTGCCTTCGAACTTCTTTTCCCTGAAAAATGGCAGACCGGAAAGTGGTTTGCCCACAGAACCGCCTTTCTCTGAGAGTTGCGCAAGGAACTTCAGGACGCGTTCTTTCTCAGGCTTTTCAAGTTTTTGGAAATCACTGTCAAATTCATTTGTCTTGAATATCCTGTAATTTGCCATGAACAAAATACTCCATGGCATAATAAAAGTTTGCCTGTAACACAGTCATGATTGGCAATGCCGGGGCGTTTTCCAAAGCGTACTTATACTTTTTGAGGATTCTTGCTATAATCTGGAGCCACACAAGAGCCCCCCTAAACGCACCTTTAAATAGTCTGGTTTTGCATTTATTTCCATGGGAAAAGGTGCAATGAGGCGCAGGATAAGGAAAGTTCCTGCCAGCGAACACGGGATTTTTGACCCAAGAACCAATGTTAACCGAAGGAGGAGAGCGCCCACTACGTTGAGAACAGAATATGATTTTGACCAACCACGCATTACACCAAAACGAAGGATTTTTGGATTGACCACAAAAAGGCTTAAGCTGGCCCTTGATAGGGGAAGCCTCCCAAAAGGCAAATTTCTTGAGCACATTGGGGAATTCAACGACCCTGAAACGGGCAGATACCTGGGCACTGAAATGCTTGACAGAAGGAAAAAAATCCACAGGTATAACACCACTGGAAAAAGCAAGAGGAAAGCCGAATAATTTCCCCGATTTTTTTGTAAAAAATGAAAAATCCAGACAAGCCAGTTTATATATTCCTCTATAGGAATATTCTGTTTGTGGAATATGCAAGCAATGTATGAGATGCTCGGTGCGTTAGCGGAACCCAATCGCCTGCACATTGTCGAATTCCTGCTTGAAGGCCCGCGCTCGGTGGGAGAGATTGTCAAACGCCTTAGGCTTTCACAGCCCCAGGTTTCAAAGCACTTGGCAGTGCTCAGCAGGGTTGGGCTTGTGAAAATGCGCCCGACTGCACAAAAACGGATTTATGCACTGGAGGCAAAACCGTTTAAGGACCTTGACTCGTGGCTTGGCTCATACCGCGTTTTGTGGGATGAAAAATTTGACCGCCTTGACGACTACCTTGCGGAGCTGAAAAAGGAGGAGGCAAAGCATGCATGGAAAAAACAGCATTGAAGTAACCAGAGCGGACCGTGAAGTTACCTTTACACGTGTCCTTGACGCGCCGCGTGAACTTGTCTGGGCCGCCTGGACTGACCCAAAACACGTTGCCAATTGGTGGGGGCCGAATGGTTTCACCAACACTATCAGAAAAATGGACGTACGGTCAGGCGGGGAATGGTTATTCACAATGCATGGCCCTGATGGCAAAGATTATCCTAACAAGATTGTTTTTACAAAAGTTGAAAAACCAAAATTACTGACATATAAACATTCAGGTGACGAAGACACCGAAGATGTGCATTTTGAAGTCACTGTGACCTTTGACGAAGTCGAAGGCAGGACACGGCTTACAATGAAAATGGTTTTTGGCTCTGCGGAAGAACTTGACAGAGTCGAGAAAGAATATGGCGCAATTGAGGGCGGAAAGCAAACGCTTGGGCGCCTTGGCGAGTATTTAGAAAAAATGGATGGAGGGAAACAAATGAAAGACGAGTTAGTCATTACGCGCGTTTTCAACGCGCCCGTTGAACTGGTGTGGAGGGCATGGAGTGAACCCGAAATGGCGAAAAAGTGGTGGGGGCCAAAAGAATTTAGCGCACCCGCAATAAAAATGGATTTCCGTGTAGGCGGAAAATACCTGTTCTGCATGCGCGGCCCCATGCCCGACGGAAAAGAAGTTGACATTTATAGCACGGGAACGTACAAGGAAATAATCCCCCTGAAAAAAATAGTGGCAACAGACTCTTTTGCAGATGAAAAAGGGAACGTCGTGACGTCTGACCATTATGGAATGCCCGGAATCCCAAAAGAGATGGAAGTGGCAATAACTTTCGAGGACATGGGGGGCAAAACAAAAATGGTTTTAATGCACAAAGGAATGCCCGGCTTCATGAGCAAGGACGCAAATGCAGGGTGGAGCACATCGTTTGACAAACTGGAAAACGCACTCAAGGAAATGTAAAAAAACCCTTGCGGGAGTTTATACCCTGCGGGGCACACGCGCCGCATATATGCCCCATTTTCAATGGGGCGGTAATATGACATATAATTTTGGATTACTATAAAAAAAATGGGCCGTGGCAGGGGAAACGAGGTGCTCCCCGCCAGCGGGTTTTTAATGGAAACTGGCAACTAACAAAAGAGGAGGGATATGTTGCATGTCATACGTTGATGGATTCGTCTTGGCAGTGCCAAAGAATAAAATAAACGCCTACAAGAAAATGGCGCAGGAAGGTGGAAAAGCCTGGAAAAAACACGGGGCACTCGAATACTTTGAATGCGTGGGAGAGGACCTGAACCCAAAGGTGCCCGCGGAAATGAAGGGCAAGACATTTCCACAAATGGCTAAAACCAGGAAAGGCGAAACCGTGGTGTTCTCATTCATCGTGTACAAGTCCCGCGCCCACAGGGATGCCGTGAACAAAAAAGTAATGAAAGAAATGAACGAAAAATACAAAAATGACCCAAAATACAGGAACATGGAAATGCCGTTTGACATGAAAAGAGTCGTCTACGGCGGGTTCAAGGCAATAGTCGAGCTGTGATTTTGCGATGGAAGGACAGGATTTGACAAAAGGAGACATCTCAAAGCAGCTATGGTCGCTTGCGTGGCCATTGATGCTCTCAGTCTTCTTTTACACATTATACAACATCGTTGACGCCTTCTGGGTGAGCAAGCTGTCACCGGAAGCCATTGCCGCAGTCAGTGTCGCACAAATAGCCTTGTTCATCATGGTTTCACTCAGCTTTGGCCTTGCAGTCGGCTCGGGGGTCATCATGGCAATGCACATTGGCGCCAAAAACAAGGAAGAAGCTGAGCGTGTATTGGGGCAATCCTTTGTGCTTGCAGGAATCGTGGGGGTTATTTTTACAATAATTGCCCTAATTTTCAGAAACGAACTATTAGTTCTTTCAGGCGCCACGGGTTTGATTTTTGCACCCGCAATGGAATACTTCATCGTCACTGCAGGCGGCTCGATTCTGTTTTTCATCCTGATTGCAATAATGTTTGCATTCAATTCTGAAGGCGATACGTTCACGCTGACAAAGCTTTTCGCGGTTTCAACTTTTGTCAACGTTGTCCTTGACCCGGTCATGATTTTTGGCGGGTTCGGGTTCCCACCGCTTGGGATTTCCGGCGCGGCGATAGCGACGCTAATTTCCCAGGCGGTGTTCATCGCCCTTGCAATCAGGAAGCTCTCAAGCAGCCAAAGGAAAATAAGGTTTCATTTCAGCAATCTTTCTTTAAAACTCGAATCCGTGAAAAAAATACTTGACATCGGCATACCAGCTTCACTCACACAGGTAATCAACCCAATTGGAATGGCGGGCCTCATGTTCATCACTTCCCTGGCTTTTCTCGAGTTAGGGGTCATTGCGTTTAGCATTGGTTTTCGGATTGATTTTTTTGCATTCCTGCCCGCAGTGGGTTTTGGTTTTGCCGCACTTGCAATGATCGGACAAAACATTGGCGCGGGGCAGATAGAGCGGGCAAAAGAGTCTTTCAGCAAGGCACTCAAATACAGTTTTATCGGGGCAACAGCTATCGGAGGCCTTGCGCTTATTTTTGGGCAGACCATTGTAAGCATTTTTACGACTGACCCGATAGTGACAGAACACGCGCTTTCATACATATGGACTGTTGCATTAAGTTATGGTTTTCTTGCAATTGCAATGGTTGAAGCCAGTGCATTCCAGGCTATTGGAAAGTCCTGGCCAGGTTTTTGGATATTCTTCCTCAAATTTATTGTAATCACGCTTCCGCTTGCATATTTATTGACGCACATAATGGGTTTTCCGTTAATTGGAATCTGGATGGCAATCATTGCAGGAAACATCATATCCGCAGCATTTGGGTACATTTGGATAACCAGGACAATGAACAAGCTCAGCCTGGAAAGCAGCCCTGTCCATCACATTGAAGCAGGTGCACAAAAGGGGGCGTGATTGTCGGCGTTTGCATGGTGGTGTATTTTGTTTTTTAAAAGTTTTTGAATACAGTTATGAAAAAGAACTTGGAGGGTTATAACATGAAAATGAATCCAGTAATACACTTTGAAATGCCGGCCCAGGACAGGAAGCGCATGGCGAATTTTTACACAAAAGTCTTTGGCTGGAAAATCAGGCAATTAGGAGAGGACATGGGAAACTATGTTTTAGCCACTACGACTGAAACTGACGAGAATCAAATGGTTAAGACCCCCGGCACGATTAACGGTGGTTTTTTCCAGAAAACCAAACCAGACCAGTATCCAAGGATAACGATTGCCGTGGATGACATCAAAGAGGCAATAAAGAGCATTAAAGCTACAGGCGGAAAAGTGCTTGGCGGCATGCAGAAACCAGGAGAGCCAGACGATATCCCTGGTGTCGGCCTTTATGCCACGTTTATAGACACCGAAGGCAACCATGCAAGCATACTGCAACCGTCAACAGATATGACGAACCGCCCCAAAAGCGAATGAGGATTAACATGATTGTGGAAATCGCGCAATTCAAGACTAAACCAGGCGTAAGCGACGCAGGGCTCCTCACTGCTTCAAAGAAAGCGCAAGACGGGTATCTTTCCAGGTGCAAAGGTTTTGTGAGCCGTGAACTTCTGAAAAGTGGTGATGGAACATGGCTTGACATCGTGCACTTTGAAACAGCAAAAGACGCCGAAAACGCGGCTGAAAACTTTGCAAAAGACCCAAACGCCAAAGAATTTGAAAACGCCATTGATGCATCAACTGCAAAAATGATGCACTTTAAGGTAGCCAAAAAATACTAAAGACAAGACAAGAGAAAGAAAATTTCAAGTAAAACAAAGTTTGGAGGGATTGTAAATGAAGAAATTTATAGTAATATACCATGCGCCAGAGTCGACAAACAAGCAAATGGAAAACGCGAGCCCGGAGGAAATGAAGAAAGGCATGAAACCGTGGATGGATTGGGCAAATAAGTGTGGTAATGGATTGGTGGATCTGGGAACTCCTTTAGGAAACGGGCAAAAATTAACCAAAACAGGCAATAGCACTCCGAGCAAGAGAAATGTTGTTGGTTACTCGATTTTGCAAGCAAAAAGCATGGAAAAAGCCAAGGAAATGCTGAAAGGGCACCCACACTTGGAGTGGGCAAGTGGTTGCGAAATCGAAGTCCACGAAGCACTACCACTGCCAATGTAAGAGTTGAAAAAAAGATGGATAAAACAAAAATTACAGCAGAATCCGGCAAGCAAAAAATCACGATACATTTATGGTTTGATAAAGAGGCGGTAGAAGCAGCCAAGTTATACACCTCTATTTTCAACGATTCAAAAATCACGGACACGAGCATAATACGCAACACTCCGTCTGGGGATTGTGACATTGTATCGTTCACGCTTGCAGGACAATCATTCATGGCTATCAGTGCAGGCCCGCTGTTCAAGTTCAATCCATCAATTTCTTTCCACGTAGCCTGCAAAACCAAGGGCGAAGTCGATGCATTGTGGAAAAAACTTTCAGAAGGCGGCACAATCCTCATGGAGTTGGGAGAGTACCCGTTCAGTGAAAAATACGGGTGGCTGCAGGACAGGTTTGGCGTTTCATGGCAGATAATTTATGCCGGCGACAGGATACCAAAGCAAAAAATCACGCCTGCACTCATGTTTGTCGGCAATGTTTGTGGCCACGCGGAAGAAGCGGTCAAGTTTTATTCAACCGTCTTTCGGAATTCAAAAATTTATAACATCCTTCATTACGGAAAAGGAGAGGCACCAGAAAGGGAAGGCACGGTCAAGTACGCCTCTTTTGCCCTTGAAGGCATGGAGTTTGGAGCCATGGATAGCGCTCATGAGCACAAGTTTGCCTTCAACGAAGCCATTTCATTCATAGTGCATTGTGATACCCAAAAAGAAATAGACTATTACTGGGGAAAGCTCTCAGCATTCCCCGAGTCGGAACAGTGCGGGTGGCTCAAGGACAAGTATGGAGTATCTTGGCAGATTGTCCCAACCGCAATGGATGAAATGATGAAAACCAAAGACCCGCAGAGGATGGCGCGGGTAACTGAAGCGTTCCTCAAAATGAAAAAATTCGACATTGAAGCCCTCAAACGCGCATACGAGGGAAAGAAATAAAAAAAAATCAAAATCATTAAAGATAGGAGGGAAATCATGGCAAAATTGAACATATATCTCAACTTTGCGGGCAACACCGAAAAGGCATTCAATTTTTATAAATCCGTTTTTGGCGGGGAGCTTAGCTCTGTTGTTCGCTTCAAAGACATGCCGATGGAAGGCGTGAATATCCCTAAACAGGATGAAAACAAAATCATGCACATTGGCCTGCCAATCGGCAAAGATAACGTGTTAATGGCAACCGATACTTTGGAGTCACTTGGGCAAAAACTGGTGCAGGGCAACAATGTCCACATTTCAATCCACCCGGAAAGCAAAGAAGAAGCGGACAGGATATTCAATGCATTGTCCGCTGGCGGCAAGATAGAGATGCAAATCGCCAACCAGCCCTGGGGCGATTACTACGGCAGTTTTAAGGATAAGTTTGGAGTGCAATGGATGGTGAACTACAGCCCCCCAAAAGAGAAGTGAAGACAAAGGACCCGTCCGCTTCCACCTTGACAAACCGCTTCCCGTTACACTCATAAAAAAAACTGGTCAAAGCGCGGGTTAAAATGAACGAGGAACGTGTGTAAGCTATTTGTCAACTAAACAAGCGGGTAACCCAAACAATACTGAAACCTGAAAATAGCGTGTTGGAAAATATTTATTAACACTGTCATCAAGTAAATTTACTGATATGGGCAAAATTAAGCCAATAATTTCTGTTGAACATGCAGCTAACTGGTACGCTGGAAACTATTTGGAAAATCCTAACAATGCACTCCGTGAAGACGAAAAACTACTTGAAGAAGCCTTTGCTTCGATTGAAAATTTGAAAAAAGAGTTTGCCGGCCAAAAAATTACACACAGGCAGTTTCTTGACTTGGTGAAAGAAAAAGGCATTCACCAAAAATTTTACCATTACAGAAAACCAGAGCCAAATGACTGCCCGATTTGCAAGGCAATGGGAATAAAGTGGTGAAATCGTGGGCGAAATTATTGAATGGCTTTTTGAATGCCGGAAAGTTTTTCCAAAACTTGACAAGCTTGCAATTGAAGGGGCATATGCTCCGCTTTCTTATAAATTGCTTGGAAGAATGAAAGGCGCGGCAATATCTTTTACTGATATTGATGCTGCAAAACTCTTGCTTGAAGGGATAGCAGACAAAAAGCGCTCCATAAAATCTGAAAACAAGTTCCAGATTGAAGTCAACCAAAACCTGCAAAAAATAGAGCCACCTGAATTGCGTAAACAGGTTGTCCAGCATGTTTTACTGCATGAGCTGATGCATATTGATTATCAAGACCACATTGTTTCTGCCAAAAGCTATGCAAGAAGAAAAAGGAAAAAATTCCACACAAAGGAATTTGAAGAAAAAATCCACGAAAAATACAACCAGGTAAGAAAAAGCCAAGGCTTGCCAGAAATTCCAGACGCAGAAAATGTGCATTTAGCGGTAAACAAAATAGCAGGCAAATTCATGAAATAGCATTCAAATTCAAAATTTGCATTATTTTACAATATATCCATTTTTGCAGATATGTAGTTCACCAACCACCAGTAGACAAAGCTTATATATAACTTAAGGTGATAATATTATAACAAAAGATGATAATAATGGTGTTTGCATGAATAGACTTCTATTTGAAATTTTAAACTTAATTTCAAGCAACCCTGGAAGCAATTATTCTATTAGACACATTAGTGAAAAGTTAAAGAAGCAGGGAGTCAAAGCCCATTATGCCCTTGTTTACAAAGAGCTTGAAAACTTAAAAAACGAAAAAACAATAAGTTTTTTCGACATAGGCAAAAGCAAGGTTCCAAGACTAAATTTTTCTTGGGAAACAAGGAATAAGCTTGAACAACTGGAACTTGAAAAAATAAATTACTTGAATTCCGAAGAAAGAGAAACATTGGCTAAAATTAAAACGCATTACCAAGGAAGAAACATTCAATCAATTGCATTTATTAACTATAAAAAATTCAAGGGCTTAAACTATTTCGAATTATTAATTATACTCAATGACACCCCAGATGGCGCCATTCGTGAAAACGAAAAAATTAAAACTGCAATGAAAAGGGGTGCTGAAGAAAAAAAACAGGAATTAGAACAACTAATATACGAAATGCTTAAAGCTAACAAAGACATAGAAAAAAAAATTGGAGCAAAAATAAACCCTTTGATTTTGCTTGAAAGTGAATTTATTTCAAAACTTTTTTCAAACCAAGCAAATGCCATTCGGGAAGGATTTTTGGAGCATTTTTCGTTTAGCGGCCGTGAAAAATTTTGGGAAAGTATTGGGCTTGGGTTTTTAACCCATAATGAAATTCCAGAGATTACGCCTTTAGAATTAACTGAAAAAGAAATAATTTATTTCTTGGACAAGTTTGAGTTTAAGACAATTACAAGGGAAAAAATAATGCCTTCAAACAAAAATATTGGAATTGAATACCTGATTTCGGAAATCCTTTCGGGAAAAGAGCCCAGGTGGTTTGAAGCCATTCCAATAATTATATCAAAAAACCTGGAAACCGAGAAAAAAATAAATTTCAAGGAATTGTTGTTTTTAGCCAGGAGAAAAAACAAGGTAAACCAGTTGGGGTATCTGCTTGAGACCGCCAAAGAAATCCTCCTGCAGAACCCCGAAAAAAACATTGGAAAAACCAGTGAAATCGAAAAAGCATTGAAATGGCTTGGGTTTTTCAAGTCAGAAAGCGAGGGGCCTTTAATTGAAGGAATGAAAACCCACAAAAAACAGGACAGAATATCCCAAAAGTGGAATATTAAAACAAATTACTCTTTTGAAGACTTTAAGCGGCGCATGAGTGAATACAATGCAGACTGAAACAATCGGCAAGGAAAAACTCCTGGATTTTCTCGTACAAGTGGACAAAGTATTGCCCAGAAAAATAAGGGCCAATTGCGTAGGTGGAACAGGTTTGACGTTGCTGAACGCAAAAAACGTGACAAAAGACATTGACTTTGATTTCAGCCACGAAGATGAAAAAGAATTCAAAAAAGCGTTAAACAGGCTTCCGCCACATGGCCTTAGAATAGATTTTTTTACGGACGGGTTTATTTTTTCACAGAAATTGCCAAATGATTATGAAGCACATTGTGTTCCGATAAAAACAATGCTCAAAAACATTGAACTGTTTTCACTAAGCCCGGTTGACATCATTGTGACAAAAATCGGCAGGCTAAACGACAGGGACATAGAAGATATAAAGGCGTGCATCAAAAAATTCAGGATAAACAAAAAACAGGTTGAAACGAGAGGAAAGCAGATTGAATACGTGGGCCATGAAGAAACTTATACAACGAACCTCGGATTTGTGCTGAAAAATTTCTTTAAGTGAAAAGCGTAAAACGCGCGTGGGCGCCCAAAAACATTCACAATACGCCAAGGAGGGCTTTTCACAGATTATCAAAGCCCGGGGCTATTTTTTCAGTGCGAGTTCCTTGATTTTTCCATTGTCGACTTTTAGGATTCGTTGTGCGATTTTTTTTATGAAATAGCGGTCATGTGACACGGCTAAAATCGCGCCGTCGTAGTTTAGGAATGCTTTTTCGATTATTTCGCGCGCGTCGATGTCAAGGTGGTTTGTCGGCTCGTCAAGGAGCAACAGGTTTGGCTTTTCTATCAGGATTTTTAACAGGTTGAGGCGTGATTTTTCGCCAAAGGATAGTTTTGAAATCGGTTTGTATACCTCGTCGTCATCGATAAAACCCACCATTGACAAGTGTTGGCGTGTCTTTGCCAGGTCCTTTAGCATGGAGTATATTTCATCGTAGAGGGTTGCGTGGGTTGACAGGTCTTTGAGTTCCTGGTCGGCGTAACCGATTTTTGCCTGGCTGTCCAAAATCACTTTTCCAAAAAGGGGTTCAAGGCGCCCTTCAATGGTTTTGAAAAGCGTGCTCTTGCCGACCCCGTTTTCCCCGATTAGGACGATTCTTTGTTCTGCCCCGACGTAGAGGTCGATGTTTGAGATTAGTGGTTTCGTGTAACCCACTGTTAGGTCTGAAAGCTCGAGGACCACGGTGGAGGCAAGGGGGGAGGCTTCAAAGTGGGTCCTGAAACTCGATTTGTCCATGTCGGGTTTTTCGATTACTTCTCGTTTTTCGAGCATTTTTTGCCTGTATTTTCCCTGCTTGACTTTCTGGGGGCTTTTGCCTAGGCGTGCAATCTTGTCTTTTTGGAGTGCAATGTACTTGTTCTCGTGTTCATAGGCTGTTTTTTGGGCTTCGAATAAGGCTTCGCGCGTTTTCACATAACCGGAGTAATTGGAATTGTATTTGAGCAATTTTCCTTTTTCCATTTTCAGGATGGTGTCACAGACATTGTCCAGAAAGTACCTGTCGTGGGAGACCATGAGGACGGTTCCCTTGAATTCTCGTAAATATTTTTCCAAAATGTCGAGGCGTTTGAAGTCGAGGTGGTTTGTAGGCTCGTCTAATAGGAGAAAGTCTGCGTCTGATGAAAGGATTTGGGCAAGTGCGATGATTGCGCGCTGTCCTGTGGAGAGCGAGCCAATGGTTTGCCCAAGCCATGATTCCTGGATTTCGAGGGTGCGCAGGACTTGCTTGATTTTGCTTGGGGGACGGGGTGTGTGGTGTTCGTTCATTTTTGCCTGTAGTTCCACGTATTTTTCGGTTAGCTTGCTCATGTGGTGGCTGTTGTTTTGGTGGCTTTCCGGAGACAAGAGCTGCTGTTCGATTTCACGCAGTTCTTTTTCAAATGATTCCTGGTGGTGGATTGTGGCGGTTTCTCCGAGGATTTCGCGGACGGTTTTGTGCTGGCCAAGGTCAATGTGCTGTGAAAAGTGTGCTGCCCTGCCCGTGAATTCAATCTCGCCTGTGTAATCCACTTCGCCAAGAATCGCCCTTAGAAACGTCGTTTTCCCGACCCCGTTTCGCCCAATCAGCCCAACCTTGGACCCATCGGCAATCCCCACGCTCTCATCAAGCAAAATCTCCCTCTTCCCAATCGAAACAGACAAATTCTTGATTATAAGCGCCATACAAAAAAGTTCAACACGAATCTTTTAAAACACGAATAAGCGTATCTTTTGGAAAAAGGAAAGTTTGTATTCACCTCCAGCCTAATCTGGAAACACACATTCAACGGACTCTTTATCTTTACGCAAGCGAACAAAAACGGGTGCGCGAAGCATGCCTGCCTTTGTAATTTCCAGGTAAGTGACTTCTGCTACCAGCATTGGGACTACTGGGATTACTCCTTTTTCTGTTTCAATGATTTCTTCATCTAGTGTGATTTCGTCAAGCATGGCTTTTAATTCTGCAATAGTTTTTTCATTAAAGTGACCTATAATTTTTGCATAGCCTGCTTGTTTGCAGTTGCATACTCTACTTTGGTTAGGAGTACATCAAGTTCTATTGGCGTGTAATTGACAAGCTCAGCACTCACGTTAACAGTTTTCTTTTTTGGATTGATAAGCGGATGACCCTTTAGGTCGTTATTATGCTTGTGGCCATGAATAGTCCAGCCACTCCAGTTTTTTGGCTTTAAGGCAGGATCGTGAATTAACAAAAATACCTTGTCTTTGTATTTGAGTATTAAGCGTTCGCGCGCTGGAACTTTTCCGATTTCTTCATGATTTCCTTCGATAAAAACAATTTTACCTTTTAATTGTGTTAGCCAATAACTGGCTTTTCTGCTTCCTCTTCCAAAAGCCATGTCACCCAGAAAATAAACCGTGTCTTCGTCATTAACAGTTTTGTTCCAATTATTGACAATTGTTTGATTCATTTCTTCAACTGACACAAACGGCCTATTGCAATATTTTATAATATTCGTATGATCCAAATGCAAGTCGCTAATCAAGAAAATTTTTTTATCACTGGTTTCGCTGATTTCTGGAATGTTCCATTTTTTGCCACTTTGAAGTAGACTCTTGAGACTTGAAATAGTCTTTTTCCAGTTTTGCTTATTTTTGGCTTCAGCACGAGGCAATAGCTTTCTTTGCATTAAATCGTATTCATATAATATTTTTCCATTTTCCAAAATAGTGATTCTAAGTAAGTGCTGAGAAATGCTCTTTTGTTCCATGCTCTGCAAGTATTTCCAAATTTCATCAAACCGTGCCTGAATATCCTTAAAAGCAATAGTTGCATGAAAATCAAAATTATCGCCAAAATCATGGCCTTTTGTCTGAGTCAAATCAACAATAAAGTTTGCAAGTTCTTTGCGCAAGCTTTTGAGTTCATCAGACGGTTTAATGTTAATAAAAACCACCTTATTTTCAAAATGCCCAAAACCATTTAACGTAAAAGGAACCAAATCGTATCGTCTACTTACTCGCTCTATTTTTCTGACGACCTCTTTGATATTTTTGGTCTTAAACGGCCCAAAAAGAGTAACATGAGGAACAACTCTTTTTTTGGTTACTCCTTTAACGCCAAATTTTTTTGACAAACCAAAAATCGTTTCTTTCAAATATTTTCTGGCAAAGCCATGAAACCGGAACTCGATTAAATAATTAGGGCCAGGCAGTGGCGAAAATGTGCGTTTAAGCAAATTGAATATCCATTTCATTTAGCCATCACGTCAAATGCTTGTGGATTAACAAATGCATACAGGTAAACGAGCGATTTGGGTGACAGAATCTTTAGTTCGTGCAAATGCTCTGCATTTATTCCTTTTTGCCGCAATTGGTTTTCATATTCTGAAACAATGGCGCGATTTGCATATTCCTGATTGACTCTTTTTTCAATATTGGAAAACAAATTGAAAGCGGTTTTGGAATTATGATTGTAAGCATTCAAATATGCCATTAATCGATAAGCCATTTGCCAATAGGCTGGCTTTGAAACGCTTCCAACCAGTAAATATTGGTTAAAGTTTTGGAGTGTTCCCTTAAGAGTTGCAGACTGAATGGACTCGTTTAAAGTTTGCAGTGCACTATCCAAGGATTCTTTCACAGAATGCCCAGTTTTCCTAATCCTGTTTTGTAGTTTCACAATCTGTTCAAAATAAGCCCACGTTTTTTGCGTGGTTTTGGTTTGTTCAAGAAGACAATGGGCATCAAACATGTCTTTAAGCAAATTCATTTGAAAATCAGTTTTATCTTTTTTCCTGCCAACCGTGCCAACGGCAAGCGAGGAAAACTTTGATGCAAGCAAGTAGTCAAATGTGGCAATGTTTGCCCTAAAATCTTTTGATTGATATTGAATAGTTTTTGTTTGAAATGGTTTTCCTTTTTCAAGAAGAGAAAAACGGGCAATGTCAATTTTTGACAAAGTGTTGCCTTTGGTTGCTTCAAAAAAATAAAACAAGTCCTGATTTTTAACTGGCCTCTTTTCAATAATATACTCTGGCTTGAGGGCAGACAAAAGTGTTTCCGGCTCCCCATCATAATAAAGATCCAAATCAATTGACAACCGCTGTGGTTTTGGAATACTGGATTGCACTGCGCTTCCACCAATAAAAACAAGCAAATGCTTTTGCAAACGGGACTGCTTGGCCAATATTTCAAGAATGTCCAAAACCTGCGCCTGCCGTTTTGCAAATTCCTGGTTCATTTTTTGTTCACTGCCTCAATTGCACCCAAATACAGCCCGCCAGCACGCAAATAGCGCGGGTCTAAATTGGTTTTATCCAACTCCCCAGATTTTTCAAGCTTGTAAAGCAAGATTTCCAAAAACCACCCCAAATATTTTCGGGTCGCATACCTGTGCAACAATTCCAACCGGAGATGATTTTTTTTAAAATGCCACTTAAAAGCCGCTATCGCTTCTTCCAATGGAATTGGAAGCCACCCTTTAAGAGAGTAGGAAATCAAGTCCACAAGCCGCCTTTCCAAAAACGGAATACGCACATTTTCCAAAGAACCTTTAAATAAAACAGATTCTCTGGTTAAATCTTTTGAATTTCTTGAAAGTACAACAATTACGTTGGCATCCCCTAAAATAGAACCATATCCAGCTCTATCTTCAAAACCACGCCCTGATCCAGAACCATGACCATAACCAAGCAATTCTTCACTGACTGCTTTGGGTTTTCTTTCACCGCTATAAATGACAAAATTATGCCTGAGTTTACTTGCCAAAATAGTCATTATTTTAGGGCGGGCCAAGTTTTCACACTCAATAAAAAACATGTTTTTCCTGACATTGTGAAATGCCGGCAAAAAATCATTCAAATCCCAAATAGAAAAAACCAAATGAGGCATTTCCTTTGAAATTGCCTTGGCTATCTCAATGCTCTTTGAATCAAGCTTATACGCTATAGGCATCGTTGTCATATAACTATATTATATGACAATTATATTTAAATCTTCCTCTGCCATTCATTAAAGCCAATTTAAGCATCTTTCCAGTATTTCAGCAAGTTTGCAATTTTTGCGCCCCTGCTTGAAAGGCTGAAATACCCAGTGTAGTGAACGTCTCCACCAATTAGTCCAAAGGCTTTGAGCTGCCTTAGCACCTGTGGGGGGTAATCTTCATTTCTGATTAAAGAATTATCCCTGAATCGCTGGGTTTTCTCGAATTCTTCAAAAATATTTAACAGCACCTTTCTTGCCTTTCGGTAGCGTTTCGAAAACAATTGTTCAACCAAAGCCTACGTGTGTTCTGCTTCTGCCCCCTCCCAAGCCATTCATACAAAACATTGTATTCATTTTTTACTTGGTTTCCAATGTCTGGGTTAGCATAGTAGAATTAGAAAGTGTAACGCCCGAGGGAGGACTTGAACCTCCGACCTGCCGGTCTCCGCCTGTTGAATTCTCAACAGGTAACAGCTACGCCTGAATTAAATTGGCATGGATTTCGCGATGGCAATTCGCGCAGACAAGTCTTGTTTTTTCAACCTCGGCTAAAATTCTTTTCCAGCCACGGTTGTAAATTTTCGAAATTTTGTCCTCTTTTTCATCAATATGGTGAAATTCGAGAGCTGCAACACACGTATTGTAGCCGCAAAACTCGCATTTTCCACCTTTTAATTCAATCAATTTTCTTTTATATCTCCGTCTTCTTTCAGAGATATAAGCTGCCACTTTTTTCTTATCTTTCCATACCACTTAAATCAACGGACGCTCTACCTGCTGAGCTAC
>JACQJF010000008.1 GCA_016198165.1 Candidatus Iainarchaeum sp. | reverse complement strand
TTTGAACGGCGATTGTTGCCCCAGAAAAGTTAAAATACCCGTGCTTCGTTAATTTAAAGCAAATGAACCCTCCAAAAGTTTTTTGGGCCGCAGCGGTTTTCGCCCTGGTCGTAATCGGGGCTGGTTTTTTTATTTTGCAATCAACCGGCTTTGCACAAGCCCAAGGCAAAATAACCGGCACGATTGTTTTGACGGATAAAAGCACTGCTGAAGAAGTTTATACAACGGGCAGCGTGGCTCTTCCAGGCTCAACATGCGACGTTGTAATTGTCCAATGTGGTAGTACCATCGGAGATGTCTATGACTCATATGTCCCTGCTTTTTATAAAAGCACTTTGAAGGAAAGACAGGGAAATGCCTGGCCTATGGACTGGCAGAATGACAGTTTCACAGAGTTTATTCCGCTTAGCCAGCCTCTTGGGGTGCACATGACTGTGGATGACAAGTGTAATGGTTCAGAATACAGGGGGCTGTCTTCAGGAAATTATATCATAGGCCAAGTGATGATTCGACATAATGGTGAGTATATACTATATCCCACTCCTCCAAAGTATCCAAACCAGGGATCGGAAATATCCATGCTTACAGTTTCATACTCCTGCACCTAATTTCCCTGTTTTTTAAAGCTTTAAGTAGCTACTTTTTTCATGCCTGTAAAAGAAATTCTTGGCACAAAAAACTACAAAAATTAATGGCTTAAGCCTATTTAAACCTTTCAACAAATCGTTTTCTTGATTGCATGAAAAAAAATCTTGTTGCCAGTTTTTTTGGTTTTTTTGAACAGCTTGAAGTCCACGAGATAGTGGTTTTTTTCTTCGCGGTTTTCTTCATGTCCAACTTTGCGGTTGTTTCTTTCCTCGGCACCCATCAGTTTCTTGCGGTCGTGGCTTCAGGCTCAATGGAACCCGCGCTAAGCAAAGGCGACCTGGTGGTTTTATCCGCCAATTCTGCCATACAAGAAAATGATGTCATTGTCTTTGAAAAAAACGGTGAAACAATCATCCACCGCGTGGTTGAAACAAACCCCACCGGGTTCAGGACAAAAGGCGACAAAAACCCGTACACCGATTCCTATACTGTCCGGCCCCGTGACATTATAGGCAAAATGGTTTTAGTCCTCCCAAAGGCAGGCAGCCTGAATCTCTTTTTGGCGGGGAAATGAAATGGACAAAAAACAGGCAGTTGTTCTTGCAAGCGCTTTTCTTGCAGTTCTGTTCTTTGCCCTTGCAATTTTGTATGTTGATAGTGCATCAAAAAAGAACTCGGCTGACCTTGAAACAATAAAGTCCCAGGTGATGGGCGCAAGGAGCGCCATTGTCTCTTTCCCTGTGCCTGATTACTCGCTGGCTCTTTTGCTTGGCATAGGCTCTTTTTTTTCCGGCCTTTTAATTGGCGCAAGTGCCTCGGTGTTTTTCGATAAGCGCTGAATCATCAACTCGTCTTTTTGGCTGAATTTTCCAATTCCTTTTAGCTTGCCAAAAAAGTCCTTTGGAACCTTTTTGATGTCCAGTTTTATCAACTCCACAAATTTTCCCGCTTTTTACCCTTTGATGTTGCCAATGGGCTTGAGTGCAGTGACTTTCAGGCTGATTCCCGCATTGTGCATGGTGTTCACGACTTCTGAAATGTCCTTGTACGCCAGGCCCGCTTCCTCGGCCAAGCCGGCGTATGACGCTGCCTTTACAAAAATCCCGCGCTTCTCCATTTCCTTTTGGAGGGTTTCACCCTTCACCATTTTCTTGGCTTTCTGCCTGCTCATGGTTCTCCCGCTTCCATGCATCGTGCTTCCAAAGGTCTCCTGCATGGCTTTCTTTGTCCCAACACACAAATAGGACCCGGTTTCCATGCTACCGCCCACAATCACGGGTTGCCCGACTTTTGAGTACACGCCCCAGAGTTCCTCATGCCCCGGTTCAAATGAGCGCGTGGCGCCTTTCCTGTGCACAATCACTTTCTCTGTTTTCTCGCCGGTAAAGTGCTTCTCGATTTTTGCAATGTTGTGGCAAACGTCGTAAATGATTTCCATCCCGAGTTTTTCAGGGTCGGTTTTGAAGACTTCCCTGAAACTTTCCCGTATCTGATGCGCAATTACCTGCCTGTTGGAAAAAGCATTGTTTGCGGCACAAGCCATTGCAGCGTAATAATCGCGCCCCTCTGCCGACTCGTACGGCGCGCAGGCAAGTTGCCTGTCGTTTACTTTTATCCCGTATTTTGGCATAGCCTTTTCAAATACTTCCAAGTAATCGGTTGCAACCTGGTGCCCGAATCCGCGGGAGCCACAATGCAGCATGATGACAACTTGGCATTCTTCTACAATGCCAAGCGCCTTGGCTGTTTTTTCATCAGCTATCCCGCCTTTTGGAACGACCTGCACCTCAAGATAATGGTTGCCGCTTCCAAGGGTTCCAAGCTGGTTCAAGCCCCTTTCAACTGCTTTTTGGCTGACTTTTGAATGGTCTGCTCCACTTATTTTTCCATGCTCTTCAACTGCCAAGTGGTCCTTGCCCCAGCCATAACCTTTTTCTTCACACCACTTCACGCCATTTGTCATCAAGTCCTGGAACTCACTGCGTGTCAACTTGAACCTGCTTTTCCCGCCTACACCCACTGGCACGTTTCTGTAAAGCGCGTTGACAATCTCCTTGATTTTTGGCCGCACGTCCTTTTCGTGTAAATTGGTTTTTATTATCCGCATGCCGCAGCAAATATCAAAACCAATCATTCCAGGGCTGATTACCCCTTCCCTTAAATCAAATGCTGCTGTCCCCCCAACGCAAGACCCATAACCCCAGTGGGCATCAGGAAACGCAAGTGCATACCTCTTTATCCCTGGCATGCATGCAACATTTGTTATCTGCTCAAAAACCCCGCTATCCATTTCCTTGAAAAGTTTTTCAGAAGCATAAATGCGCGCTGGGACATTCATTCCATTCTTTTCAGTCTTTGGAATCTCCCAGACAAAGTCGTTTACTTTTTCTGCCTTGTAACTTTTTATGTTTGCATGTTCCATTGTAACCACTTTTATATATCCGGCACGACAAGTGCCTTAAACTTTCCTTTCTCTTTTTTCAGGGAAAACAGGTGCTTTGTGATTGCCTTGACATCGGTTGCAGCGATTTCTTTTCCAGAAAGCTCGCTTATTTTTTGCCCGGACACCTGTGCCGAAAGGAAAAACTCCCCGTTTTTCCCCGTTATTTTCACGCTTGCTTTTTTGAAGACGGTTTCCCGTGTGTCCTTGAGGAAAACGAGTTCCGAAAGCCACGAGTAAAGCAGGCCTTCAAGGCTTTTTGGCCCAAGTTCCACTTTCAGTTTTTCTTTCGCCTTCAGCTTTTTCGTGTCAGCCATTACCTCGAATAGTGCCAAAGCCGCGTTCTCAAACAATTCCCCTGCCGTTTTACCGAAGGCTTCAAACGCCACGTCTGCAATGGCTATGTCCTCAAGAAACCTGTACTTCATGCAAGAATAACTTGTAGGGAGGACTTAATAAAAAAACTAGGGGCTACAAGGGGAGGGGGCTATCCAGTTCTTCTTGCAGCCATTAATACGAAACAGTGCCTGCGCCTGTTTTGCCCCTGTTGTCAGCCGATACAATCGCCAAAACAGCATTCCAAAGTGTCGGTTGTCGAGAGGACCGCCCCGTCACATTCCTGGCCTTCTTCGCAAATCCTTCCCTCGCTTTCAATGCAGGAGCCAGGGACATCAGGGCCACCATTGCCCTCCTCGCCATCGCCCCCGTTTTCGCCGCCGTTACCGGAATCGCCATTCCCGCCGTCGTTATTGCCTGTCTGGTTGCCTGCGCCACCGGCATCGCCGGCACCGCTTCCAGAACCGTTATCCACGCCAGTGCCTTCCTGGTTTTCAACCGGGTTTTCCTGCGCATTTTCCACTGGCTTAAACCCCTGCCCGGTTCCCCCATCCTGCGTGCCCGGGAAAGCGATTTTCCCAAGGTTTTCCTGCACCACTGGGTTTTGGCCAAGCAGGTAAAAACCCATTCCAAGTGCTATTGCAATGACAATCAGAACCGCAAGCAAGCCGCGCCTGCTTAGAAGTCCCTGGCCTGAAGAATCTTTTTCACTCATTCAGAGAAATAGGGGCAGTAAGGGGTTAATTAAGGTATTTTTTCAAAGAGAAAAAAAACCAGTTATTCCTTGAACT
This sequence comes from Candidatus Iainarchaeum sp., assembly GCA_016198165.1. Taxonomy (GTDB): domain Archaea; phylum Iainarchaeota; class Iainarchaeia; order Iainarchaeales; family GW2011-AR10; genus JACQJF01. The sequence continues at coordinate 10,563 of JACQJF010000008.1, read as the reverse complement.
CGATTTCGACGTGCACGTTCTCGGGTATCTCTATTCTCATTATCCTGCGGAGTGTGCGCTCGTCGTTGTCAATGTCAATGAGCCTTTTGTGGACCTTCATCTGCCACCTTTCATAGCTCTCGGTTCCACCGCCACAAGGGCCTTTTCTGGTGGGGATGATGAGTTTCTTGGTTGGAAGCGGTATTTTTCCGGAGTGCTTGACGCCTGTCCTCTCGGCTACTTCAATCACCTGGTTACAGATGTTTTCCAGACGCTCATAGTCCGGGCTTGAAAGTTTTACCCTTGCCTTTGGCATTTTTGCATCAACCCACAAACTGTTGCGTCAGAGTTTACACCGCGTATCTGCCCTCCCTTCTTTGAAGGGGCGGTAATACTGAATATAACACTGCGCTACAATAAAAAAAATGGGGGTGTAAAGAAGCAATAACATCATTACTTCTTGACAACGCTGAGTATTATCCCTGCTGCAACCGTCTGGCCCATGTCCCTGATTGCAAACCTTCCAAGCTGCGGGAAAGACTTGAATTCTTCCACTACAACCGGTTTGAGCGGAGTGATTTTCACTACTGCCGCGTCACCCGTTTTCAGGAACTTGGGGTTCTCTTCCTTGACTGCTCCTGTTTTCGGGTCAAGTTTTTTCTGGATTTCAGTTATCGTGCAGCTCAACTGGACAGTGTGCATGTGGAACACCGGAGTGTAACCGATTGGAATCGCAGTAGGATGATTCAAGACAACTATTTGTGCAGTGAACTCTTTTGCAACCGTCGGAGGATTATTCGCATGTCCCACGACGTCGCCCCTTGCGATTTCTTCCTTGGTCACGCCTCTAACGTTGAATCCAACGTTGTCACCGGGTCTTGCCTCGTCAAGTTTTTCGTGGTGTGCTTCCACGCTCTTGACTTCGCCCAGTTTTCCGCTTGGCATGAAAATAATCTTGTCATTTGTCTTGAGTATCCCTGTTTCAACTCTTCCGACCGGGACGCATCCAACCCCTTTTATGGTGTAAACGTCCTGTATCGGGAGCCTCAATGGTTTGTCTGTCGGCGAAGGCGGTGCAACAAAAGTGTCAAGGGTGTCAATGAGTGTCATTCCCGTGTACCACTTCATGTTCTCTGACTTTTTGGCTACATTGTCGCCTACCCAGCCGCTGATTGGGATGAACTTTAACTGCTCGTCCTTGTAACCGATTCCTTTGAGGAGCTTGGTTACCTCGTCCTTCATGGAGCCGTATTTTTTCTCGTCGTAGCCGACTTCATCCATTTTGTTGATTGCAACAGCCAATTGCTTGATTCCCATGACCTGTGCAAGGAAAGCGTGTTCCTTGGTCTGGGTCTGGATCCCTTCTTTTGCCGCTACAACCAAGACCGCTGCATCTGCCTGGCTTGTTCCTGTAATCATGTTTTTTACAAAGTCCCTGTGCCCAGGCGCGTCAATGATTGTGAAAACGTTTTTTTTCGCGTCAAATTTCTTGTAGGAAACGTCAATGGTTACCCCTCTCTCCCTTTCCTCTTTGAGGTTGTCCATGACATAAGCGAATGCGAATGTGCCTTTTCCCCTTGACTCTGCTTCAGCTTTGAGTTTTCTGTACTCCTGTTCCGGAAGCGACCCGCTGTCGTACAGGAGCCTTCCAACCAGGGTTGACTTGCCATGGTCGACGTGACCAATGAACACGATGTTCAGGTGCGGTTTACTGGATGCCATTCAACATTACCTCCGAAAAAAACACAAAAAAAACCAAAATAATCGTTCAAAAAACCAAGAAACCCAGGGTTTTACGGAATATATTACGGGGTGTAAAAGATTTAAAAAGGCTTCTTCTTTGGTTTTATCTTTCTTTTACCTGGATGCCCATAAAGACCCTTGGCTGGGTCTGTGGTACGAGGTGGTTTATGGTTCCCGCGTTAGCGTCAAGTTCAATCCTCGTCCCATAGTCTGTGAAAGCTTTCTTGACTGCAACGCTTGCCGGGTCATTATTCAGAATCCATCTGACCCCAAGAGAGTTCGCGTAGTTAACATCGCTGTCATAATAGCTTAACTGGCTGTTTGGGAAAATAATGAAGTCATGGGTGTCTGTTTGGATGAATTCTGTAATGTCAGACGAGTGCCTTGATGGGAATTCTTTAACCTTGAAATGGGCGACCCAATACTCATTTGCTATTCCGCCGCCAAAATCACTCAAATCCGGCACATAATATTGTTTGTCAACTCTGCCATCCTCACCCAAGTCGGTTCCAAGGAACTCTATAATTTTCCCATATTTTGTGAATATTCTGTTTTGTGGTGTACTTCCATTCAAAATCAGGTAGCCGTCAAATTCTTCCCTGTCGACAAACAGTCTGTAGTAATATGTCTGGCTTGCACCGCCAACCAAGGGGAATGGCGAGGTAACGTTTCCTTCGACATACGAAATGTTTCTCCAGTTCTGGTTTTGGTCGTACCTATAGGAAAAAACGTTGTTCATGTCGTTGAACCGGTAGTAAATCGTTTTTCCGTCAAACAAAAACGAGGAATTCCCCCCTACATTGAGCGTTACAAAGAAAGGTATTCTGTGCTCGAACGAAACGTTCGAGTCATCAAAGGTTAGCATGCCTCCCCCGATTTTCATGGTTGTCTTTGGCTTTGCCTCAAACCCGTTGAACCATGTTTTTGCAAAGTCTTCCTTTTGGTGCCCTGTACCGTTCAAAAAGTCTGCCGAGTTTGGCCTTTTGTTGTGCAAGTTGTCCAAGCCATAAAGCGGCGGGTTGTCGTATATCCCGTTTCCCCCGACCCATCTTTCACGGTCATTCCCTATTTCAACCCCATTTATGGTTCCTGGTGACTGGCGTATTTCAGAAACCCACTTGAAGTTTCCAACTTGGTTTTGGTCAAAAGGAAAACCCCTATGGTTTGCAACCATGAACACTTCGCTCTGCCTTACAATGTTTTTCAATTTTATGGAGTTTATCATTCCGCCGTTCTGGTCTTTGTCCATTTCAAGGACCTGGTATCTTCCACCCATGAACGGGATTACCGCAACATCGCCTTGGTTGAAGTCAAGGTCTGTTGGTATCGGGGTCGTGAACTGGCCAACGTACACGTACTTGTCCGAGTTTATTTCTGCAACCAAGTCTTGCAGGTCTGGCATACCAGTACTGTTAAAGAGTGCGTCTGAGGTAACATGGATTGTTTGCCGCGGGTAAATGAGCACCGGGGCTTGTCCCTTGTACTGGTAGAAATAGCATTTCTGGCTGTTTTGTGGAATGTTGAGGTTCACGTCAGCATTCGCGAATTCATAAGAGTCAATTCTTGAGTTAAGGTAAGCAAAGTAACTTTGGTTCAGGTCGAATTTTGGCACATCGCATTTTTTGTAGACATCGCTTGGTTCTGCGCGGTTGGTGTCCCTTGGCTCGGTTTGGGGATTGTTGCCGTCCTGGGATGACCCGGTTTTTGTTTGCGGGGCTGTTGTCAAAGAATTTGTTGTCTGTGGTTCGAGTTGCCTTGCGGTTTTTGTCACGGAAAACCCCTCGCCAGTGGAACTCTGCGTGCACCCAAAGAGCACGAGCAGAACAAGGACAAGAGGTATTAGTATTGCAAACTTAAACCGCATGAGATATTATTTGGGTGGGGGGTATTTTAATGTATCGGGCTTGTTTTTTTTTCATACGTCACAGTTTTATTAATAGTGTTTCACTATTGTTTTAATAGGTGGTTTTTTGTGTCTACTTTGACTGTGAAGTTTGAAGGGGTTACTGAAGAGGTTTTGGACGAACTCGTAAAACAAGGTTATGTGAAGACCAAGTCCGAGGCTTTGCGCTATGCGCTTCTCCACATAGGCGAGGAGCTTGACCTGATTAAAACCCGTTTTCACGTGAGGGCGGAGGAATACGCTTATCGGGAAATAAAAAAAAGATGGAGAAAATAAAATGTATGTTGACGCCGATATTTTGTATGCTTTGCTCAAGCCATCCGACCGTCACCTTGAATTTGCCAAAACAATAGCTGATTCTACAGATGACTTATACACGTCTGCGGTTTCGTTTATTGAAGTCGAGTTTGTGGTTAAGAGGGAGCTTAATGATTTTCTTGCTGAAAACGTTTTGGAAGCCCTTTTGCAAAAAATTCCACGCCTCAAAATCGTTACTTTTAACAGGGGTATCCTGCAAAAAAGCCTGGAGTTGCAGCAAGAGTTTGGCGTGGGTGTATTTGATTCAATTCACGCTGCCACTGCCCTGGTGAAAGACAGGAAAATTGCTTCCACTGACCACGTATACGACAGGATTCCAAGACTTAAGAGAATAAAACCAAGCTGAATTTGTCAAAAAGTTACACGCTTTAATCGTCTTTGCCAAATGTCAGTGTTTTAGGTTGAAGCGTATGCCTTTTTCCGTGATTTCATATGGCACCATTGCTTTATAGTGTTTTCCGCTTCTGAGTTTTAGTATTTCTATACCATTTTCTCGTTTTTCGCCATTTAAACTGTTATACAATACAATTACTCCGTCAGCCAAAAATTCTTCCGTTCCAGTGCGGCTATAAACCTTGGGGATTTGGTCTGTTTCGGAAATCACAAAACTGACTGCGTTTAAGCCTGTGAGAAGTTCGAATAGTTCTTTTATGTAAACACGGTAAGTTTCCTGGCCCTGGAATGCAATTGATAATGCAGATAAAGAGTCTACACAGACTTTATCTGGCTTGAATGGAAACTGTATGTCTTCCAACTTTATTTCAAGCAGCCCTTTTTTTTCATCAATCCGCTGCTCTACTTGTCTTGAAACCTTGATCGGGTCAAGTTTTATTATTGCGACTTTTCCTTCCTGTTCAAGTTTGTCAAAATCCCATCCAAAATTTTTTTTCATGTGCTTTTTAATGTTTTTTGGCTCTTCTTCGAATGATAAATAAATACATTTTTCCCCGGCTAAAGCACTATAGTAAATTGACTGCATGCAAAAAGTGGTTTTCCCTGTTCCAGCCCCACCGGATAAAAGGATCACAGAACCACGCTCCAAAGCCCTATCATCTAGTAGTTCATCGAATAAATCCACTCGGATTGGAATAAAATCACTTGGAAGAAAATCTTTTGCTTTCATGTGCTCCTCAACTCATCAAGTTTTGTTTGGAATTCGGCCATTTTTTCTTGATATTCCTTTCTATTAATTTTTTGGTCATTATAATACTCAGTTTGAAGCTTTTTAATTTTTTCCCGAATCTCGGCTTCAGAAACTGGTCTTTGTAGCTTTATTGTGCTCTGCCTGACTTTTGGAAAAACCACTTTCAAAAAACCAATTCCGATGATTGCTATGGCCAAAAACAAAAGGGCGAATAAGTATAAATCGACAAATAAACCGCTTGAAAAAACAACATTTCTTTCTATTTCAGTTTTGTTCCCAAACTTGTCTTCTGCAATAATTTTAATCTTTTTAGTTTGTGAATTCTGCTCTAGGGGTATAAAAGACGTGGTAAACAATTCTGGTGTTTGCATGTTTAATTCAGTTGTGGTGTCATTCATTATCAAAACTACCTTTCCATCCACTAAGGGTGCTTTATTCAAGTATGTTGCCCTTATTTTCAAGTCCACTGGTTTGCCTATTTCAAACAAAAAGCGGGGTGGTTCTTCAGCTATTACTACAATTGGAGCTTGATTAATTGCAATTTTGGTTGAGAATTCAGTGCCTTTTCTTTGAGTGTCATAAATTTTTTCTGCCGCGACAAATAAATTAAAACTCCCCAGAGTGGCAGATGCAGGGATTTCAAGTAACCCCCTGTAGATTCCTTCTCCGGATTCCTGCATTTTTTTTTGTTGGCCATTTAAGTCCCAAAAAACTATTTCTGCATTTGTGACAGGGACGCTGTTTTCTAATAGTTTGAGATCCAAAACAATCAAATCCAGCCGATTTGCGCTTTTGGGCGGTTCGTTGAAAAAATCAGTGACAAATAAGCTGCTTTCTCTTGAAGGGGTTACAGTTAAAAAAACTGTTTTTATTGAGGTTTCTTGCGAAAAAAAAATTTTCCATTTTCCACTGGGTGTCAAAAAACTAATTTCTTGTGGTATTTCCCATTCCCCTGTTGGAGGGCACTCAAATTCAGATTCAAAAACAACCAATGTTTGCCTCAAAGCCACTACTTTAACTGGCTCGTTTTGGTTGCAAGAACCAGAAAATAAAACACTTTCTCCTTTTTTAACTATATTTTTGTCTAGACTGACCGAAAGAGCCATTACCTGGGCAACTAAAAACAATAAAAATACGGTAACAAGCAGTTTTTTCATTTTTTCATCTTCTTTAAGTGTTCTTCGATTTTTTCCAATTTGTTTTCATATTCACGTAAACGGCTTTCATACGCATTTTTGTCGATTATATTTTGGCTAAAGTACTGTTTTTGCAATAATTCCTTTTGCTGTAACAGTTTTTTTCTTTTTTCCCGTAGATCATATGCTGAAAAAAGTACAAAAAATGGCATAAAAACTATAAATCCAATTCCAATCAATACCCCAAGTATAATTACAGTTACCACTGGGTTTTCCAATAGTTCAAAAAAAATTGTCTTTTGGGCAACTGTAATCTTTTTTTGAATAAAAGAGTCGTTTCCAAATTCGTCAGTTATATTGAAAAACAGGTCTGGCTCGCCGTAGTCGGTTTCGCTTATCTTGATTTCTGTCCTGTAAAGTCCCTCTTCTACTGGCTCTAACAAAAATTCTTTGTCTTTTATCCGCAATTTGGCATTGCCACTTATTACCGGTTGTTGGTCAGAATAAGAAACTTTTATCAGTACCGGCATTGTATCGCCCACACGATAATAGTTGGCTGAAGGCTCCAGAATCTTTATATCTAATAAAGCACTTGTAATTTTTTGTATTACCAACAATTGTCCTTCTGCAGAATAATCTGCTGTTTCTTTTGAGGCAACAACACGAAATATCTGTTTTCCCAGTTGGAGAGCTGACGGTATAGAGTAAAATACAGCGTAGGTTCCACCTTGTATCCTATCAAATTTCACTTTTTCAGCAAAAGGTGTTTCCAAAAAAACGTTTGCATCATTAATAAGGCTGTTTTCGTCATTTTTAACCTCTACGAACAACTCCAGTTTTTCTCCGCGGCGAAGCTCTGAGCTTAATTTGTTTACAGTTTCTACAAACAACTCATCTCTGGAAGTTTCGTCAAGTAACAAAAACTGTTTTTCGGTCCAAATTTTGTTTTGGTTTGAGTCTTGACCAGAAACTCTGGCGGTCCATTCTCCAAGTGCGTCAATAAGGCTTGATTGGTATTGGAAATCAAAAAAACCATCGCTGCCTGATTGTGTCCATATTTCAAAAGTTTTTTCATTTCCCGCAAATAACTGGATGTTTAAAAATGAAGAAATTGGCTCAGTTCTTTTTAAAATCCTGCCTTTTCCCCAAATTGTTTGCCCTCGCTTAAATTTACTTTTAATTTCTAACTCAGTGCGTAGACTGGTTTCAATATTGATTTTTCTTGTAGTGGTTGCAGATATTCCGTGAAAACTACCTTGAAAGTTCAAGTCAAATATCCCTGAATTCACATCCGTTAAAAAAAAACTATTTGCAAAAAACTTGTCATAGCTCCCATCGTCTTCATGTTTTCCGTCATTAAACAACCTTAGGAACCCAAAAAAACTTGAAACATTCAAATCTGCTGAGGCGGCATTTCTTCCACTTGAAGTAGCTTGTACTCTTAAATAAACTTTTTCGCCCAGAAAAAATGTTTCATTTTCCTGTGGAAAAAGAATTTCTAGTTCGAGTGATGTTGGCTCGCAGTCCACTGAACAGGTGCCATATGACTCGTCTACTTCACAGGAATCATTGCCACAGCAATTTTGCGTTAGCTTGGGAAGGCAAATATTGTTGACGCAGGCAAACTCTTTGCACACGGCATTTGGAGCAGGTCCTTCGCATGAACCGCAGTCTTGTGGGCAAATGCATGAATTTTCAGCGCCTTCAGCCTCACATATTCCGTCACCGCAGGTTGCTTCTGCAAAAGCCATGTTTGAAACAAGTGCCACGCTGACCAAAAGCAATAGAATTCGAAACAAGCTAAAAAAATAGGGCGGGTTCTTATTTTTTCCATTTTTTCCGAAGTGCATAAATGCTGAGGGCGGCAATCACTAAGATAACGACACCAACTAGAACCCAGTTATTAAACGGTTTTCCTGCTACTGGTTGTGTGGTTCCTGAAATCTGTGTGCAAATGCCATTTCTGCACTCTTTGTCGAACCCGCAAGCATATCCATTTTCTGCCTGGGCAAAAGCGCATTTTTCTTTCACACAACGGTCAACCGTGCAAATATTCCTGTCATCGCAATCCGAATCAGTTGTACACACTGGTGCGGGTCCTGCTGTGAAACTTTGCAGGCTTGCCACTATTGGTGGTCCAAATAAGCCAAATGCTTCATTGTTAGTTGCTGTTACTCCTGAAATTGAATATGAAACAGTTGACATTGAATTTGGTTGTATAGAGACAAGTTCAAATTGAATGACAGGGTCGTCCTCCAACACAATGTATGGGCTGTCTGAAACAATTTGTGAACTTGTTTGTGCAACATCTTTTGGCACTTGTTCAACTATTTTTACATTCCTAAGTTCTGCGTCGCCATTGTTAAAAAAAGACAGTTGTATTGTTGTTTCAAATACGTTCCAGCCCTCTGAAGTAACCTTTTTTTCCTCCACAATATTTCGTAAAACTTTGATTTCGCCTACAATTTTTATGGCATTATCTATTTCATTTTGAGAAAACCCTGCATTTCCAAGCACATCCACAATGTGTTCTACAGTTGGTTGTGCATCCAATTCTTTTTCAGTTATTGTTTCAGTTGAAGTAAATTCACAGACCCCGCAGTCACTTTGGCAGACAAAACAGCTTTCGGTCTCTTCACAAACTGTATTTCCACAGCCTTCTATACAGTCCTGTGGGCAGGTGGCTCTTGACTCGTTGCCAGTGCAAATTTTGTCGCCACAGACAGCTTTGCAGTCAGTCGGGCAATTTGAGGTAGTTTCATTAATGCTACAGACTCCGTTTCCACATACTTCTGAGGTTCCGCCGGGGCCACCTGAACCTCCTTCAAACGTTACTGCATAGGTTACAAGTGCAGTGTTTTTATCTACGCCGTCGTTTCCAAGCACGCCGAAAGTTATGGTGGCCGGCAGCTTTGCACTTGAGTCCAATGAATATGGATACGATGTGCTTGTCCCATTGTTTATCCAATTTGAATTGTTATCAAGAGTAATATAATATGTGTCAATACCAGAACCGTTTCCGTCGCTAGAAGGGCTGTATGTTAAAGTAAAACTTGTCCCATTTCTCCTGTCAGACCCGCCATTGCCCCCAGAGTTGGTAATGCTAATACTTTGAGCACTGCTTTTGTCAATCTGGACGTAAGTCCTGTTATAGTCTGTTGTCCCGCTAAGCCCACTGGCACTAATTGCTTTGTTTCCGGCAAGGTCGGTCACATTCCAGTCAAACGCGTAATTTCCATCCCCGCTTGGGCCAATAAGCACATTTGCGTCAAAAGTTGAAAAAGCTGCAGGCATTGTAATGGTTGAAGACCTGTCGGTGTCAACCCTGTAGCGCCTTGGGCCGCAACCAGAATTGTTTGCGTCCCCCCCAGTGGAATTGTAATCTGTGCAAGTCAAAATAACGTTGGCGTCAAACGCCTGCCAGGTTGCATGGTTCCCATCCCAAGTGAGGTTTGGCGCCTGGTTGTCAATTCCAAGCGATTTTTGTGAAAGGTTTGTGTCAGTGTTTGGAGACGCGGCTTTCTGCCCAGCATTGTTTGCGTCATAGACTTTCATTAAAATAAAAAAATTCCCGTCAATGGTGACAACGCTTCTGGAAATATTGAGGTCTATCCTACACATTACCTGGCTTGTAAAATTGTTGGTGTCACACAATCTTGAGACTTGGCCTGGGAGGGTTGTTGCGGCCAGGTTCAGGTCAACATATATTACATAGTTTCTGTCTCCGCCACCCACTTTGTTGTGCGTAGTCAGGTTAAAGTCAAGCAAAATGTTTTGCCCAGCTGTAGGGGATGAAACATTGAAGTCTATCTGCAGGTTCCCGTCATGGTATTCACTCAAAAATGGAAAACCGTCAGCAAAATTGTAGTTTGTGTCAGTTCCCTGGCCGCCGGTTTGGTTGGTTGCAAACCGCCAGACGTTTACGTCTACCGCCCCCGCCAAAGCATTTGGGCTAAAAGCAGCCAATACCATTGCAATAAACAAAATTTTTGTAAAATGTTCCTTCAAAAAAACCACGCCAATTGTCCCTGTTTAACCAAACCTATCTGACGCCCATTGGGTATTGTCATGTTAAAATATTCGAAACATTATGGTTTTTGTGGTATATATATCTTTCGTGTGCCCGGACTATGGGACATAATTCAGCCGTAGAGATGGCTCATTGAGAAGTTGTGGAGTATTGCTCTGGTAAAGGCGGCGGTGATTCTTCTTTGGGGTTGTTTTTGTCTGATTACTCCGTGTCTTTTTTTATTAAATTTTGAATACCCCGTGGTCTTGCCACGGGGTTTAATGGAATGAAACATTCTTCTGTTTTTTGGACTATTTTTATCTGGTATGGT
>JACQJF010000058.1 GCA_016198165.1 Candidatus Iainarchaeum sp. | reverse complement strand
TGATATACTATTTATTGGTGGTTTTGAATGGCTGAAACATTGGTTCGCTTGGAAGGGGCACAAGAATTAATAGTGGAAAAAATGACCCACACGGGGATGTTTAAAAACAAAAGTGAAGTAATTCGAGCTGGTATTTTGGAGCTTGGAAAAAGGCACAAGGTTTACAAGAATTTCAAGGAACTTGAAGACGAGCTAGTTCTTAGAAAAATGATTAAAATTGACACTGAAATCAAACAAGGAAAAAGAAAAGTCTGGACAGAAGAACAAGTCAAGAAAAAATACGGCTTTAAGTGATTTCCTTGCTTGAACTGCACTATGCCAATGACTGGGACGTTTTTTACTCAAAAATGGATTCAAGTGAAAAAGAACGAATCTGGAAAAAAATACAACAACTAAAAACGCTTGAAAAAGCCCGTCACTTGAAAAAAGGTTTGCCGTATTTTGTTGCTGAAACAGGCCAATACAGGGTTGCATTTAAAGAAGAAGCAAAAAAGCGAACCATTTACTTTGCCGGAAACCACAAACAATACGAAAAATGGTACAAGGCACAAGGGCAAATATTGCAATAATGGAATCGTGTTTTGGCCAAGGGAAAGTTACTTTTTGCGGTTTTTCAGGTACTCAAACGCCAGTGGAATGACTGAAAGGACTATGACCGCAAGCACTATTATGGCAAGGTAGTTTTCCGCGTCGGGAAAAGTTTTTCCAAGGAAATACCCGGCGCTTACGAAAATGGTCGTCCAGAGGAAACCGCCAAGCACGTTGAACTTCACAAAAGTGGAATAGTCCATTCTTGAGATTCCTGCAAAAATCGGGGTGAACGTGCGCACGGCCGGGACAAAGCGCGCAAGAACAATGGTTTTTTTTCCGTGCTTTTGGTAGAAGCGCTCTGCCTGTGCAAGGCGCTTTGGGTTGAAAAGCCACGAGTTCGGGCGCACGAAAAAACCGCGGCCCCATTTTTTCCCCATCCAGTAACCGGCCTGGTCGCCAAGGACCGCGCCAAGAAAAATAACCATCCACACGATAAAGACGTTAAAATAGCCCTGTGAAGCCAAAAGGCCTGCCACGAAAAGCAGGGAGTCACCGGGAAGGAAAAAGCCGAAGAAAAGCCCCGACTCGGCAAAAACGATTGCAAACAGGGCCAGGTAGCCAAACTGCAAAAGCAGGGCCTCGATGTTCGAGAAAAGCCACTCCATGAACCAAAAAAGGCATGGATTGTTTTTAAAAGAGCATTTTCCGGGACTCTTGTTCCAGTTTGTTCCACCCAAGCCTTAAATGTTGTTCCATTGGATTTTTATCCAAGGCTTTATTTTTGAAAAAAGCCGCAAAACAATGGAGGAAAAAACATGAATAAAACAATGATTGTATTTGCAGGCCTACTGTTCATGTCCGGAATGGTGTTTGCCGGTAGCGGACAAAATACCTACGACAGGTGGACAAATATCATACAAAATACGACTGAGGCAAAAGCAAACCTTCAGGCATTCGACGAAGGGAATGAAAACGTTGACCTTTCAGCGCAACTTGCTGAACTCCAGATAAAAATAGACAAAATGATGGATTACCAGGCAGACCTTAATGTCAACGAAAAAAGGAATAGTGAAAACAACTCAATGGTCATAGATGCATTCCAAAATGTCATACATGAAGCTAAACGAATAATAACGCCAATACTAAAACAATATGACCTTGATATGAGCTGGGATAACCTTAGGGCGAGGGAGTAAAAATAAACCAGCCCCCCCAAAACTTAAATAGAGTTCCATTGAAATTTCTCCAACCGGCTTTTTTTTTGAAAAGCCGTGGAAAAAAAGCTTTATGGGAGGAGTTACCTAATGAACAAGAATATATTGATAGTTGCAGGCCTATTGCTCATGTCGGGAATGGTTTTTGCCGCAGGCAGCGGGCAGAAAACCTATGACCGGTGGACGACTGTAATACAAAATACAACCGAGGCAAGGGACAATCTTCAAGAATTCGACAATGACAACAACAGCGTTGACCTTTCGCCTCAACTTGCACAGCTCCAGACAAAAATCAATACAATGATTAGGTTTCAGTCAGAACTTGACACAAACCATGGAAGGCATAGCCAAAGGGCGATAATCGTGGGTTTCCAGGCGGCAATCTATGAAGCCAAGGCGATAATAATGCCACTCTTGGATGAATTCGACCTTCCAGGAGAATGGAAGAACCTTCGGGCCAAGGATTAAAAAAAATTAAATCGCCCCCCCCATTTTCGGGGGGCTTTTTTTTACTTTTTTTTGCGAAAAACGCTTGGACAAAAGTTTTTAAGGAAAATAAACAACAGTGTATGCAATGAAAACAAAGCTTTGGGTTTTGCTTGGACTTGCATTGGCCGTGCTTTTGGCAGGTTGCACACAAGCACCACCCAATGGGCCAGTGGTTTGCACCCTTGACGCAAAGCAATGCCCCGGCGGCTCGTACGTTTCACGCAACCCGGCAAACAACTGCGAGTTCTTTGCGTGCCCGGAAACTCCTGAAACAGTTGACGAAAATTTTTACCTTGAATACAGGCACTATGCTTGGCCTTTTACAGATACAAAATTGACGATTTACGATAAATCAATCAGTTTTACTGAATCAACAGAGGAAGGACGACAACAGATTATAAGAAATAGTTCATTTTCCGACTTAGAATGGAATGAACTGATTCAGTTTTTTGTAAATTCATCAATCCTTGAATTAAGCGAGCCGGAATTGCCACCGCCATGTGACGCTAATAAAGGAGAATGCCCATTAGACGGCGGCACTCTAAATCTAAAAATAAAATACGGGCCGATTGAAAAAAATTTTGCATTGTCAGCTTTTGTAGAGAAACCCCCTGCCGTGACACTCGTAGAAGAAAAAATATCACAACTAATGGAAGAATTGCGGGAGAAACAACCTTTAGATTTACAATGGCTCTCCTACGTGCCGGTACAATGCCAGACTAACCCTTGGGAAGTGTGGCACGCCGACCAGAACAGAGAGTACGTGACACAGCCATCAGAGGAAGATATAGTGAAAGAATACTATTTGACGGTTGAGGGAGTGGAAATACTCGGATACCAAAACATTCCAGACGAACCGGGAACCGGGGTGTGCAGTGCCTGCGAGTGCCCACGCGGGGACACGATAAAAGTGCTTGTAAGCTGGACTGACGCGGGGAAAATGGTGGAACTTGGGTGGAAAAATACAGAGATTACATTGAAAACAAGCAAGGCAAGTTATGTACCAGGAGAAGAAATTGAATTTGAACTGCAAAATAATTCTAATAAATCAATTTTTATCGAAGAGCATAATTTTATAATTCACAAAAAAGTAAACGGAACTTTTGAAGGAGTTTTCGAAAATCTCCCAGATCCATTAGCTGGAGCACCAGTCTATAAAATGCTTGAAATAAAACCAAATGAAAAAAATACTTTTATTTGGAGCGGTAGAGGATTCATAAAAACAGGGGAGCCAAGCAATCCATCAGGTGAAAGTAATTATCGTAAAGTATCTGATGGAATTTTTTTTATCAGACAGGCATACGCATTACAAGTTGAAAAAAAATGGGAGGGACCATTTGGCTACCTACTACTCCCGCCATTCAGGCATATAGAAAGCAACGAATTTGAAATTGCTTTTCCAACAGAGGAAAATTCATGCATTGAAAGCGGCGGCGAGTGGAAAGCTCACTGCGGCCTGATTCAGGACTGCTGCAATTACAGGACAAGCGACGCCGGAACAGTGTGCACGGACAACGGCCAGTGCGAGGGTGACTGCATTGCCGCTGACGTGAACTCCGCTGAAGGGGCCTGCAGCGAATGGAGAAATGAGTTTGGGTGTTTTAACTCTATGGAAGACGGTCAGGTAAACCCGGTCTGCGTTGACTAATACTTCAATTTTTTTCCTGAAACAAACCTGCTTTCTTTTTCAAAAAACCTGAAGGCATGCTCGGTGCCTTTGGAGATTCCAACCCGCAGCGAGGAAACTACCTGCAAAGCATTTCCCGTGCCGGCAACAAAGATTTTGCTTTGTGGCTTTGTCAGGTCAAGGCCGTGGAAAGAACCGTTGATTGCAAGTGCCTGGCATAGTTTTCCCGGACCGGAGCAGAGATTATGCAGGTCGCGTGTACCGCGGCGCTTTTCCATCAGGCCTATTCCCTGCAATGGTTCAAGCGCACGGATGAGGACTGCGCCCGCCGTGCCGTTTTTCTCCGTGACCACGTTGAACATCCAGTGGTTACCATACGTGAAATATACATAAGCATTTCCTGGTTGCCCGAACATCAGATTGCCTTTTTCCCGCGCGCTTTTGCGCGACGCGTGGCTTGCCGCGTCGTTTTCGCCAAGGTAAGCCTCGGTTTCCACTATGCGGCCAACACATTTACCGCACCAGAGATTTTTGCCTATAAGCTCCGTTGCCACCTGCACTGTATCCCTTTCAAAAAAGGGCTTTCCAAGGATTTTGCCTCCTTCAATCATAATTTAAAGTTTAACCAAAAAATAATTATAACAAACCAAGGGAATGATTTGCTAATTTTCATGGTTTGTTATCTGTCAAACCACCCCCAATATACCTAAAAAACTTCGTGGTTTGACATAGTTTAGTGGTTTTATGATTGTGGGGCTTGTTGGAAGGAACGGAGCTGGGAAAACGACCATTTGCCGCCACTTGGAAAAAAAAGGCTTCATGTACCATTCACTCTCGGACGTGTTGAGACAGGAAGCGGTGAGGAAAGGCATTGCCCCCATTAGGCAGAACCTGATTGCGCTTGGGAACGATTTGCGTAAACAGTACGGAGCGGGGCATCTGGCGGAAAAAGTTAACGACCAGCTTGACTCAGGGAGAAACCATTGTGTGGACTCAATCCGCCACCCGCTGGAAGCAGGAGTGTTCCAAAAAAGAAAAGATTTTGTCTTGTGGTTTGTGGATTCAATAGAGGAAAAAAGGTTTGAGCGCGCGCTTGCACGCGCACGCGACGGCGACCCATTGACCCTCATGGAGTTCCGCAAATCCGAGGCAATGGAGGAAAAAAACGCGGAGGAAACCGGGCAGCAGCTTGCAACGACGATTGAAGGAGCGGATTTGACCATTGAAAACAACGGCAGTTCTGATGAGCTCTATGCGCGTGTTGACGCGGCATTGAACAGGAACTTCAGCGAAACCAGCCGCCCAAGCTGGGAGGAATATTTCATCAGCGTGGCAAAGACGATTTCAACGCGCAGCAACTGCGTGAAAAGAAAAGTCGCGTCAATCATCGTGAAGGACAAGAGAATTATCTCAACAGGGTACAATGGGACTCCGCGCGGAGTGAAAAACTGCAATGAAGGCGGGTGCCCGCGGTGCAACAGTTTTGCACAGTCAGGCACGCGATTGGAAGAGTGCCTATGTTCACACGGTGAGGAAAACGCGATTGTGCAGGCGGCTTACCACGGAGTGAACCTCAAGGGTTCCACGCTTTACACCACTTATGCCCCGTGCCTCTTGTGCGCGAAAATGATTATCAACGCGGGAATCGAGAAAGTCGTTTACAACGCAGAGTATCCCTTGAATGACACTGCGAAAAATATCCTGCTTGAAGCGGGCGTGCAGTTGGAACAGTACAAAGGCTGAAGATTGATGCCTGGCGCGATTTTCGAGTGCACAAAATGCGGCATGGTAACCCGAACAGGTTATCCGACGTACGCGGTGCAGTTTGCTGCGTCAAAGCGCGGGGCAAGCGAGCAGGAAATCATTGAAGACTTTTTCAGTTTCAACAAAGGCATTCTGCGCAGTGAACCGGAAAAATGCCCGCACTGCGGGGTGGAAAAAAAGTTTTTGAAAAAAACCAGGGAAATCGACTGAGCCTCACTGGCTTTTTTTGCACTGTTTGTTTCAGGCTAGCTTTGGGGATTGCCTTGGCCACAGAGCAAGTTATTCATATCTTTGCGGATTGCTGTCTGCAGGTCGCCTGCTTCGTATTTTATTTATTTTTTCAAGTCTACTCAGGTCGTCAGGTGTGGCTTTACGGGATGCCACAAGTGTATCAAGCCGCGTTTTTTCTATATCCAATTCTCCCTCAGACATTCTTTTCAGGCGCCACCAGAAAACGAATTTTTCCCGCTTCCTGGAAAGCCATTCCCGCATGGAACGAAAAGGAGGAATTTTTGACCACTGTAAAAAAAACAGCGTTTTGGATATAAAGCTTTTTGGCTTGCTGGAAGCACAAAAAGCCGTTTTTTGCACCATTATATTTAAATAAAATGCGTGAATTATAATTCATATGAAGATTGTTGGGGATTCCAAGCCTTATCACCTGTGCTTTGAGACCCTTGCAAATGACCTTCGGATAAAGATTCTTAACGAGCTTGAAAAACAGCCCTTGTCGGTGCAGGAGCTTGCAAAGCGCGTGAACGCGGAGCGCAGCACGGTTTCCCACTCGCTTAAAACCCTCAGGGAATGCAGTTACGTGGATGCGAAAAAACAGGGTAAGGAAATGGTTTACAGCATGGCGCCAAACGTTTTAACCGACCTGAACCAGGCAAATTCTTCCACAAGCGGAATGTTTCGGTTCATGGACTCGCACATCGAGAACTTCTGCTGCAATGAATGCAAAAAAATAAGGTTGTGACTTTTCTGGAAAAAGAAAAAATCCTTGAAATCACGGACCTGCACGCAAGCATAGATGGCAAGGAAATACTCAGGGGGATAAACCTTGCAGTCAGCAAGGGCGAAGTGCACGCGATAATGGGGCCAAATGGTTCTGGGAAAAGCACGCTTGCAAGCATCTTAATGGGCCACCCGAAATTCGAAGTCACGCGCGGAAGCATCAGGTTCATGGGCAGGGAACTGAACGGGCTTTCGGCAGACGAGCGCGCAAGGCTCGGGTTGTTCTTGTCTTTCCAGTACCCGTTTGAAATCGCGGGGCTTGGTTTCACGAAATTCCTTTTCCAGTCGTACAAGGCAGTGCACCCAAAGGAAAAAACGAGCCTGCTTGAATTCAACAAAAAAATACAGGAAACCCTCAGTGAACTGAAAATAGACCCGGCGTTTGCAAAAAGGGAACTCAACGTCGGCTTTTCCGGAGGCGAAAAAAAAAGGGCAGAAATTGCACAGCTAATGCTGTTAAAGCCAAAGCTTGCAGTGCTGGATGAGACCGACTCCGGCCTTGACATTGATTCACTGAGGGTTGTTTCAGAGGCTGTTGAAAAACTCAGGAACCCCGAATTCAGCGCAGTCGTAATCACACACTATAAAAGGATTCTGAATTACCTGAAACCGGATTTTGTGCACGTGCTTGTGGACGGAAAAATAGCGGAGTCAGGCTCGTTTGAGCTTGCGGGCCACCTCGAGGAAAAAGGGTATTCGTGGCTTGCAGAAAAAGTTGTCGCGGTGAAGTGAAAAATGGCAAAGGACAGGGCAAAAGAGCGGACACTAACGGAAGTTGATTACGCAAAGTATGACTTTCGGAATGATACGAAAAATTATGAAATTATCCTGGATAAAGGCTTGAATGAAAAAACCGTCAGGCAAATCTCAAAAATAAAAAACGAGCCCGAGTGGATGACGAATTTTCGGTTAAAGGCACTTGATCTTTTTTTTAAAAAGCCCATGCCCACGTGGGGTGCTGACTTCTCGGGCATTAATTTTGATGACATAACTTATTACATGAAACCGTCAGAGTCAAACAGCACCAATTGGGATGATGTCCCCGCTGACATTAAAAAAACCTTTGACCGCCTTGGAATCCCCGAAGCTGAAAGGAAATTCCTGGGTGGAGTGGGCAGCCAGTATGAGTCCGAGGTTATTTACCATAGCATTCGGGAAGACCTGGAAAAACAGGGCGTGATTTTTCTTGGCATGGACCAGGGTTTAAAAGAGCATGAAGAGATTGTAAGGAAACACTTTGGAACCATTGTCCCTGCGGCTGACAACAAATTTGCCGCATTAAACAGTGCCGTTTGGAGCGGTGGGTCTTTTGTCGTTGTTCCAAAAAACGTGAAAGTCGATGTCCCGCTCCAGGCTTATTTCAGGATTAACGCGCAGAACATGGGCCAGTTTGAAAGAACGTTAATCATTGCGGAAGAAGGCTCCAGAGTTTCGTACGTGGAAGGTTGCTCAGCCCCAAGATACAGTTCCAATTCACTGCATTCTGCAGTAGTGGAAATAATTGCAAAAGAAGGCGCACACGTAAGGTACACTACTATACAGAACTGGTCAAACAACATTTACAACCTGGTGACCAAAAGGGCTTTTGCCCACAGGAATGCCAGTGTCGAATGGGTTGATGGGAATATAGGAAGCAGGGTCACTGCCAAGTATCCATCAGTTTATTTGGTTGGCGAGGGCGCAAAGGCTGAAATTTTGAGCGTTGCCTTGGCGGGGCGCGGCCAGCACCAGGACGCAGGGGCAAAGGTTGTTCACCTTGCATCAAACACCACAAGCACGATTACGAGCAAGAGCATAAGCAAGGACGGGGGGCGCACGAGCTACAGGGGGCTTGTAAAGGTCCGCAGGGGATGCCTGAACGTGAAAAACAGCACCAAGTGCGACGCACTCTTGCTTGATGACAAGTCGCGCTCCGACACTTACCCGACCATCGAGATTGACGAGCCTACGACAACAATCGCCCACGAGGCAACTGTTGGGAAAGTCGGGGATGACCAGATTTTTTATTTGATGAGCAGGGGCCTTGGCGAGGACGAAGCCATGACGCTTATAATCATGGGTTTCATCCAGCCGTTTACAAAAGAGTTACCCATGGAATACGCCGTTGAATTGAACAGGCTCATCCAGATGGAAATGGAAGACAGCGTCGGCTGAAAAAAATTCCCCTGGAAATTTTTTGCGTGTGTTTATGCAGCAGACAACCATAACTGCGGATTTCAATGGCTTTATTGAAAAGCATTCTGAACCAGCATGGCTGGCCGGGTACAGGAAAAAAAACTTCGCGGTTTTTAAAGAGCGGCCGCTTAAAAAAAGCAAGTACGTTGACGTCGAAAAGCTTGAAAGCCTGTTAAAAGTGACGAAAGCACAAAATCCCCTGCCCGCAATAGACGGCAACGGGGTGCGGGTTTTTTCTTTCCAGGAGGCACTCGAAAAATGGCCTGATAAAATCAGGGCGGCACTGGCAGGCGAGAATGCACCCAAAGACCAGTTCGAGGCATTCATCAACGCTTTTTTCACAGACGGGTTTGCAGTGTTCGTTGAAAAGAATTTTGCCGGCGAAAAAATAGACGTTGAATTCATGCCAAAAGATGGCAGCATTTCAAAAAACTTTTTTTTCCTCGAAAGCGAAAACAAGACACTCGTCTTTGAAAAAATTTCCGGGCATGGTGTTTTCGCGGTCTCTGAAAACAATTTTGTTGCACAGGAAGCCAGAGTGGAAATTGCAAGGCTCCACTCAAACCAGGACACAAGCACGGGGTTTTTTTACAACCAGTCCATCTTGTCAAAGGACTCGGCCTTGCTGAACGGGAACGCGTGGATAAACGGCCACATGATGAGGTCAAACACTTTCAACAACCTCTGCGGAAAAGGCGGCAGCGTGCGCCAGTTTGACGCACTGTTCCTTTCCAGACAGCAGCTCTTTGACCTGAACAACACCGCAATGCACATTGAAACTGACACGCAAAGCAACACCGTGTTCAGGGGGATTGTAGCGGGAAAAAGCAAGTCGGTTTTTGACGCAATGATAAAGATTGCCAGGGGGGCCCAGAGAAGCAATGCATTTCTCCAGGCGCATGGCATGCTTTTAAGCGCGGAGGCAAGCAGCAACAACATCCCGGGGCTTGAGATAGAGGCTGATGACGTGAAGGCAAGCCATTCTGCAAGCGTTGCACAGGTGGACGAGGAACAGGTCTATTACCTGCAGTCAAGGGGTATAAGCAGGAAAGACGCCTTGAGGATGATTATCAGCGGTTTTCTGGAAAGCGTTCTCTTGAACTGGAATGAAAACCTGAGCGAAAAGGTTTTTATTGAAATTGAGGAAAAAACAGGTAAGATAGAAGATGCGTAAAAATGCTTGATGCAAAAAAAATCGCACAGGATTTCCCGATTCTGCAGAAAAAAAGCCGCGGAAAGCGGTTTGTTTACTTAAACAGTGCTGCGACCACCCAAAAGCCACGGCAAGTCATTGAAGCGATAAGCGATTTTTACTCCAATCACCACGGGACCGTGCACCGGGGTTCAAGCGAGATAAGCGCGCAGGCAACGGAAATGTTTGAAAAAGCCCACGAGAACATCGGCAAGTTTGTAAACGCGTCAATGCAGGAAACCGTGCTGACTAGGAACACGACCGAGTCACTTAACCTCCTTGCGTATTCCCTGAGCAAGAAATACCTAAAACCAGGGGATGAGGTTTTGCTCACCAAGATGGAGCACCATTCAAACATCGTGCCTTGGCAGCAACTGGCACTGGAAAAAGGCTTCACCGTAAAATACGCTGGCATCACGAAAAGCGGGGAGCTTGACATTTCTGATTTGCAGGAAAAGATTTCAAACAAAACAAAAGTGGTTTCTTTTACCCATTGTTCAAACGTGCTTGGAACGATAAATGATGCAAAAGAGATTTCAAGGATTGCCAGGGATGCTGGTGCGATAAGCATTGTTGACGGGGCGCAGAGCGTCCCCCACATGATGGTTGACTTCAAAAAAATCGGCTGCGACTTTCTGGCTTTCTCTGGACATAAAATGCTCGGGCCTACAGGCATCGGGGTTCTTGCCGGGAAAAAAGAGCGCTTTGAGGAACTGCCGCCGTTTCTTTTCGGCGGGGACATGATTTCAGAAGTTTTTTTCGACCACTCCACGTGGAACGACCTGCCGTTCAAGTTCGAGGCTGGAACGCCTCACAGCGCCGGTGCAATCGGTTTGAGTGCTGCAATTGATTACCTGGAAAAAATCGGGATAGAGGACGTTTTACGCCACGAGCGCGAACTGACAAAGTTCGCGTTTGAAAAGCTTTCCGGGCTCGGATTCGTGGAAATGCATGGCCCTATACCGGAAAAAAGGGGTGGCGTGATTTCATTCAACGTACGCGGAATCCACCCGCACGACGTAGGCGGGGTTTTGGATGAATATGGCATTGAAATCAGGACAGGGAGCCACTGCGCCCAACCTTTGACGAGGGAGCTTGGGCTTGAAAGCGGTTCTGCAAGAATGAGTTTTTACGTTTACAATTACAGGGAAGACATCGAGGCTGCAGTTGAAGCAATCGAAAAAACTTTCAGGCTCATGGGGAAGTGAAACAAAAAAATGGATTCAAGCGCCTACACCGAAATAATCCTTGAGCTTTACAGGAACCCGCCTAACTATGGTGGGCTTGCGGGCCACAACCTCAAGGCAACCGGCGGAAATCCCTCGTGCGGCGACATGGTTTCCTTTGAGGCAAAAATCGAGGATGGGAAAATCTCGGACGTGCGATTCACTGCCACTGGGTGTGCAATAAGCAAGGCAGGCTCTGCAATGCTGACCGAAATGGTCAAAGGAAAAACAGTGGAAGATGCCCTGAAACTCGAGGGCAAAGACCTGTTTGAAAACGTGGGACAGGTAATCCACACCAGGACCAAGTGCGCGCTTTTGGGCCTGGTCGTGTTCAAGCGTGGCCTTGAAAAATTCGAGGAAAACGACCAAGAAAAAACCATTGTGGAAGGAATAAAAATTTGAAAAGGATGAAACTATTATGGTACGGTCAATAAAAAAAAGAAAAGACAAAAAAAGATCGCCTCAGAAAAAAGCCAAGAGCTTTTTTGACCTAAAGCCATGGGATTGGGGGAAGGAAAGCGAAAACTCGAGTCTTGAAATTGACAAAATCGTTTATGGCGGCAAAAAATGAGCGCATTTGCCAGTATTTTTAAAAGTGTTTAATCATATAATATCTTACAGTTTTTTATGCCAAAAACTTTCGACGTGGCGGTTATCGGGGCGGGGCCTGCAGGCACAAGCGCGGCTTTGCACTCGCAAAAAAACGGGTTAAACACGGTTATTCTGGAAGAACATGCAGAAGTCGGGGTGCCGGTTCACTGCGGAGAATGCCTCTCGGACGTGGCGATAAAAAAATTCAATTTCAATATCCCAAAAAAAGTGATTGCCAAAGAAGTGAAAGGCGTTCGCGTGGTTTTCCCGGACCGCACAGCACCAGTACTTTCAGAAGATGGGTATGTCTTGGAAAAGCATTTGTGGGAACAATGGATTGCGGAGCAGGCAGTGGACGAGGGAGCACAACTGGAATTGAACACACGCGTGTCTGAATTACAAAGGCAGAATGGAAAATGGAAAATCAAGGCAGGCGAAAAAGAGTTTGAAGCAAAAGTTTTGATTGACGCATCCGGCGTGCAGAGCTTTTCCTCTTCGAAACTTGGCTTGAATGAGAAAAGGTTTGACGCAGTGATTGGAATCCAGTATGAAATGCTTGACATCAAGACTGATGGTTACCTGGATTTTTACCTCTGGCCAAAATTAAGCCCGCACGGTTACCTCTGGATGATACCAAAGGACAACGGGCGCGCAAACGTGGGACTGGTCACAAACGAGAAGAACAAGGCAAAGGCATTCCTTGATGAATTCGTGAAAGAGCCTGAGTTTTTGGGAAAAAAAATCGTGAAAACCTTCGGGGGACTGATTCCAAGCTCCGGGCCGCTGCCAAAAACCTTTTCCGAGGGACTCATGCTTGTCGGGGATGCCGCTGGTTTCACGAGCCCCGTGTTTGAAGGAGGCTCGCACCTGGGTTTGATGAGCGGGAAGTTTTCAGCAGACGTTGCAAAAAAAGCAGTTGAAAAAAACGATTTTTCCATGCAGGCAATGTCAGAGTATGAGCGGCTCTGGAAAGCGGAATTCCCGCCTTACGCTAAAATAATCAGGGGGCGCGACGCATTGTATGGCCTTGGCGATGATGAACTGAGTGCACTTGGAAGAGCGCTCCCGGGTGAACTGAACAGCATTGGTTTTGCGGACAAGATTTCAACGGGGCTAAAACTCCTGTTCCACAAGCCTTCCGTCCTGGCAAAAGGGATAAGGCCGATTGCACGCGCGTTCTCCTACAGCCAGGCAAGATACTACGGATGGTAATGTCAGAGTTTTTCATACACGAGTTTTAGTTTTTCAAAAAAATCAGCTGGAAGTTTTTTTTCCTCTTCAACCACTTTGCTGTAATCTGTTTTTGTTGCCGGGTGCTTTGGCCCAAGCGCATCACACATCTCTTTTCCGGTGGAGGTTTCAAGCGTCCCTATCTCCCGCGCTATTCTTATTATCTCGGTCTTGTCAAGGGACAAAAGCGGGCGAATGACCGGGAGTGAAACTGCACGGTCAATTGAAGAGAGGTTGCTTAGTGTCTGGCTTGAGACCTGACCAAGGTTTTCCCCGGTCACGATGAAGTCGGCTTTTTCTTTTTCTGCAAGCTCTGCGGCCTTGCACAGCATGAGCCTCTTGATGAGGACAAAATAATAATTGTAGAAACAAGTGCGCGAGATTTCCGCGAATGCCGTGCTTGCCTCGCACCGGAAAAAGTCCTTTATGCCAAGCATTGAGGCAAGCTTCCTCGACTTTTCTGTTGGCTCTTTGCCCGTGATTTTTTCAGTCGAAAAATGAAGGGTGCACAGGGTGTGGCCTTCTTTTATCGCCAAGTGGCCTGCAACCGCGCTGTCGATTCCGCCGCTGAGCAGGAGTATTCCTTTTGCCATAAAGACCTCTTTGGGGTATAAATTAAAAGCCCAAACCATGTTTGCAAAAGGTTAAAACAATTAACCGCCCAAAGAATGTAGTCGGAGGGGAATCGTTTTGGGGACATTTGTCGAAGTTGCGAAAGAAAATGACCTTGGCGAGGGTGAGGGAAAAACAGTGCAGGCAAACGGGAAAGCCATTGCCTTGTACAAAAAAGGCGGGGCGTTTTACGCGCTTGACAACACATGCCTGCACGCAGGCGGGCCCCTTGGCGAGGGGACACTCGACGGGGAATTAGTCACGTGCCCGCTCCACGGATGGCAATATCATTTGAAGACGGGTGCATGCGAAACCGTCCCGGGAATGGAAGTTGCGGTTTACAAAGTGAAAACGGAAAACGGGAAAGTATTCGTGGAAGTGTGAAATTCCAGGAAAACAAAAGCGGCATCACAGACAAACGGCCAAAGTCTATGCTCAAAAATCAATGGATTTGCATAAAAAATGGCTCAAAAACCTGAAGACGAAAACCCCGAGTTTATTGTTTCTGGAAAAACCCCGCCTGCATTTGCAGGCGTGTTAATCGACTGGAAAATAGGCCCAAAAGAAATAACTGCAACATTAATTGACTTGATTGCCAGAGATTTTTTGCACGTACACAATACACAAGTATTCAGAATGAGCAGGAAACTTGGTTTGCGGGAATTTGAACAAAAATTTATCTCGGAATTGTTTGGTCAAAAAAATAGCCTGAATTTTCAGGAAATAGAAAAAATCGCCTACAAAAACAAGTATGGGGTTTTATTAAAAATAATCTGCAGAGGGATGATTGAAGAAGGGTTTGTAGATAAAGATTTCCAAAAAAAAACTTGCCCAAGCCGTTAAACAAGTCATTAAAGAAACTTTTGGCCCGGATGCAGACACACGCATTCCCCCAAGTGCAAAAATTATTTCAATTCCAAGCTGGATGGGAAACATTTTAGTTACATTATTTGGAATGAAACCAGCCATTGACTCAATCAAACAAAAGACCGAACAAAATTTGGGCGAAAGTTTTGAAGACAGCCTTCTTACACAAACAGGCAAACAACAAAAGCAGGAAGCACTAAAATTAAAAAATTTTATGAAAACATACCCAATGCTGGAAGAAAGACTTTCAAATGAACTTGTAGCCCATACCATAGCTTTTGGGATAGGAAAAGAATGGCTGAAAAAATTGGGCGGAAAAAATGCTTTATTGGCGCAATGGATTGAAAAAATAGAAAGCAGGGGCGATACAATTGCAAGATTCATGGATATGAACACCTACTTTAAAGAATTTCAGGAATAAACTACAAACTACAAAGAAGCAGCATTCTACATAAAAAAAAAGCTTTAAATATACTGGGCTCGTAAGTCTGAATGACTGTCTGATGAAATTTTCCAAAACTATGATAGTTGCCGTGTTTTTGGCATTGCTTGTTTTCGGGTGCGCACAGCCCAACAACCTTTCGCCCCAGGGCAATCTTTCCACTGGCCAAGGCGGGGGCATAGTCACGGGGTCTGAAAGGGAAAAATGTTCCGTTGTAATAACCGCTGATGGCGAGGTCTGCCTGCCGACTGAACGGTGTGTCGGCCGTGAAGGAAACTGGGAGAACGGGAAAAAATGCTGTGTAGGGGAATGCATTCCTTTTTATGACGGCAACGACAGTTTCGAGCAAAGCGTACCACCGTTTTGCGGTGTCCCGAAATTCAACTTAGAAGAAGGCTTTGAATCCTTCCTGAATTCAAACCCTGAAAGCGAGCCTGAATTCAACACCGCAGACGTCAACCTCACAATTCCCGAGGAAAGCCAGAAGTGCTATTTTTACAAGCGGCGCGGCTCAGAACCAGTTTATATCCGCCCGAAGCAACAAATCAGTTTGAAGGCAGACGCGCTCTTCATGTTAAAGCCGCCGTACTATGGCACTGGTTTGAACGAATATATAAATGAATCAGGCGATTACAGGTACGTGAACCAGCTCCAAAGGCCTATTCCCACCGACCTGAATTTTGCAGGCGGAGACCAGGCAGTGGTGCCGTTCATGGGTGGAAGGTACATGGTAAAAGAAATCAACAAAAGTAGGAACAGGATTGTGTCGCTTAAGTTGAAGAACCTTGAACAGCCGTATGAAACTTTTTTTGTTTTTGACAACCAAAAATTTCCCGAGGATTCAAACGGCCCGAAATGGGTGGCAAAAATAAACGAGAACCAGCAAAACAACGAAGTCCTTACAAACATCCACCTGTTCAACAAAGACGAGCAGTGGGACGGAGAACCAGGCCATAACCATCCAATACAGGTGAACGGCATTTCCGCGTATTTCCTGAACAACACGGGACACGCAAAAGAAGGGTTTGCTAAAACATGGTTTATAGGCCTTCTACTCAGTGATAGTATAACTTGGTCCAGTGTTTCTGGTAATTTGACAAAAAATAATAATATATATT
>JACQJF010000060.1 GCA_016198165.1 Candidatus Iainarchaeum sp. | reverse complement strand
CAACTGGGGCCAAATCGTACAGCAACTCAGCATTTATTTCGGGCCCAGAATGGAGGCTTACCTAAATTAAACGAGAAGGAGAATCAGCAAAATTTGTTACGCTCCCGAAAACCTGAAAGATTTTTCAAAAATCAGTGAGATAAAAGCAATTAACCCGCTGTAGGAATGAACTTCATTCCGGAATTATCCTTTTTTCCGTGATTATTTTCGCCATTTTCCTGTCATGCGGCTCGACCGGAATCTCGGGCAATACCTGCAGGTCAAAGGCAATTGCAATCACGGGCACGCCGATTGGTATTTTTGCGAGGAACTTATCGTAATAACCCTTACCAAAGCCTATGCGGTTGAGTTTCTCGTCAAACGCAACACCGGGGGCAATGACCAGGCTGATTTCTTCGATTGGCACCTGCTTTACGGGGAACGGCTCCATTATCCCCATGGCCGCTTCCTTGAGCTTGTCAAAACCCTCGAACTCAGCCGGCACAAGTTCACCAAGCGAGCCTGCCATTGCTGGAATCACGACTTTTTTGCCCACGCCAAAACAATGTTCAATCAGTTCAGGCGTGCGGACCTCAGAGCCAAAACTCATGTAAAGGCAAATGGCACCTGCACCCGAAAACTCGGGCAAAGACAATAGTTTTTCGTGGATTAACCTGCTTTTTTCCCTTATCTCCTGGCTGGTCAAAGCATTCCTCTTCTGGAGTATTATGCTCCTTATGGTGTTCTTGTCCATTCCCTCGCCCCGCCTCTGGCAAGTGCTTTTTTCCCGATGTCATTTCTGTAATGCATTTTTTCAAAAGAAACCTTCGACACCGCATTATAAGCCGCAGTGACTGAATCCGGCAGGTTTTTTCCAAAGCCTGTCACGCCAAGCACGCGCCCGCCGCTTGAAACGATTTTCCCGTTCTCAAGTTTTGTCGCCGCGTGGAAAACAACCACGTTTTTTTCGCGCAAGGCATCCTCAAGCCCAAAAATTTCTTTCCCTTTTTCATAAGAACCTGGATAACCGCCGGAGGCCATGACCACGCATGTCGCGGCACCGCTTTTGAGCTTCACGTCCTTTTCAAGCAACTTGCCCTCGACACAGGCAAGCATCAACTCCACGATGTCGGATTCAAGCAGCGGCAAAATGACCTGCGCCTCGGGGTCACCGAAACGGCAGTTGAATTCCAGGACAAACGGTTCCCCATCCACTACCATGAGACCGGCGTAAAGCACTCCGACAAAAGGGGCCCGTTTTTCACCCATTTTGTCAACAACTGCCTGCATGATTTTCTGCTTTACTTCCCTCAAAAGCTTTTCCGAAACGAATGGCACGGGGGCATACGCACCCATCCCGCCCGTGTTTGAGCCAGAGTCATTGTCAAACGCTGCCTTGTGGTCCTGGCTTGGATACAATAACCTGATTGTTTTTCCGTCGCAAAAACCGATTACTGAAACCTCAGGGCCTTCAAGCAATTCTTCCGCGATTATCATGTTTGAAGCGGCGCCAAAGATTCTTTCCTGCAAAAGCTTGTTTGCGGCATCCATTATCTCCTGCTTTGACCTGCAGACAAAAACACCCTTGCCTCCTGCAAGCCCATCAGCCTTCAGGACTGCGTGGTCGTTTTGCCGTGCAAACTCCATTGCCTCATCAATATTGGAAATAAGGCGGAATTTCGCGGTGGGGACGCGTGCTTCCTGCATTATTTTTTTTGCAAATGCCTTGCTTGCCTCAAGCATTGACGCTGCTTTAGATGGCCCGAAAATCCGAAGACCCTGTTTTTTGAACTCGTTCACAATCCCAAGTGCAAGCGGGGCCTCTGGCCCCACGACAGTCAGGCCAATGTTTTTTTGCCTGGCAAACTTCAACAGGCCGCCAATGTCCACGGCATCGATTGGCACGCACTCTGCAATGGAAGCGATTCCGGCGTTTCCCGGAGCACAATAAACCTTGTTCACGAGCCGGGACTGGGCGATTTTCCAGACCAGGGCGTGCTCGCGCCCCCCGCCCCCCACGACAAGGACATCGAACTTGGCCATAAAATAGTATTACAGCCAAAGGATTTTATACCTGGGGCCCCCCTAATAATGAATCAATGCCCCCGCGAAAAAAGCGTCCTTTTGAAAGGCTTTCAAGGATTGCCAACCGGAACCTCGCCAACCGGGAGAAATACCCAAAAACCGCCAGGCACAGAAATGCACTGGCAGTGATAAGATTATCCCTGGATGAAGCAGGAATACGCCCCACAAAAAGAAACCGCCTTCTAAGAAAAGGGATTACAGAACTCATCATGAGTCCGGCATTTCCAGAGATAGGCACTCCTGCAGCAAAAGTATTATACCACACCATTTTGCACGTGATAACCCAATCAAAAGGGTTCAGAACGGCAAGAAAGTTTGCCGAGGCTTTGCAAAAAAACTCTATAAGGCTTGACGAGATAAAGAGGGATTACAATCACAGAAATTGAGCAACCTGTTTTCAGATTTGCATATATACCGATTCAGGATTTTACTTCCTGTTCGTATGTCCTGCCTTTTTTCCCGGAATTGTACATTTGTTTTGCGCGGTCAAAGAGTTTTCCACCCCAGGGGGTCGGGTACTTGCCGCTGACACAGGCAAGGCACAGGCTTTTCTCGCCATCCTCAAAATTAATGCCGTCAGTCAATCCCTGGATTGACTGGTAAACCAGGGAATCCGCACCAATGTCTTGGCGGATTTTCTCGATTACGGAAGCATCCAGGTCCACAAAGCCTGTTTCCTCAATCTGTTTTTTCGTCATGTTGCGAACAGCAATCATTTCCCCAAGCGTGGACATGTCTATGCCGTAAAAGCACGGGGCACGGATTGGCGGGCAACTCACGCGCAGATGCACTTCCTTTGCCTTCCCTTTTTTCAGGATATACTCGACAAGTGGCTTTCCGGTTGTCCCGCGCACGACACTGTCTTCAACGAGAATGACTTTCTTGTCCCTGAGCACAGCCTTGTTCAGGTTGTACTTTTCGCGCACGCGCTCGTCACGCCCCACGCCCTCGATGAAAGTCCGGCCAACATAGCGGTTCCGCAAAAGGCCTTCCATGGAACGCAGGCCAAGCACGCTTGCATAACCATCCGCAACCGGCTTTGCAGTGTCAGGAACCGCGACGACAACATAATCCTCGTCGTTGACTTCAAGCGGCTCTTTTTTCGCAAGCTCCTCGCCAAGCCGCCAGCGGACACGATAAACACTCTTCCCGTCGATTATCGAGGCGGCGTTTGCAAAGTAAACCCATTCAAACATGCAGTGGGCCTTGCGCGGGCTCTTGGCGTACTGCTTGAGTTCAGGCTCCCCACCCTTTTCAACTATAATCATTTCACCGGGGTTAACAGACTTTATGTGGTTCATGCCAAGGTTTGACAAGGCACAGGATTCAGATGCAATTGCAACCTTGTCATCCGACACCGCGTAACTGAGCGGCCGGAAAGCCAGTGGGTCACGCGAAGCCACAAGTGTACCAAGGGCATTGATGTACACAATGTTGTACGCGCCGTCAAAAAGCGCGCTGAGGTTCCCGAAAATCTCGGGCAGGGACTTCTTGTTGTCCCCGCGCAACTGGTAATCAATGTGGTGCATTATAAGCTCGGTGTCAAGGTTTCGCACCAGGTGATATTCCTGTTTTTCCATTTCCTTTGCCAGTTCAACGAAATTCGCGATGTTGCCGTTGAACGCAAAACTGAACCATTTCCAGTGCCTCCCATGATGCCTCTCAAATGGCTGGGCATAGCTCTCGTCATCCAGGCCGCACGTGGCATACCGCACATGCCCGATTCCCGCAGTGCCCGAATACCTATCAAAAATGGACAGGCTTTTTTCCTGGCTGTGCGAGCGGAACGCGTCATTGACGAGCCCGACCTTGCGGTAAGTGTCAATTATCTGCTCGCGCTCCTCGTTGAAAGTAGTGATTCCCGCAGCCAATTGGCCGCGGTTCTGCTGCTGCAGCATCATGCGGTAAAGGTAATAAGCCGCCGCGCCGTGAGGATAATTCTTCATCTTTTTATTCAGGGAAATCGCAGCCAAACCGCACTCATGATGGGCCTCTTCAGTCATGACAACACATATTACTTAAGTAATCTTGGGTTTTTTAAATGAAACCTTGCCCTGGACCACGACCACGATTAGGGCTTGACTTGAATTAATTTGCCGAATTTTGGCATGGTTGCCAAGGTGGCAATTACATAATTCTGGCATTTTATTTTTGACCAAAGCCCTTAGGCGGAATTAAAGACTGTGCTTGGGTAAAAAAAACCGGAAAATCGGTTTAGACAAATATTCGGCACGCCCCCATAAACGCAAGATTTTTATTTAATCCATAATCAATTCGGTTTCATGGGGTTCAGGATTTTTTCAACAAGTGCATTTGATGAAAAACTTGAAAAACTTGATTCAAAAGAGAGACGAAGAGTCGAAAATGCGGTTGAACAGCTAAAATTAAACCCCTTTTCAGGCAAGCCTTTAGGCTACAAGTTTTTTAGGGAGAAAAAGATTGGGAAAAACAGGCTTTATTTTTTGGTTTACGAACAACTTGTAATATAGCAAATGACAAAAACGTTTGAACAAAATAAGGTCATTTGCTATCTATCAGGCGACAATAAGTGTTCAAAAATTAATGTCGCCTGCTATAGTTTTTTTAGTTGATTATAGCGGTAAAAAAGACCAGCAAAAAACAGTCAACACAATCAAAATAATGATGCCAGAATACAAAAAACTTGTGGAAGAATTATCCAAAAAGCAAGATTAAACCCATTCCCTTATACGGCCTGCCTTTATGTCTTCCAGGCTTTTTACAAGACTTGTAAGGAGTTCGACATCTATTTTTTCGTGTTTTTTCAACCGGGCATACTCTGCCCTGGAAATGGTAACCGTTTCAGATGAAGCCATACCTATTTAATTCAGAAAAACATCTTAATAAACCTTTTTTACAGGCACTTAAACGCAGCCTGAAAACTCGGTTTTAATTATCCTCTTGCACGCCGCTGAAGCCTGCGCATTTTTGGCCTGACCACAATTCCCACTGGCATAAAACGGGCAATTTCATACCATTACCTTAACATTTCCAATTACAGAACCAGTTTCGGCCTTGAGTTTTTTTTCCTTCATTACTTCCAAGTGAAGTTCAATGGCTTCCCGAATGTTTTCCATCAAATCTTCTATGTTGTCAGCATGGGAATAACAGCCAGGCAAGGATGGAACAGAAGCATAAAACTGGGCTGTTTTTTCGTCCTTTTCAATGACCACGTCAAAAGCCCTGACCATGCAACCACCAAATATGGTCTAACAGCAAAGCGTATAAAAAACAAAGCACAAAGCCACGGCCTCTTGGCATTATTTTGCCCAAGGCTCAAGTTTAAATGGATTTCAAGTTTACAATCTTATATGCCCCCCTACAGGCTGGAAATAGGGTTTTCAAAAAAAAAGTTCGACTTTGTCTCAGCAGGGGTTTTGGCGGAAATAAGGGAAGACCTCGGCATTAAAAGCGCCAAAAGCCTCGAATTTGCCGAATTCTATGACATCAGCCTTGATGAACCCCCAAAAAAAATCGCACAGGTATGCGAAGAAGTATTCTCCGACCCGATTACACAAAAGTTTTTCGTCAACGAGCCAGCATGCAAAGAGTTCGACCTCGCAGTCGAAGTAAAGTTACACACAGGCATTACTGACAACGTGGCAATCATTGCCACGCGCGCAGTCGAAGATTTCCTCTCACGCAAACTAAAAGAAAATGAAAACGTATCCTATGGGAGAAAATATTTTTTCAACGGCACGCCATCAGAAGAGGAAACCATGACAATCTGCACCGGCCTCTTGTCAAACCCCCAGATAGAGGATTGCAAAGTGATTAAGAGATGAGCAACGAAGCCAGCATAATCGGCCTGAGTGAAAAAGAACTGCTCAGGCTAAGCGAGGAAAAACTCTTGTCCCTCAACGTTGCAGAAATGAGTGCAATCCAGGACCACTTTGAAAAAGCAGGAAGAAACCCGACAGAAGCGGAGCTTGAGACACTTGCACAAACCTGGTCGGAGCACTGCAAGCACAAGGTCTTCAACTCTGTCGTCGAATTCGAGGAAGGGCAACACAGGGAAACAATCGAAAGCCTCTTCACTGAATATATTGTCACCGCGACGCAAAAGGCAATGGAGAAAAAGAAAGGCTTTTTCCTTAGCGTATTTACGGACAACGCTGGAATCGTCTCGTTTGACGGTAAAAACGCCGTTGCATTCAAGGCCGAAACCCACAACCACCCCTCCGCACTCGACCCATACGGGGGCGCAAACACAGGCATAGGCGGCGTGGTGCGCGACGTCCTGGGCGCGGGGCTTGGGGCAAAACCCGTTGCAAACACGGACGTTTTCTGCTTTGCGGAACCATGGACACCAAGCACAGGCGTGCCTGAAGGAGCCATCCACCCGAAAAGGACATTCAAGGGAGTGCGCTTTGGTGTACGCGATTATGGAAACAGGATAGGCGTCCCCACGGTGAACGGGGCAATATGCTTTGACAAGCGGTACATCGCAAACCCACTGGTATTCTGCGGGACCGTGGGATTGATTCCGGAAAACATGGTGGAAAAAAACGTGCACAAAGGAGAACTCATTGTCGTTGTTGGCGCGCGCACCGGAAAAGACGGAATCCACGGCGCAACATTCTCGTCAACAGGGCTCAAGGAAACCTCACCCGCAACAGCGGTCCAGATAGGAAACGCGATTGAGGAAAAAAAAATAATCGACCTTGTCCTGCGCGCACGGGACAGGCGGCTTTTCACATGCATTACCGACTGCGGTGCAGGTGGTTTCTCTTCAGCCATCGGCGAAATGGCGAAAAACACGGGGGCAATCGTGAACCTGGAAAAAGCCCCATTGAAGCAAAAAGGCCTTTCGCCCTGGGAGATATGGGTTTCCGAGAGCCAGGAAAGAATGGTGCTTTCAGTGCACGCGTCAAAACTAGCGGAACTCGTGAAACTTGCCGCAATCGAGGAAGTCGAGATAGCGGTGCTTGGACAATTCACTTCCACGAAAAAACTCGAGGTTTATTACGGGACCGAAAAAATAATCGACCTGCCAATGAACTTCCTGCACAGCGGCCTGCCAAAGCAGAGAAGAAAAGCCGTGTACACAAAACCAAGATACCTTGAACCGGACTTCGGCCAGCCCCCGAAACTGGGCAAAGACCTCTGCACCCTCCTTGCAATGCCGAACATTGCATCCAAGGAAACCACCATTCGGCAGTACGACCACGAAGTCCAGGGCACAAGCATCCTCAAGCCACTCGTGGGTGAAGAAAACGACGGGCCATCTGATGCGGCAATTGTGAGGCCCGACCTTGAAAGCTGGGCAGGCGTCGCCATAAGCAACGGCATCAACCCCTGGATAGGGGACATCGACCCTTACTTAATGGCAGGGTCATGCATCGACGAGGCAATCCGAAACCTTGTCGCAACAGGCACGGACCCCGACAAAATCGCGCTCCTTGACAATTTTTCCTGGGGCAACCCCGACAAGCCCGTAAAAATGGGGGAACTCGTAAAGGCCGTAAAAGGCTGCCATGATTTCGCAGTTGACTTTGAAACAGGATTCATCTCCGGCAAAGACTCCTTCTACAACGAGTACTCAAGAGGAGAACTCTACATCTCCATACCCTCGACGCTGCTCATTTCTGCAATCGGGATAATGAGTGACTGCAGGAAAAAAGTCTCGATGGACCTGAAGGAAAACCATGACCCGCTTTACATTGTCGGGGAAACTTTCAGCGAGCTTGGCGCAAGCCATTACTTTGCATCAAGGGGATTCAAAGGCAACCGCGCGCCAAGCCTTGACGCGAAAAAAGCCCTTGCGGCATACAGGGCACTGCACAAAGCAATGAGCATTGGCACATCCAATTCCGAGCGCCTGGTGCGCAGCTGCCATGACTTAAGCGAAGGCGGGCTCTGCGTTGCAATCGCGGAAATGTGCTTTGCCGGAATGAAAGGCGCAAAAATCGACCTGGCGAAAATCCCCCTCGGCGAGCCAATCGACAGGGATGACTTCATCTTGTTTTCCGAGAGCAATTCACGCCTCCTCGTGGAAGTGAATGAAAAGCACGCGGATTCATTCGAGCAATTGATGGAAGGCAATGCATTTGCAAAAATCGGCGAAGTCACGCAAGACAAGAACCTCGAAATAAAGGGGCTGAAAGGAAAAACCGTCGTCAACGAAAACATTGGAAAACTCAAAAAAACCTGGAAAAAAACACTAGACTGGTGAATGGAAAATGGCCAAATCAACCGGCGGGGAAAAAAAATGGTGAAAGCAATCGTGCTGCGCGCGGTCGGGACAAACTGCGACTACGAGACCGGCATCGCGTTGAAGCTCTGCGGCTTTGAAGTCGCAGACCTGCACGTGAATGAACTCATACAGAAAAAAGGACTGCTCAAGGACGCCAGCCTTTTGGTCCTACCGGGAGGTTTTTCCTACGGGGATTACCTGGGGAGCGCAAAGGTTTTTGCAAACCAGTTAAAACTGAAGCTTCGCGAGCCGCTTACGGAATTCATTGACGACAAAAAAATGCTCCTTGGAATCTGCAATGGTTTTCAAGCACTAGTCAAAAGTGGGCTGCTGCCTGCAACAGAAGGATTGTGGTATCAAAACACTACACTCACTTTTAACGAATCTGGGCACTTCCAGGACGAGTGGGTCACGCTGCAGAAAATCCCCGAAAACAAGTCACCATTCCTCAGGGGGATAAAGGAGTTTGACTGCCCTATCAACCACGGGGAAGGGCGTTTTGTCTGCCGCGACAAAAAAACCCTTTTGGACCTTTACCAAAAAAACCTCGTGGCACTGGCTTACAAAATCAACCCGAATGGCTCGACAGACTCGATTGCAGGAATTTCCAATAAAAGCGGGCTCGTGTTCGGCCTCATGCCGCACCCGGAAAAACACGCGTTCTCCCAAAACCACCCGCACTCCACGCGCAAAGACTTCCCTGAAAAAGGAACCGGGTTAAAGATTTTCGAGAACGCGTTTGAATACCTGAAAAAGTGATTAGATGCCGGTGTTTGGAAAAGGACGAACCCAAAGGCCGGGAAAAAAACCAATCGGCAAATTAGTGCACAGAAAACCGCCTGAGAGAAAAGAAGGGTCATTTGGAAAAAGAATATACAGCACATTTGACCCCCAATGGTATCACCAAAACACGCCCGCCCCTCTCAAGAATTGAAAAAATGTTTCGAAAAGTATTTCTGACCACAAAGTTTATGTTTGAAATTTCAACCATTAATTTGGATATAATGGATAAATTTAAATACTTTTATCCATCATAAATTGTATTATGATAAGGGAGATATTGCTAAAGCAAAAGAGCGAACTTGAGGCCAAGAGGAAGGAAAATTACATAAAACGTGAATCCGAAATAAAGAGTCTCAATTCCGACATAATAAAGGCAATCACTGGACCAAGACGAGCAGGAAAGTCGTTCTTCATAATACACTCATTAAAGGAAAACTATGGGTACGCAAATTTCGATGACGAGGAACTGACAAGGGCAAAAGACTATGACGAGATAATCGCAATGATAGATGACGTTTATTCCAACCCCAAAATCATTTTCTTTGATGAAATTCAAAACCTTGACAGGTGGGAATTGTTCGTCAACAGACTGCAAAGACAGGGAAGAAACATACTGCTTACTGGAAGCAATTCCAACCTCCTCAGCGGAGAACTGGCAACGCATCTTACCGGCAGGCATTTTGAAACACAAATATATCCGCTTTCTTTCAAAGAATATATTGGCGATACAAAAAACAAAACAACAGCCGACATCAAAAAAGAATTCGAGGGATATCTGCGTGATGGCGGCTACCCAGAACCCCACGTAAAAAACCTTGAAATTTCAGAATACATCAAAACTCTCTTCCAAGCAACCCTATACAAGGACGTGATAAAAAGACACAAAATAAGGAAAACAAGCGAAATTGAAGCAATTGCAGAATTCATTGTAACCAACGTTGCGACACAAATATCATACAACCAAATAGCAAAGTCCCTCGGCGTGAAAAGCGTTGAAACAGTGAAAAAATATTACCGCATTCTTGAAGAAACAATGCTTTTCTTTTCACTAAAAAAATTCTCCTACAAGCTGAAAGAGCAAGAAACGGAGTCCAGAAAAGTTTACTGTATAGATAACGGCATCATAAAAGCCAAAGCATTCTCCACAAGCCAAAACACAGGAAAGTTATACGAAAACCTAGTTGCGTCAGAACTCAAGAGAAGGGAACAACAAACAGGGATAAAGACATTCTACTGGAAAAACCAGCAACACGAAGAAGTTGATTTCGTAATAAAGGAAGGCAGCAGGATAACTCAACTGATTCAAGTCTGTTATGATATTTCAAATCCAAACACCAAAAAAAGGGAAATACGCTCACTCATAAAAGCCAAACAAGAACTCAAATGCAATGAACTTATAGTTCTGACAAACGATTATGAAGCAGAAGAAACCGCAGAATGGTATGGCGAAAAAGCTAAAATAAAATTCACCCCCCTCTGGAAATGGCTGTTAGAAAAAGAAACAACCAGGTAGACAGGGAAGTTTTCAGTCCACAAACGCCCCGGCAACCAGTAAAGGGAAGTTGATTGTCGTGTCGCCAAAGACCTTGACTGTCCCGGCTTTGGCCCCGATTTTTCCCCAGCTCTTGGCTTCTTCCGGTTCTGCGCCGGAATCGGAGCCGTCCTGTTCTATTGCCGTGTTCATGTAAATCGCGTATTTCGCCCCCTCGCGGAACATGTTGGCGTTGCACAGCGTGTGCTTGACCACGCCACCGCCAAGGATTACCAGGCCGGTTTCGTTGGCGTCAAGCGTCATTTCAATCAGCCGGTGATGGTCAAATGCCATGTCGACTTTGAGCTCCTGTTTTTTGTCGTAATTGAAAAAGAAAACATTGTCACCAACTGCGCCATCCATGAACGCTGGACAGAAAACAGGAATGCTGTTTTTCTGCGCCCAGAAACAGATTGACGACTCGTCGTTTATTCTCTTTCCAAGCTCCGCGATTATCTCACTTGGAGAGAAAACGTTTTTTTCATGGCGCTGTTTTTCAAGCAACTCTGCCAGGACAGGCTGGAAAAATTTTTCAAACCAGATGTAGCGGTCGTTGGGGACGAAAAGGTTGCCTATCCTGTTGATTCCCTGTTTCCGAAGTTTTGCACCATCAGCCCTGAAATCCCCGTGAAGAAAAGAAAACTTTGTTTTAATCAGGTCTTCTTCAACCGCCCCGGTAGTCACCACGAGGGCTTTCACGAGCCGGTGTTCGACGAGATAGCGGATTATTTCGCGGTTGCCGCAACTCACTTGGTTGGAGGTAAGCCCGAGAAAAATTTCGACTTTTTCTTTGCGCATCTTTTTTGCAAGTTCCATGGCCCGGCCTAGGGCTGTGGCTTGAAAGCCCGAGTGCCGAAACGAATCGAGGAATTTTTGGAAATCGAGGCCCTGGTTGAACTCGTAGCCAAAAACCTTTTCCCCGCCCATTCTGGCGGACTTTTTGAAAATGCTTTCAAAAGCCTGTTTCTTTGATTTCCTCATGCAGACAATTGGGCCTGGAAAAGGTTAAAAAAGAAGGCAAAAAAAACCCGGGTTTTAGGCGTTATGTGAAAGTATTTTGAGCACGTTTTCCTTGAATTGCGCAAGGTCGGCGCGCCGGATTTTCCCGCCCGCGGCAGGCACGTGGCCACCAGCAATGCCACCCTTGAGCGGCTTGACCGCTTTTTCCAGGAGGTCATTCATTTTTACCTTGAAGTCCTGGCGGCGCGCGCTGAGCGTGAGGATGCCGTTCCCAATGTCCTCGACGACAATCAGCGTCTTGTCTGGAAAAATCTTGGTGCTCAAGTGGTCAATCACTGCCGACTTGATTGAGTACTTTGACTTGAACTGGAAAAAAATGAGCTCCTGTTTCGGATGCGTTTCAGCTTTTTTGTCGAACTCCCGCAATAGCCTTGAGCGCTCCTCTTCCACTTTCGCCCGGTAACGTGAAAACCTCGACTCAAGAAGTGTTTTTGGGTGGCTTGCACCGTAAAAAAGCCGAAAGAGGCTTGAAATGTCCTTGACGTCAATTATTTCAACGGCGTTGACGAGTTCCGTGCACCCTTTTATCTGGCTCATTGACAACTTTTTGGTTTTCAGGACATGCCTGACAAAGCTTTTCCACGCGTTGACGGAAAAATCCCCGACCATTCCTACACACGCAACCCATTCGAGGTCATGCAGGTCAGTCACGCGGGAAAAAAGGTCAAACACGAGTTTTGAAGTGGCATACTTGCTTGGCTCGACTTTTTTCGACAGCTCTGAGGCCTTGATGAAAACAGTCTTTTTTGAAGAAAGGTCATTGTAGACCTTGTGGTGGTCAATCACGAGTATCTCTGCGAATTTTTCAATCGGCCTGAATTCCCTGGGGTCCTGGTCAACCGCCAAGTCAAGTGTGATGAACTTGTTCACGTGGTTTTGCCTCAGTTTTTTGACCGTGTCTTTCTCTATTGAAACCATGCGCTTTTTCTGGGTAATAACGAGGTCCGGGGGGCTGCCGCGCAGCCTTTCAATCGCCCTGGCGCATATAACCGCCGCGGAAATGCCATCAGCATCGGAATCGTGCAGGATGGCTATGCAGTCGGAAGCCTCAAAAGACCTTACAAAAGAAATGAATTCCTCGAGTTTTTTTTTGT
Source organism: Candidatus Iainarchaeum sp. (assembly GCA_016198165.1). Lineage (GTDB taxonomy): Archaea > Iainarchaeota > Iainarchaeia > Iainarchaeales > GW2011-AR10 > JACQJF01. Next base: position 3,658 of record JACQJF010000060.1, on the reverse strand, counting down.
GCACGAAAATAGAAATGGTCTTTAGGGTATATAAAAATTACCACTGGGTTTTCGGTTTTTCGGGGTTTTTTTGCCCCAAAAAAAGGGCCCTTGTTCGGAAACCTTAAGTGAAAACTATAAATACCAAATTAACCGTCTTGTAGTAGTGGAAACAAATGGGTTATAGCCATACAAACTCCAGGGGAAACAGGTATTTCCTCCACAGCCAGGTAATGAAAAACGGGAAAACGCTTTACTTTTTCTCTAAAAAAGAGGAAAACGGCAAAGAACTCCCTGCAGGCTATGGTGTCGTGGAGAACCCGAAAACCGGCCTGCCCTTGCTCAAAAAAAAGTGAAATTTTTAATATAATGCTGGCAACCATCTAAACATGCGCTTTTTCTTGCGGTGAAAAAAACTGTGGGCCAGATTTTTGAATTAACCGAGCACGTCAAGGAAGAAACCGCGACTGCCCTCAAAAAACTCGGGCAGCGGCCTTTTCACGCCGACCTGAGGGTTGAACTGTTCGAAGGAAAAGGCGCCTCGGCACTCAATGGGACCCCAAAAGGCGCGGAAGAGGATTACTCGGCGACAATCGGCGCGCGCGTCTACTCTTCCTATGGAAAACTCATTGCAAGCGGTTTTTCAGGCAGCATCCTTGGTTTAAAGGAACTCGAAAAACCGTCAAAAGTATTTCGTGAACACCTGCAGCTTGCAGCGCGGCTTTCAAGGCACAACCTTGAAAACAAGAAAAAATTCGTAAAAAAACACCCCATTCTCGCACAGGGCGTTGAAAAAATCGTCTTCGAAAAAACAGGGGTTTTCAGGGAAACCCACAAGGCACAGTGCAAAAAGAGCCACGAGGATGTTTCACTCGAGGAAATACTCAAGCGCGCTGAAAAAAACTCGAAGAGCCTTGCCGCAAAAAATGGAATCGCATCCAACCAGCTTGCACTTGTCGTAGGCGAGAAAAGAAAAATCTTTGCGGACGCGGCAGGCTCGCTCATTGAACAGGACTTTGCACTCACAGAAGGATTCATCTACGTTGCGGCAAAAGGAAAATCCATGGAAACCTACTATGACACGCTTGGAAACTACAGGGGGCCGGAGGTTTTAGACGGCGAAAACGAGTTTGGAAAAACATTCGAAGAGTTCACAGAGTTTATCGCGGATGGCACGATTGAAGTCAGCAATGCACCCGCAGTGAAAGGCACGGGCAAGCCTGTCACGGTGGTAACCGACCCGTGGTTCAATGCCCTGCTCTGCCACGAAATAATGGGGCACCCAAGCGAGGCGGACAGAGCACTAAAACGCGAAGGCGCCTGGGCGGGCCGCGCATGGTGGTACTCAAGCCCGTTGAACAACATGCTTGGAAAACAGGTTGCCTCAGAAGAACTCACGGTTTTTTCAGACCCCGCACTTGAAGCCTACGGGCAGTACAGGTTTGACGACGAGGGCACGCCGGCAAAAAAAGTCGTGCACATAAAAAACGGGGTGCTTGACAATTTCCTCAACAGCAGGGAAACCGCAGGCATACTGGGCGCACAGCCAAACGGCGGAATGCGCGCAATGAGCGCAGAGCACGTCCCATTGGTGAGGATGAACAACACCGCGATTGCCCCCGGAAAATGGAAAAAAGACGAACTGATTTCAGACACAAAGGAAGGCTTTTACCTTGTCGGCCAGAAAACGCCTTCAATCGGCGAGACACGGCAAAACTTCAAAATCACGTGCTGGAAGATTTACGGGATAAAAAACGGCGAAGTGGGTCAGCTCTACAGGCAGGGAGGAATCACAAGTGACAGCCACGTTTTCTTCAGGTCAATCGACGCCGTTGCAGACGATTTCAAGCTCTTCAACATTCCAAACTGCGGCAAGGGAACCCCCATGCAGACAATGAGGGTCGGAAACGGTGGCCCGCACCTGCGCGCAAAAGCAAGGATAAGTTCAGGCCACGGGGAACCCGAGGCATCGGCGTGATTGTAATGGCGGCTGCAAACGAGCTCAAAGACACCACTGAACGGGGAACACGCCTGCTTGAAAAGCACCCACTGGTGAAGGAAGCCGAGGTGTATGCCTCGGAAAACACGCTCACGGTCCTGCGCATCGGTTTTTCCTCGAACATTCCAAGCAACGGCCTTGAAGAGGCAAAACAATTGAAAAGCCTCGGGGTAAGCGTGCGCGTCCTCTTCAAGGACGGCAAGATAGGCTTTGGAAAAGAAGACGCCGACCTGTCGGTTCTGGGAGTGAAAAACGCGTTTGAAAAAGCCAGGAAAAACACCGTAATGGACAAGGATTTTCAAAGCCTTCCAAACCCCTCAAAGAAAAAATCCCCCCGCATGAAATTCGACAAAAAAATCGCAGACCTCGACGAAGACAAGGCAATCGACTCGGCTTACGCGTGCATAAACGGGGCACTTGACTTCCTTGAAAAAAAAAGATTCACCGCAAACATAAGCCTGACAGGAGAGCTCGATTTTTTGTCCGAAAAAATGAGTGTCTCAAACTCCAACGGCGTGAAGGCAGGTGACCAGAATACCTCTGCCATTGCCACGCTGACAAGCATTTTCGAGCTTGAACGGGACATTTCAGGGATGTGGTTTGACTCAAGCCCTTTCCTCAAAAAACTCGACGCGTACAATGCAGGCAGGGTTTCAGCCGAAAAAGCGCATTCAATGAAAAACGCGGCAACGGCCAGCTCCGGGGTTTACCCCGTCGTGTTCGGGCCACTGGCGGTCACGGAAATACTCAACAGCCGCTTTGAAGCCTCGATGAGTTCAGTCGAAGTCAACGCCTCGCCCTACAAGGCAATTGATATCGGGAGAAAAATCTACTCCGAACAATTGACGATACTTGACAACGCGGTGCTTGAGAGCGCGATAGGGTCGAAAAACTATTCCGACGAAGGCATACCCGCGCAAAAAACAATGCTCGTGGAAAAAGGGAAGCTTGTGAGTTTTTTGTCAAACGATTATTACGCGAAAAAATTCAGTGACATAAAATCCCTTTCAAATGCAAACGGCTTTCGCTTCGGGGGCGGGGGGCGGCACCATGATTCCGAACCAGGGATAAGCGCGACAAACCTTGAAGTCAGGCCGGGAAAGCACGCGGAAAAAGAACTTTTAGAAGAAGTGGGAAACGGCCTGTACATCGGGAGAATGTGGTACACTTACCCTGTGAACGGCTTTGCGTCACCCGATTTCACTTCCACGGTGCGCGGGGACTCTTTTGTCATAAAAAACGGGAGAATCGAAAACGCGGTCGTGCCAAACACGCTGCGCATCAGTGAAAGCATCGACAAGCTTCTCAACGCGGTCCTTGGCGTGGGGAAAAAACAACTGCACTCGCTTGCGTGGGGCCAGGAAGCCGTCGTAATCACCCCCGCAATAGCAGTCAAGGAATGCAGGGTCGAGAAAATCGCGGTCGGGCTGTACAGCTGATTTTAATAGCCCCGAAGAGAATCAGGGGCGAAAAGCAATAGCCCAACTGAAAGCCTTTTGAAGGAACGGCCCTCCAGAGCGTTTTTTAAAAGCCGCTCTACGACAATTTTGACACAAAAACGATAGTTTTATAATAGTATGAATTTCATACTTATATTGGCGATTCTATGAGTGAAATAGCTGTAACTACAGTTTCTGGCCGCGGGCAAATAGTCATTCCAAAAGAAATACGGGAAGAAAT
>JACQJF010000054.1 GCA_016198165.1 Candidatus Iainarchaeum sp. | reverse complement strand
TTGGCGCGGGGTAATTCACTGTCGCTGTAAAGATTAATTGATTTCGTCTTTGTCTTTTATAAATAATTCTTTTTTAAAAAGTGCACCATAAGCTTCCTTTAAGTATTTTCTTTTCTCTATGAATTCTTCTATGAATTTTCCAGTTGCCCATTTTTCCTGCATGGCATTCACTCCAGAAAGTGGCTTGCGGGCTTTGGCTCGGGGTCAAGGCCCTTCCTCTTCCTGATTTCCGCGATTGTGGATTTTTGCAGTTCGCGCGGCAATGGCTCGTAACCCGCGTATTCCGCTGTCCAGATTGCACGGCCTTCCGTTGCACCCCGTATGTCGGCACTGAATCCGATGAGTTCTTTTACTGGCGCCTTTGCAACGATAATCGTCTGGTCGCCTTCCTGGCGCATCTCGCTGATTTGTGTTCTCCTGCTTCCAAGTTCGCGTGAAACCGCGCCCATGAAATTCTCGGGAACCGTAATTGCAAGAGTTTGTTTTGGTTCAAGCAGCAGCGGGTCGGCACTTAACATGCAGGCATAAATCCCCCTTGTAATCGCAGGAAGAACCTGTGCCGGGCCCCTGTGGATGGAGTCCTCGTGAAGTGACGCGTCAACGAGTTTCACAAGCAGGGCAAAGCACTTTTCTTTTGCCAACGGGCCTTCCTTCATCGCGTCAATGAATCCCTGTACAACAAGTTCCTTGATTTCGTGAAGCGCCTGGATTCCGCGCGTGGTGTCAACGAGTATGCTCTTGTTTTCAATGTACCATGCCTTTCTCGCCAGTTCATTGTCCAGGCCGATTTCAACCAGTTTTTCCACTATTTCCTTGTCTTTTGGCCTGATTTTTCCCTGCAGCCCTTTGTCAATTATTCCCTCCAAAATGTTTTTTGGCAGTGGTTCGACTGATATTTTGAATTTGTTGTGCTTGTTTGGGGTTTTTGCTTCAAGCACTGGTGACTTTTTGGTCACGGTTTCCTCGTAGACGACAATCGGCGTGCTGACTTGTATCGGGATTTTGTGCCGCTCGGTTATCCTGTACTGGTTCACTTCCAAATGCAGTTCTCCCATCCCGTTAAGCAGGTGCTCCCCTGTTTCCGGGTTGATGCTTGCCGAAAGGTTCGGGTCTTCTTTTGTAAGCTGCCTTATTACCTCTATGAGTTTTGGCAGGTCTTTTGTGTTCTTTGCCTCGATTGAAACCGTCATTACCGGCTCCATTTTGCTCTTGAAGGACTCGAATTCGACAATGTCTTCGCTTGAAATGGTTTGCCCCGCATAAATTTCCTTTGCCCCGACTATTGCCGCAATGTTCCCGCACGGAACCTCGTTGACTTCGACAAAATCCGGCCCCATGTAAATCCCGACTTTTTGGACTTGTATTGCCCTGTCCGATTTTACGAGCACCATTTTATCGCCTTTCTTGATGGTGCCGCTGTATGCCCTTCCTGTTGCAATGTCGCCTGCGTGCGGGTCAACGGTGATGTCTGTAACCATCATTGCAAACGGTTTTGTCGGGTCACAATTAAGCATCCCTTTTCCTGCCTCGCTTTCAATGTCGCCTGTCCAGATTACCTTTGTCCTGTATTTCTGCGCATCAACGGGGCTTGGAAGGTGCTTTGTCACCATTTCAAGGATGGCCGAGAAAAGGGGGCTTTTCTTGGACAGTTCCTTTTGGTTCTCGCTTTTGCAGTAATCGTAAACATCCTTGAATGACACGCCTGTCCTCTTGCTTGCGTCCACGCTGACTGCCCACTTGTTGTAGGCAGAGCCGAAAGTCACGGAGCCATCCTGGACTTTCACGGTCCATTTTTCCGCGTATTCCAAAGGCAGGTTTCTTTTTATTAAATTGTTCACCTGTGCAATTACTTTTACAAAGCGTTCCTGCATCTGCTCCTGTGAAACTTTTAACTCGTTGACGAGCCTGTCAACCTTGTTCACAAACAGGACCGGTTTCACGTACTCCCTCAAAGCCTGCCTTATGACTGTCTCGGTCTGTGGCATCACGCCTTCAACAGCGTCAACGACAATTATCACCCCGTCAACCGCCCTCATTGCGCGCAATACTTCCCCGCCAAAGTCAACGTGCCCTGGCGTGTCAATGATGTTGACGAGATAATCCTGGTCACCGTATTTGTGGACTATTGAAATGTTCGCAGCGTTGATGGTTATTCCACGCGCCTGCTCCTGATCCTCAAAATCCATGACCAGCTGCTTTCCGGCAAGCTCCTCGCTCATCAGGCCGCCAGCAGCAACGAGACTATCTGTGAGTGTCGTCTTGCCGTGATCTATGTGCGCGACTATGCCAAGGTTTCTGATGTTTTTCTGCTGGTTCATCAGGGTTTCGGCTTTCTTTGCAATGTCTTCTTTTCGGGCCATTCGAATCAGCTAAAATAGTTCAATTATAAGTTTTACCTGCACGAATTATATTTTTGTTACCTTGAGGATTTTGCGATTCTTTCAACTTCGTCCCTTCTCTTCACGCTAAAGGACGCGTTGTCTTCCTTTGCAGCCAGTATGAGCTCTTTTGCCAGTGCCTGTGCTGCAGAGACTTTTTTGTTGAAAGAGGAAGAAAAGGCTGCCAGTGCAAGGTTTTTGAGTGACTCGTCAACCCTCTTGATGGGGGAAACATCGACTGAAACGGTGTAACTGATTCCGCCTCTCTTGATTCTTGTCGTGTCTTCGCGCGGAGCGGAGTTTTCAACCGCTTTTACGAGGACCTGTATGGGGTTCTGCCTTGTTTCCCTCTGCACGATTTCAAAAGCTTCCCTGACTATCCCGATTGCCTGTAGTTTTTTCCCGGTGCCACCGCGCCCGCGTATGTACTTTCCGGACATTTTTCTTTTTCCCTGGCCTGAGCGCATCATTTTGTTTATGAGGCGCTCCACGATGCTCGTGTTTGCCTTGTTGAGTTTTTTCGCAACCCCTATGCCGAAAGAATGGGGGAATGCCTTTGTTGTCAAAGAAATGGTTTTGCCAAGGCTTGGGTCGACAATCCTTACTTCCGTGGGGTCATATAACCCGAAGACAAGTGCTTTTTCCCCGGTCATGTTTATCTTTTCACCTTGTCTTTTCTTCCGGTTCTGAGCATTTCAAGGCTCTGGTTGTTCACGTGTGTCACGCGGTACTTTACGCCCCAAAGGTCGCCTTTTGGCCCGCCCTGTGCACCGCCAAGTCCTTCAACCATTACCTCGTCGTGCTCGTCAATGAACTTGATTGCCCCGTCATACGGCGCAAGGGCCGTTAACTGGCGCCCGTTTTTTATAAGCTGCACGCGAACGCAGTTTCCTGTGAGTATCCCGTTTGCAAAAAAATTGTGGTTGTCGCTTTTGGTCGTCAAATCCATCAACTGTATTTTAGGGTGTTCTTTTACTGATTTCACGGTTTCCCATACAAGGCCATTATTTAGGCCCTGTGAGGCTTTTGTTCTCCAAGAGTCAAATGGTTCGATTTTGTTGGTTGTCCCGATTTTGCCCATGTTTTTTACCTGAACACTAACCCAATAGTTCACAGCCCCTTTTGTGATGCCAAACCTGTTTTTTAGTTTTTCATGGATTTCCCTTATTGGAAAACCTTTTTTTCTTAATTCGATTGTTTTTTCATGGGCTTTGGCCATTTCTTTAAAGCCTTTCTTCCGGATACACAAGTATTGGAATGCCTGTCTTGCAATTGACTGTCTTTCAAGGGAATACTTATATGATACTTTCCCAAAAAAGTTAATCAGGTTCCCGTGGTTTGACTTAATGTAAAAAACCAGTTTGAATGTTTTCAAACCATTTTTTCTTTCAGCGCCATCCAAAACTTTTACAGCCGTTGTTTCCACATTAAACTCTTTTAATAATTCCCTTATTTCGTTCAAGAATTCCCTGCCTTTCCAGACATTTTTTTCAGTCTTATTCTGGCTTAGGCATAAAGGCATAAATGTCTTGTTTTTCAGCCTCGGTTTTTCAAGTTCGCTTCCAAAATACGCTGACAAGAATTCTTCCTTAAGCCACAAAGGGCCTTCTTTCACCCACTTTGGCACACCATATGCCTGGTTTGCCTTGTCGCCTACCGGTACTTCAAGTGCTTTTAGGAAACTATAAAGAGGTGTAGAACTAATGCTTTGGGAATAACTTGTGCCACTGATTGTTCTTTTGCGCCCGTTTTTTGAAACAGTGCTTGTCCTTTTCATTTCGTTAACCGGGGAAATATGAAAACCTAAACTTACAATGTCGTTTCGGATTTCCTGCAGGTCTTGTGGTTTGCCGGAAAAAATGATTTTTCCGCTTTTTCCTGCTCCGGCTTTTCCAAAGTAAAGTGTCCCGTCCCCAAACAAGTGGCCTATAAGTCTTGCAATTTTTGGCAGTGCTGGTGAAGAAATTTTTAATGGTAAAATATTTTTTTCCTCGAGCAATTTTATGGTCCTTTCTTTTTTGATTGTCGTTTCCATGGAATCCAGCAAATCATTTTGCTTCAGAATGATTTTACCTGAAGTTTCATATTTTACGGGATTGCATGGCAGCACAATTATTTTGTCGTTTATTTTCAGGTCTTTTAGTTCAATTTTTCCCCTGTTTGTAAAAACAGGGTGGTCTTCTGAAGCAATCAGGGTTCTCCCGGTCTCTTTTGTGGTGAGTTTGAAAACCTTTTTTTGTCTGGATTCATTTTCCTCAAGCGAAAAACAGTCATCAAGGCCGGTTGGTTCGATTTCATTTTTCCCTATATTGTAACTAGTGATTAACGCATTGTTCCAGTCATTTGAAAGCTCTTTAATAGTCAAAGCACAGCCATCAAACAAGTGTACCTGGGTTCCGGGTGCAACGCATTTTCGGATCCCCGAGTTTGGCTGTTTTGCTTCAACGCCCCTTTTTTCAAGGACTATCCCCCTTCCCTGGGGGGCTCCTTCGAGAAGGCTGTATTTTTTCTTCCTGTCAGTAAGCCTGTCCTTGTAGCGCTTGTCCTTCCAGCGCCACTTTTTACGGTTCTTTTCAAGCGAACCTGCTGCAAATTCCCCTTTTCCCATTCCAGTCAAATCCTGTTGTAATCAAAATTAAATACCATATTGCCGGCCTTTCGCTTGCCCTGCCTGCCTTGGAAAGGTAAGGGAAGAAAGGCCACATATGCGTCGCTTGTGCCCAAACAGGGTACGAGCCCTGCACGGGCTGTTGAGCGAAGCGAAACGCCCGCGTCGCGAGCCCACGCAAGGGCTCTTATATTATTTCTTTTCTCCTTCGCAATCTTTATAACCTGATGTTCTTTATGCCAAAGCCCCTGTCAAGGAACTCCCTTAACGCTTTCATTTTTGGCTGGTTTCTGTTCACGGAAATCCTCTCCGAAGGCACAAAGCTGATGCGCGCGGTTTTTTCCTGGCCGTTTTCCCGGACTTCCACGCTTTTTACCGTTCCGTTTGGGAGGGCTTTTTCAATGAATTTTTCCGCTTGCGGGAAATACTCGAACAACTGCACTTTTTTGCCGAGTTTTTCAGTGAATTTTTTAATGTTCTGCCCGTTTTTCCCGATTATGCGCGACATGTTTTCCCCGTTGACGAGAAAACTTACTGTCCCGTTTTGGACAATGCAGTCGCGCGCACTTTTGCCTGTTTCCCTTTCAAGTGCCGAGAGGTAAAACATCTGCTCTTTGCTTAACGTAAAACCCAAAATATCACTTTTTCTTCATGAGGGCTTTGAGGCTGCTTTTTCCCATGTCCTCGACTGTCATGACAGAGACGCTGAAAGGCTTTCCGCAGACCGACCCAAGTTCCAGGCCGTTTTCACTTGCTTCAATGATGTGCACTTCCGAAAGCGCGGCCCTGTGAAGGATTTTTTCCTTCTCTGCAAGTGGTGCGTTTTTTGCAGTCACGATTATTTTTGCCTTTCCTTCAAGAATGCTTTTCTCTGCCTGGCGGACCCCAAAAACCACTTTGCCCGTGTCGACTGCGCGCCTGATTTCCCTCGTTACGTCAATTTCCACCATTTTTTTTGCCCCTCTTTTTTTTCAAAAAAAAAACCAGTGCTAGTTTTTCATCAGCAATTCCACTGTGCCGGTCCCGACCTTTATGGGTTGCCCGGCGATGATGTTTTCAACTACTCCCTGGAGCAGTTCCTTTTCGCCCTTGAATGCGGCGTCAAGCAGGTGCTTGACGGTTTCTTCAAACGCGGCTCTTGCAAAAGGCGAGGTCTTGGTCCTCGTGATGCCGGTTCTCACGATTCCCTTTATCTCGCCGTCAAATGACATTAGGTCTGCCAAAAGCATTATGTGCCTCTGGTCAACTGCAATCGAGTTGTCCTTGAGGACTTTTACGAGTTCCTGCATGACTGCCGTGCGCCCGGCTTCTATCCCAAGCACCCTGCTGATTTCCTTTATGTCGTTTGTGGTCGTGCGGGCAACGTCGATTTCAGGCATTTTGAGCACTGCCTTGAGGTTTGTCCCCCTCGTCCTGATGACGGGTTCAGCTGTTCCCTTCTCGACAATCGTTTTGTCGATTCCTTTCACTCCCTGGACGCGCGTATTGAGAAGCTTGTTCAGGTTTTTCCTTATCTTGAGCAGCGGTTCGTCCTTGAAGGCGAATTCAAGCGAGTTGTCCTTTTTCCTGTGCTTGAGCTTGAGCAGTTTTTCTATTTTGTCAAGCAGTATTTCTTCTGAAACGTTGCGCTCCTTCATCTCGTTTGGCAAAAGCTCTATCGTGAACCGGGTTTTCCAGAATTCTTCGGTTATCTTCACGACGTCTGTGACACGCACGTCAATCAGGGAGGCCGCGAATTCATCCACTTTTTTTTCAGTCCAGTTGAATCCTTCCTTGCTGAGGTAAATAGTCATGGATGCGTAGCGCGCCTTGCTGCGCCCGTCAACTATCTCCTCGACCCTCTGTATTCCGCTTCCGACGGACACTTCCGCGGCTCCCGCATAGTGCTTTGTCCTCAACGTGAGTTGTGTCCCAGGTTCTCCAAGCGATTGTGCTGCGATTATTCCTACCGCTTCGCCCGGCTCGACCTGGATTGAAGAGTATTTTTTTGAAACCTCTTCGAAAAAAACCCGTGATTCTTTTTCAGATAGTTTCTGTTCTTTTACAAACGCGTCGAATTCTTTTTGCATTAGTTCCGGGATAACCCTTGTCTCTATTATGGGGTCCTGTGCGTAGAGCCTTTCCACGACCGGTTTTTCCTCTTCCTGTTTTTTTTTCCGCTCATGCTTTGCCTTTTTTTCTCTGGGCGCTTTTTTTTCCCTGGCTTTTTTTTCTTTTTCCTTGGTCACTTGCAAAATCACTTTTTCTTTTTGAAGTAATTGTATTCCTTTTCAATTGAAATGCTTTTTCCCTTCATGGTGTTTTTCGGGAACACGCCGTCTTCGCCGTAAGAGAACTGTATCACTCCCTTGCTTGCAGTGCGGACAGTATTGTCGTTGTTTACGACCAGGTCCTTAAGCGAGTTTGCAAGCCTCCGGTAGAGGTACCCGCTTACCTTTGTTGAAACGCCCGTGTCGACTTCCCCCTGCCTTCCGCCCATTGCGTGGTAGAAGTACTCGAATGCGCTCATTCCCTGCATGAAGTTGTGCTCGACAAAACCCCCTGCATAGACCCCGACGTCGGCTTTCCTGTTGAGTGCAATGAGCCTTTCCTTGTAGCCTTTCTTTGGCCTTCCTTCCCTTACTGATGCCTGGCCCCAGATTCCGGAGAGGTTTGTCAGGTTGACACTTGACCCCCTTGAACCGCTCAGTATCATGACTGTCGTGTTGAATTCCGGTTTTTCCCCAAACAGTGCATTGACTTTTTCCTCCATTATCTGCTTTTCGACTTTTTCCTTTATCCTGGCCCCAAGCCGCATCATGTTTATTTCAAAGCTCTCGTCAAGCGTCCGGCCTGGGAGGGTTTCAAGAGTGCCTTTCCTGTATTTCTTGACAAGCTCATCAGCAACCTCGATTTCTTCGGCAATTGCCTTTTCGATTGTTTTTTTGACGGTCTTTGTAGTCTCGTATTCTTTCAGTGAAACGGTTATGCCGCTTGTGCTGACTATTTCCTCTGCAATCCTGCTGAGTTTATCGTAAAAGTTCTGCAGAAAGCTCGGTGGGTACCTGCGTGAAAGCTCGTCAATGAGTATTCCTTTTCCCTCGCCAAGGCTCGAACCGTCAATTACCCCTGATTCAAGCACCCCGTTTTTTATTTTCACGATTGAGTGTTCTTCAATCATTTTTTTTACAGGCACTTCCTTGATGTCAAACTTGTTGAGCACATTGTAAAGCTTTGACTTGTACTCCATGCTGAGGTCTTTTGGCAGCAATTGTGAAAAAACCAGCCTGCCTGAATAATTTTCCCCCGCGTCAGGTTTTGGGATTTCCTCAAGCTCCATTATCTGGAAGAACTTCATTGCCTCGTCGCGCGGGAACACGGTTGACTTGAGGGTCAGGATGAACGAGCCGCTTACGCCATCCTCGTCAAGGGTGATTACGGGCGCGCCGTACCTTGGTGAAATAATCTGTTTTTCGACAAGCATGAGTTCCTGTGCCTCTGCAATCCCTTCAGGGGTCTGGGGCACGTGCAGGTTCATTTCATCACCGTCAAAGTCGGCGTTATAGGGTTTGGCTACAATCGGGTTTAGCCGGAATGTTTTTCCTGGCACGATTTTTGCCCTGTGGCAGAGCATTGAGAGCCTGTGGAGGGAGGGCTGCCTGTTGAACAATACGATGTCCCCGTCCTGGAGTTTTCTCTCGATTTTCACGCCAGCCTCGAGCTCCTCGATGACCTCTTTCTGGTTCTCTTCGATTATTTTTTTTCTCGCGCCATTGGGCCTCACGAGGTAAACCGCCTTGCCGCTCTTTACGAGTGACTCTATCCTTTTTTTGTTGTCCTCGGTCACGGTCTCTGGAAGCGTCAGGTCATCCGCAATGGATTCGGGCACGCCGATTTCATTGATGCTCAGGTAAGAGTCGGGTGTGATGATTGAGCGTGCCGCAAAGTTCACTCGTTTCCCTGTAAGGTTGTACCTGAATCTGCCTTTTTTTCCCTGAAGCCTCTGGACAATCGTCCTTAAGGCGCGGCCGCTGCGGTGCTTTGCGGGCGGGACGCCAGCCGTGTTGTTGTTGAAGTAGGTCGTCACGTGGTACTGGAGCAAATCCCACAGGTCTTCAATTATTAACTGTGGTGCGCCTGCCTCGATGTTGTCCTTTAGCCTGATGTTTATCCTGATTATGTCAACAAGCTTGTGCGTCAGGTCATCCTCGCTTTTTATCCCGCTTTCAAGCGTGATTGAGGGCCTGATTGTGATTGGGGGCACCTGCAGGACCGTGAGTATGAACCATTCGGGGCGCAGCCTCTTTGGGTCGTATCCCAAAAGCCTCAGGTCGTCTTCGGAGATTTTTTCAACCCATTCCCTTATCTGCGTGGGGTAGATTCTCTCGTTTTCAAGGAAAAAGTTCGTAGGCTTGTCAAGGAGCACGACTCCCCTTTTTGCCCCACAGTGCGGGCATTTTCTCGCCTTTTTTGATTTTGAAATTATTCTTTTAACCACGTCATCTGGTGCGACTCCCGGCAAAGTCCTGTACTCTGCAAGCTTTTCTTCCGGCAGGGCGATTTTTCCGCAATCACGGCACGTTGCATGCAGCAATAGTTCCGCTTTTTTCGAGAACTCCGAGTGGACGACCGGCCTCACCATTTCGAGGTGCCCGAAGTGGCCCGTGCAGTACTTCATTTTCTGGCCGCAGGTCTTGCACTTGAGCCCCGGGTTAATGACTCCAAGGTGCGGGTCCATGAGCCCCGACTCCATTGGGAACCCGTCCTTGTCGTAAGTCTCGGGGCTCTTTATTTCAAGGGAGCTCATTTTCCTGATTTGCGCAGGGCTCAAAACGCCAAAGTCTATTCCCGTGATTCTTTTGGAGAACACTTTTTTTTACACCTTTCACGCCTTGTCGCTTATCACTAGCTTTGGGTAAATCCCGAGTGCTTTTAATTCCTCGAGCAGCAATTTGAAACCATAACTCATTTCGACCGGGTGGGCTCGCGTGCCTTCGCAGAGCGGGCAGTACATGCGCCGTCTAATCTGGTCGTTTATGACAATGATTCCGCACCTGGCGCACACCTGTTCAACCACCTTGTCGGAGTCCTCGATGAGTTTTTCCTGCAATAGCATTGCCGCGCCGTGGCCGACGAGCGTTTCGCCTTCCATTTCGCCAAACCGCAGGCCGCCTTCCTTTTCTTTTCCCTCGGTTGGCTGGCGCGTGAGAATCTGTACTGGGCCGCGGCTTCTTGCCTGCATTTTGTGTGACACCATGTGAAAGAGCCTACGATAGGAAACGATTCCCGTGAAAATCGTGCCGCCGATTCTTTTGCCTGTTTTCCCGTCATAGAAAACCTCTTTCCCGTCCTCGCGAAAACCCGCGTCAATGAGCATTTGTTCTATTTCCTCCCGTGGCACGCCAAGGAACGGTGTCCCGTCGACCCTTTTCCCGGAAAGAGCCGAGGCTTTTCCGCCAAGCATTTCAAGCAGGTGCCCGATGGTCATCCTTGATGGAACGGAGTGTGGGTTGAGTATGAGGTCAGGTTTTATTCCAGCGGCCGTGAATGGCATGTCTTCTTCGGGGATTATCGCGCCGACGACCCCTTTCTGGCCGTGCATTGAACTGAACTTGTCACCCGGTTCAGGCACCATGGGGCTTCGGACCTTGACTTTCACAAGCTTTGTCCCCTGTTCCGATTCGGTGACAATGACTTTGTCGACAAAACCGGGTTTTCCTTTCCTGATTGTTATAGAGGATTCCCTTTTCTTTTCCTTTACCACGCCAAACTCCGTGATTTCCTCAAGGAACCTTGGAGGCGAGGTTTTCCCGATTATGATGTCTTTTTCGCCAACGCTCTCCTCAAGCCTAATCAGGCCGTCTTCGCCGAGTTTCTTGTAAGCTTCATCGCCGAGGTGCCCGACCGTGTCCTCTGGGGGTATCTCGAACTTGTCGACCTGTCCGCCAGGATAACGGGTTTCAGAGCTTTCATAAATGCGGAAGTAAGAGCTTCGGGCAAGGCCCCTGTCCACTGCGCCCTTGTTCAGCACTACTGCGTCAAGGATGTTGTAGCCGTGGTAGGGCATGATTGCGACAACGAAGTTCTGCACCTGTGGCCGCACGTCAAGGTCCAACAAGTCAACTGTTTTTGTCTTCACAAGCGATTTTTGCGGGTAATAAAGAAGGTATCCTTCGGTGTCAGTCCGGAGGTTATAGTTGATGCCGCTTACTCCCTGTGCCTGCTTGAACATCTTTGCGCCATGAAGGGCTTTTCCAGCCAGGTTATGCTCGACGTATGGGATAAGCGAGGTTACAACGCTCAGGATTCCCACGGGGGATATTTCAAGGTGCGTGTGCTCTGCGGTCAGGTTTTTCTCGTCAATTGCAATCAGCGAGTTTTCCTCTTCCTCGGCATCAAGGTACTCGATTATGCCCTGGTTTATGAGGTCTTTCCAGGTAATCTGCTTCTTTTTGATTAAGTCAAGGTGTTCTTTTGTGAGCCTTGGCTTGCCGTTATCAACCGTGATAAGCGGGCGCTGGACACGCCCCGCATCAGTGTTTATGTATACTTCGTTTGTGTTTTCCTGGTATGCGACGTTTATCTGGTGGTTTATTTTCCCGTTTCTCCTCTTTGAGATGACTTCTTTTACAAGTTCAAGCGGCTTGTCATGAAAGCCAATAAGCCTCCCGTTTATGTAGACTTTTGCCTTGGCTTTCATTTGAGTTTGACCCCCATGTCGTTGAGGAGTTTTTCAATGCCCGATTCCTCTGTCTCCGTCGTAACTTCAGCCATGAGCGCCAGGTTCTTCACGAGGCCGCAATTGCCGGTCAGAAAACCGTTTGCAAAAAAGTTGTGGTAGTCTTCAAGCGTGGTTATATCCCGGACATCATTGCACTCTGTTTCTTTTATGCTTTCAATCGTTTCCCAGCACAAACCGTTTTCCGAAATTGCATTGGCCCTCAGCCATTCATTGAACGCCGGAAAATCAATGCTTGAAACCCGCGCGTTTGTTGAAGAGCTTTTTTTTGCTTTTTTGGCCCAGTTTGCAACATCATGGGCTTTTATTTTTTCATTTGCCAGTTGTGCAAATATTTCTTTTGTCATCCGGCCCTGTTTTGCAAGCTGGATTACCCTGCTTTGCAGTTCTGTCCTTTTTTCAATAAGGAATTTTTTTTCAGCCAGGTATCCATGTGCAAACCTTGAGAGGCTTTTTCTCTGTGCGCAATAGGAAAAACCAATTGCCCCATAGAGTTTTAACAGGTTTTCAAGGTCGCTTGCAATGAATGCCTTGATTTTTCTGGTTTCAATCCCGCTTTTTCTTTTTGCGCCAAACACTATTTTTGTAAAACCCATTTTAACGTCAAAAACCTCGAGCAATTCCTTTATTTCCTCCACGAACTGCACGCCATTTTTGGTTAATTCACCTGACTTGTTCAGTGAAAACGATGGCTGCAGGAAAACCTTGCCGTTCCTTTTGTCAACTGCAGGTTTTGTCATTTCGCTTCCAAAGTAGGCTGCAAGGAACTCTTTTATGACTATTTTTCTCTGCTCTTTCAGCCACAACGGGACACTGGTTTCTTTTAACGCTTTGTCGCCAACCGGTGCACCCAGGGCTTTCATCAAAACCCACAGGGGCTTGCTGTAACAATCTGCCCTTGTTGTAAAACCATCAACAATCCTGCCGTTTATTTCTGAAACTTTATGCCATTTGGTGATTTTTGAAGTGCCAAAGCCAAGCAATTCAGTGTCTTTTGCAATTTCCTTTAAGTCGCCTTCTTCTCCGCTGAATACCAGCGTGCAACTGCTCTTGAATTTTTTCATTGAAACAGTCAGGGAGCCGTCGCCAAACATGTGCCCCAAAAGCCTTGCAAGGACGTGGGTTTTTTCGTTGTCAACAAGCGGGCAAAGGCCTTTCTCTTTCAGTTCTTTTATAATGTACTCTTTGTCGCTTTTTTCCGGCACTGCATCCAAAATCTGTTGTTCGCTCAGAATAACTTTTCCGCTTGGCTGTTCAAACTTCAGTTGCTCGCCCGGCATTACAGCGACCTTGTCGCCGTTCAAAAGCTTTGAAAGCCCGGTTTTCCCAAGCCTTTCAGAATAAAAAGGGTGGTCAATTGTTGCAGTGATTTTTCTGCCGGTTTCTTTTGTGGTAAGCTCAACCACTTTTTTCGAGGGCACCAACTTCAAGTACCTTGCAATGCCAGCGTCTTTTTCTTCCTTCTGGGCTGAACCCCAGTCAATTGACGCGATTTTTTGTTTTCTCCAGTTTTCCTCGAATTCCCTGATTGTCATGGCCGTGCCGTCATTCATGGTCATTAAAGTTTCGGGTGAAACACATTGCGGCCCGTCAGGTGTTTCAATCGGGCAGAGCCTTCCCCAGTGTGTGCCGTGCACGTCGCGCGCTTCGTAGAGTTCGCGGTTCTTGTCAAGGGGGCTTTTGACTTTCCGCAGGTCTGTGAGAGGGCTGAGGTAATTGACGCGGTCCATGAACTTGCTGACCCCCGTTGCGCGGCCAATCCAGTTGCCCGTGCTCATTGCAAACCTGATTCTCTCGGAAATCGCCCCGGGCCGCACGATTGTTGAAATGTTCAGTTTTCTCCTTCTTGTAACCGTCCGGTCAATCTGGAACTTCAAATCCTTTACGAAATACTTGAAAGCGTACCTGCACAGGTGCTCCATGAGTTTCCCGCTTAATTCAAGGCGCTTGTTTGCGTAATGGTCCTTGTCGTCCTCAAGCCTCAAGCGGTGCGCCCTTTCAACTGCCTTTGTCGCCATCATGACAAGGTAGTGCGCTTTTGCAATCCTGTCTTTTTGCGACTGGCCGATGTGCGGCAAGAGAAATGCGTCAATTACTTCCTGTGCCCTGCGCAGCCTGTACTCTTCCACTTGGCCGGGCGCAACGAATTTCCCTATCCTGTCGAGTGCTTCCTTCTCGCTTTTCACGTTGAGGTTCTCGACATTAATCAGCACATCGTTGTTGATTACGGGTTCGTCGACAAACGCACCGGTTATTTCTTCCTCTTTGGTCATTCCAAGTGCTTTCAGTAAAACAAACAGCCTCAGTTTTCTCGGCGAGGATGGGAATGTCACGTTGAGCATTCCGTCAGGCGTGCGGGTTATCCTCACGCGGCCCTTGAATGCGCCTTTCGTGGAAATGACTTCCGAGAATACCTTGCCCATGCTCTGCTCCCCTACAAGCACCCTGTCTGATGCAAGCACTTCCTGGGTCATGAGTGCTTTTTCCGAGCCGTTGATTATAAAGTATCCCCCAAAGTCCATTGGGTCCTCGCCATGCTCGATGAGTTCTTGTGCGTTTTTTCCTTCGAGCCAGCACCTGTTTGACTTGAGCATGATGGGCATTTCGCCTATGTACGCGCGTTTCATGTCCTGTTCAACGTCCCTTCTCAACAGGCGCATGGATAAAAAAATCGGGGCGGAATAGGTCCTGTTCCTGATTCTTGCTTCCATGGGGTAGAACATTGTGCGCGGCGAGCCATCGGCTTCGACGATTCTTGGGCGCAGCACCTCGATTTTTTCTATTTCAATCATTACTTCCTCTATCTTCGGGATGATTTGCTTGTTTTCAAGGACTATCTCGTCGAGCTTTTTGTCGACAAACTGGTTGAAAGAGTCAATCTCCATCTGTGCAAAAGTCCTCTGACGGAGATAAGTTTCAACAAGCCCCCACGCGTCCAAAAAAAATCCTCCTCCCTTAGTATACTGCCCGAAAGTAAATGCTTTTTCCTGCTGTCGGCGAGTTTCTCGTGATTTTCAGCACGTCCCCTTTTTTGCCGCCTATGGCTTCAACTGCAGGGTCTTCTTCAAGAATCCGTGGCATCATGCTTTTTTCGCACTGCAGTGCCTTTAAGAGTTCTTCTTCCTTTTCCTTGGGCACGATTTCGTGCTTTGGAACCAGAAAATGCTTCAAAACGTTGTCCAAGGGGGAAACCTCGCTTTTAAAAAAAATCGTTTGGCTAAAAACCAGGCACGCGAGTCTCACAAAAAACAAAACCGCTTACCCAAGAATTAGCCACAACTGATAAAACTAATTTATTAAATATGGAAAGTGTTATAAAAGTAACCTGCGTTCACGCGGAATAAAATGGTTTGGACAAAGGCTTTAAAGGCTGCCTGCCAAGAAAAATTTTTTCCCCGTGTTTAAACGGGGGAGTAAAAAAAACTTTTTACGGGTTTTTTGGGCGGGTAGTGGCGAAGCAGGCCATTAGGCCGTTTCCAGCGTTTTTGCAGCCGTTTACTTCGATTTGGTCTGTTGCCTGCAGTCCCTGTGAGTCAGTTATTGTCAGCGTGATTTCGTGTCTTCCAATGCGCAAGCCGTTAAAGTCCAGTGTTTGCCCGGTGCCTAAAAACCCCTGCAGGCTGGACTCCCACGAAAACGCGTTATCGGGAAGCTGCCCGTCCTCTTCGTCATATCCAAAGCCTTCAAACAAAACGTTCTGGTCAGAATCAACATTTGCCCCCGGGCTTGGCGAAACAATCGCTCCAAGCGGCCCCTTGTTTGAAACGACAAACGTGTTCGTGTCCGCAGTTGCAGTGTTAACCCCGTCTGTTACGGTGAACCTCAGGAAAGCTGAGTTGCTTCCGGCATAGTACGCCTGTGCATTAAAGTCAAACGGTCCGCCAGTGTATTGCTGGGACAAAATAACGGGCTTGAAGTCAACGCCATTCTGCGTGTATTCAACGTAGTAAAACATTTCATCGTTGTCCGCGTCTGAAACATTCCAGTCAATGCTGAACAGGTCATTTCCAACTTCGTTCACGGAGTTTATTGTCACCACTGGGGTGTTTTCGGAAACGATTTTTTCCCAAATAATGTTGCCGTTTCTTTTGATAATTATGCGGTTTGCCTCCATCTGGAATGGGATGCCTGCAGAAAACTCCCAGACGTTTTGGTCTTCGATTGTGGAAAAATCCGGCCTTACTTTCTGAACTGCAAGCGTCTGCATGTTTGAGTCCTGTATTTCTATTTCAATGATTTCAGAAAATGTGCCATTAAAGTCTTGTGTGGCAATTCCGTCTCCAACCAGTAAAGGCAGGATTTCAATATTCTGGTCAACAATATGACCCGAAACAGCAACAATTCTTTCAACCGAAAGGTCAGAATCCCCAGTAAGCATTCCTCCTACAGGAACCGTGAGTGCTTTCCACAGCTTCTCGCGCGTTAAAGGGTCAAGCCACCTTGCATGATAATTTGCAACCCAAAAATCGTTTGGATTAAATGTCAGTTCGCCTGAAAGTCCACCATTTGACATGAAAGAATAATAGTTTGGAGAAGAATAATAATAATTTGGAGAATAGTCCGCCTTTCCATCAAATGGTTTTGCACTTACTTTCGAAGTTGGAGGCCAAGAAGAATCCACCGTGCCATAACATGTGTCCGTTGAAATCCTTCCTGTTGTATAGTCTATTTTGCCGCAGGACATGAACCCAAAAGGAAAACTGGACATATTGTTATTGTTACGCCACTCAGGCTCTTCCATAATTCCGTTTAGCCAGTATTGTTCCAAAATGCCAAAAGTGTGGGCCATTTCGTGTGCACTTGTATAATAGCCCACGTTTTCATGCACAGCCGCAATTCTACGGCGTGTAATGCCGCGTGCATCAGTGCGTGGAGTGGTTTTTGTAAAGAAAACTGCTTTTGGGAAATAGTAAATTTCATGCGTTTCAAATGGCTTGAGGATGTTTTTCTGTACAAGTATTTCACGGCACTTTGTGACGTCCCCCGGCTGATTTGAACTTAACGGACAGGGGTTGGGCACAGTTTTAAATGGAATGGACTTTAGAATGTCTTTCGGAAAAGGATAATTTTGTATCAGGTAATCCCACTGGTCATCAAAAATAAATCTCAGCAGATTAACCCTTTCCCGCGAAAAAGGATAAGCTTGAATACTATAAATGTTTATTTCAAATTTTACCGAGGGTTTTAACTGCCTGACTGCAAAATCATAAGACCGATTATTGTTGTATTCTGCCTCTTCAGCCAAATCGTTATCCGGGTCAATCTGGATTGAAACAGTTGTCGGGTTATCAGAGACGCTGGCCGTTCTGTTGCTAAAAAGATTCACTGCGTCAATGCCATAGTCCTTGACAAGCTTTCTTACGGCATTAATATCTTTGTCGTGAGCATATTGTTTGAAGTAATTCACGATTCCCGGGCTAAAAGAGTGATCAGCCGGAAGCGCGTAAGTGAAATTCTTGTCGTCATTGGCTATGGGGTCAGGGTCCCTGTAATCATACCAGTTTGCAAAATAAACCCGCGTGGAATCTTCCTGGTTGCCTATTTTGCCCTTAACCGTGATTGGTTTTTCAAGCAGGTTCAGGTCGCGCTGGACCACGTTTTTTTCGTTCAACAGGTCCACAAAAACCCTTAACTGCGTGTCCTTGCCCTTTATGAGCTCAGACCCTTCAAAAACCCCTGCAAGAACCTGAACTGGTTCTATTCCGTATCTATTTGTGGTTGTCGGGTGCGGCGCAAGATCAACGCGCCCCTGTATTAAAGGAAACCTGTCCTTGATTAGCGGGTTATCCCGCACAATGTATTCTGTGTCGCACCTGTCGTTTTTGTCAAGGTCAAGGCACCCTTCGCTTGGGTCATCGTAATTGTACCAGTGGTTCCCGTTTTTCACTCCGTCGTCAAAAAAATTGTTTTGTTCGCCGTAAAAATCCAGGCCGTTAAAGTCATTCAAATAAAAGCGGTTGTCTGCGCTTGAATAAATTTTGCTTCTTTGCGGACCGCTGAAACGGTTTCTCGCAATCAAAGTGTTGTTCCCACTGAACGCTATGTTGCCCCCTGGGGTTCCGGCATTGTTGTAGTTTCCAGATATTTCGCTGTTGTTCATGAAAGTACGAGCCACTCCTCTTCCAATAATATTTGTTGGAGAACATGCATCTGGTGCCGCAGGGTCTTGAAAAGCGTTGTTTAAAATCCTTAGGTTGTTGGCGTTGCTATCTGCGGCTTCTATCCCTATATGACACAACCCATTGTTGTCTGAAAT
>JACQJF010000056.1 GCA_016198165.1 Candidatus Iainarchaeum sp. | reverse complement strand
GCTCAAGGCAAAGGCAGGAAGCAATAAGGCGTTCCGCTTTGAGGCAGGCCAGGATGTATGAATTAAAAAAAATTTCAGGACATGCCAGAAGAATAATAGCCCAATCATTCCTGAAGAACAAAACGCCCGCAGATAAAAAAATAATCACAAGAGTTTTCCAGCAAATTCGGGAAAAAAAATCAATTCCAAATGCAAACCATTCCGAGTTACTCAGGGCTCTTTTTGAAGCCCAGAGGCAATGGGAAACAATTTACACAAGCAATAAACTCAAGGCAGCCATAATGAACGCCACGAGGGCGTATTTTCTGAAGCACGGTGAAATCCCTTCACCAAGAGAAATATCGGCACAAACAGGGTTATCTGAAAGAACAGTTAAAACTTTTATAACCAGGATGTACAATAAAAGATTTGTAAAACCAGCGCGCGCTCCAGACAAAGGGCACAGAAAAACCAAGCCCATAATCCAAGACAGAAGCCGCGATTGATTTCACGCTATTCCTTCCAGGAACGCCTTCCTTTTTCTCTCCGGAAACTTTTCAATCGCGTAGCGGAGCATTGTGCGCGGCATTTCCGCATGGTTTTCTCTGAGGAAACCCTCAAGGCGATTTTGGTCGCGCTTGCCGGCTTCGCGCAGCATCCAGCCAACCGCCTTGTGAATCAGGTCATGCCTGTCACCCAAAAGCAGTTCTGCAATGGCAAAGGTTTCTTCAAGCCGTTTCCTTTTTATGAAAGCAAAAGTCGAGACAATTGCAATCCTGCGCTCCCACAGGTTTTCCGAAACCGCGAACTTCCGCAAAATCTTTTTATCCATGCCAAGCAAATGCTCACCCAGAATCTTGTCCGCCGACAAGTCAACGAGATCCCAGTTGTTGACACCCTGCAGATTGGAAGTGTAAAAGCCAACGATTTCATTTTGCGCGCCCATCGGCGCTCTTTTGAATTTCTCGACAAGAATCAGGAGTGCCACCAGGCGCTCTTCGTGGATTTTTGAACCCAAGAGACGTTTTATTCCCTGAAAATTCATTGAAGAAAATTTTTTTGCCACACTCCGCGACTTTGGCACGGTCACTCCGAGAAAAACGTCTCCTTCGCCATACTCGCCGGGCCCTGTCCTGAAAAAACCTGCAAGGATTTTCGCTTTCTCTTTGTCCGCAAGGCGCCTGAGTTCTTTTCTTGCGTCTTCAACTGCACCCATGTAAAAAAAAGCCCCGATTCACCAGACAATGGTTAAATCATTACATAAAGTTTCAGTTTTTGAACGGCGAGAAATCCGTATCATAGTCATAGGCATCAATGCCCTCTTCCTTTTTCAAAAACCCGGCGACTTTGTAGGTCACGGGAGTGAAAGCCACTTCCACGCCCACCTTGAAAACGTAGTTTGAAACAACCAGTGCAATGAACACGTCAAACGGGAGCACGCCATAAAACGCGATTATCGTAAACAATGCCGTGTCAACCCCCTGCCCGACTATAGTGGAGCCGATTGTGCGCGCCCAAAGCATTTTCCCTTTGGTCATTATTTTCATTTTTGCAAGCAGGAAGCTGTTTGAAAACTCTCCAGCAAAATAAGCAATCATTGAAGCAATCGCTATTCTTGGAACGATTCCCAAAATCAAGTCATAAGCTTCCTGGTTTTCCCAGCCTTGCGCTGCAGGCAAAAAGCCTACAACAAAAAAAACCAGTGACATCAAAACCAGGGAGAAAAAACCGGTCCAGATAACCTGACGGGCTTTCCTATAGCCATAAACTTCAGTGAGGATGTCACCAAAAATGTACGAAAGCGGGAACAAAATCGTCCCCGCGTCAAGCACCAGCAACCCGATTTGGGCGATTTTTGTGGAGGCAATGTTTGAAATGAGCAGGACTGCGACAAACACGCCGGTGATTGGAGCCAGAAACTTTGCCCCGGCAACCGCTTCTTTTTTCCCCATGTAAAAAGCCATCAAAAGAAAAGCCATTAAAGCTTTCCAAAGGCACTGCCACGCGGCCAACGAGGAACCGACAACGACCATGAACATGCCAGCGTTATATAAAATCGGGCGTATTTTTATATTCTCTTTGAGTGCCAATATATTGGTGTTGTTTTATGGCTAATGGCTCCACTGTTTTGATTCCGTCTAAAAAAATCGAAGAATCCCGCCGCTTGCGGGATGAGCTTGATTCTTTGATTGAGACCGCAGAAATAACGAATAATAAAAGTTTGATGGAAAGCATTAAACGCAGTGAAAATGACATAAAGCAAGGCAGAGCTATAAGGGTTGGCTCCAAAAGAGAGCTTGATGATTTTTTCAGAAGATAGTTTTAGATGATGCAAAATGAAAGCGCAACGCATGGCAGAGGCTATCAAAGAGGACGTAAAATGGGACCTTAAAAAAAGCAGTTTGCAACACCGATCCGCGGCCAAAAAAACTAAAAAACCAATTCCACGCTTTACATCACAAGCGACCTGATTGAACACATTTTACAGGAAATAGAAAAACGCTGACACAAGATTTAAACCATTTTTGGATGACCCTTAATACTGGCCTATGAAGAACTGACAACGACGCGGAACCGCACAGTGTCATATAGCCTCTTATTTTCTTCGCGTTTTTTGGCGATTCCGTATATGCATTTGCAATCTTTTTGCATATGCTTTATATGCTGACTTTAACCTTTCCCGGTTAGCGCTGCTTAATTTTTCCCCTTCTTTTAAAAAAACCATTTTTGCAAAATCTCTTGCCTTCAATCCTCTTTTTCTCACCCCGGTAATTTTACCGCCGTCGACTCTAAATGCCCTATTATATTTCATCAAACTTAATGCAATTCGCCCTAACACATTTTTTCCCAAAAAACCTGAAATTTTTGCACCATCTGCAAGAATCTTGGCAGGAATAAGTGTGTGAACAAGGTAAGGTGGCACCTCATCATTTGGCATTCTTTGAAAACCCGGACCTAAAAATAACCCACGCCCAATTTGTGTAAAAGGAGTAAAAACATCCAACCCTTTGTATGATTTAAATCGACGGTCAAGCAACTTGCCTCTTTCAGGCGAATTTACAAAAAGCATTCTTTCAGGACGGCCAGTTCTGTCGCGGATTAATCTGCAAAAGTTTTTTTTACCATAAATATGGATTGAAACTTCAGAATCCCCTACGTGGCCTTTTACCATAATACAATCTACTTCTGATGACAACAACTTTTGGATATGTTCTTCTCCAATAAAAAGTTTTGGCGTTAAAACAGCCCTGATGTTTTCCGGCGATAATCGCCTCAAATCAGTTTCATCGCACACCAAAATTAAATCGTAATCAGAAGTGTGTTTTCCATTACCAATGGCACGAGACCCATAAAGCAACAGGGAAGAATTTGGAAAAGTTTTTTTCACAGAAGATATTACATCAACCATAGAAAGTTTTCCTTAAAATAATTTCGCCCGGTTTCGGTTTGCCCATCTGTCGTCATTTTCCTTTCGGAATCCGAGTCATCGTCAGGTCCACATATCCGGGCAGTAAAAATAGTGTTTTGAAAGGCTTTTAAACCGAGTTTTTTAATAGTTCATTGTTCCGTGCTTTTTCATGTCTTCTTCGAGTTTTTGTTCTTTTTTCCGGGATTTAAGATAGAAATAAATGACCAACCCAATTATGAGAATAAAAATCAGGAAGTAAAAAACAAGGACAAAAACCATCAAACGTCGCCTGAACTCATTTTTTGGGGGAAATTATTAGAGCCGTTCCTGTAGCTGAAACCAATACGGTTCCAATATAAACTTCGCTTGTTTCAATGTCAATCCCCACAACAGCATTTGCCCCAAGTTGAGTGGCCTTTTGTTTTAGCCGTTCAATTGCTTCAAAACGGGCTTTCTCCATTTCGGAAGTAAAGGCACTTACTTCCCCTCCAACCATTCCCTCCAACCCTGCAATAAACTTGCCGCCAATACCTCTTGTTCTTGCAGTCAAACCGGTTACTATTCCAAGAATTTTAACGATTTTGTATTCATCAGGCAAGGGAGTATTCATTAGGAGTAATTCTTCAGCCAAAAAAAACCACCACAGAAATTCTTGGATAAACAATTTAAAAATAGAATCAAAATCCGGGTTTTCAATCCGGCTGTTTTGGGAGCAACCCGAGTTTTTTGACTACAACCCAGGCAACGATGGCGGAGACAATTGTGGAAACCACCATGACCTGCATGAACCAGGGCGCGTCCTCTGGGCCAAGGCCAAACACGGGGCTTGAGAGCGCGGTTGCAATCGTGTTAGGAACGAGCAACGCAGTGCCGATTATCGCCAGGTAACCGCCAAGGAGGGCGACGCGGTTGTTGAAAATCTGCAACTGGTTGTTGTAAATGGACTGCACGACTTCAAGCCCGCTTGCCAAAACCTCGCTCAAGTGCTCCGCCAATTGGATGTGGGAGTTCACCTCGTAAATGAGCGCGCTGATTTTTTCAAGGAGCTTGACGTTGTCGGTCAAGAGGTCCGCGTCACCATAACGCAGGGAATTAAGCGCGTCAACTGACGCCCAGAGGCCGGACAGGTAAACCATGAGCGCGTGCTTCATTTCATGTATCTGCGCGCCGAGCTTTTCGCGCGGCGTGTTCGAGTCGGCAAGCTGTTCGCTCAGCTTGTCGCCCTGTTCCTCTATCTCAAGCAGGTGCTCGAAATTGCGGTTGTTGTTCTCGTCAATTATCCTGAGCAAAATGGAGGTGATGATGTCGCTTTTCGGCATCCTGGAGGGAAACTTTTTCATGAGGGTGACCGCGTAGCGGCGCAGCCTGAAAAATCGCTTCACCTCGGTCGTGTGCATTGTCAGTATAAGGTTGTCTTTTATGAGAACCATGAGGGGGTTGAGCTTCACGTCAAAGCCTTTTGCAAGAATCGCCGGCATGATGACGCCCATTTCGTTTCCAAAGTCCTCGTAATTGCTCCTCATGTTTGTCAAAAGGCTTTTCACGAGAGGCTCGGAAAAACCCATTACCAGCGCGGTTGCAAGCGTTTCTTTCTCAAAATCATCCAGGAAACAGTCAACCCAGGAAATACTCGACTCTGAAACATGCTCCATGAAGTCGCCGATATTTGGCGACTGGTTCTTGAAAGCCGAACCGTCCTTTTTCAGCGAGACATGGAAAAAACGCTCGTTCACCTGCACCGGGTTTGATGCCTTTGAACCGTTCAAAGCATTTGCATCCTCGATTATATTTGCCACAGGGGGCTCACCATTCAAAGAAACAGTGCAAGATTATAATAATTTTTCCGCTTGGAAAAAAAAAGTGGAAACGACCCCACTGGGATTTGAACCCAGGCCACAAGCTCATTCCGAACACTGCCATTTGGTTCACAGGCGCAAGCAGAATGACTTGCAGCAGTCCTGCAAGATGGTCCTACCGCCCCGTCGCAGACGGGGCCATGCACGCGGTGTGAACGGACGCAACCGTTCCCCGGAAGCTTGCATACTATCCAGGCTATACTATGGGGCCAGGAAAATTTCGTGTGGAGAAACCCATTAAAACCCCCCGCTTGTTTTTTTTCTTGGATGCAACAATATATGCTTTTTCCAGGACATTACAGTATAGCAGGCGACATTAATTTTTGAACATTTATTGTCGCCTGATAGATAGCAAATGACCTTATTTTGTTCAAATATTTTCGTCATTTGCTATATTTTTCATCTTTTGGCTTTTAGAGTTCTCTTAGGTAACCCCAGTTGTGCAGCTTGTCGGAATCCTCAAACCAACGGTCACCTATGTCTGTCCTGTAATACATGTGCGGGATATTAATGTTTTTTATTCGGTTATAGGCCTGCGCTTGTGCTTGTTTCATTGTCTGGCCGGAACCACAAACAATTAGCACTACACCACTTGTCCCTGTAACAAGCCATTCTCCATTTACCAGTTTTACGTCTTCAATGTGTACTCCTTCTGGAAACCCTTCTTGGGGCTTTTTCTTAAAAAAAATCACTGAATCCTTTGACTTGACTTCAAAAGTCTGTTTGTCATTGAAAGGAAAAGGCGGTACAACTATTCTGATTCCAATGTGAAAACCACTGCTCACCCGAAGCTTTGGCGGGTTTCCTTTTGCAAGCTCGAACAAAAACATTCCCATCGGTGAAAGCATGCTTTCTTGCTGGATGCTTATAGTTGGATAGCCAAATCTCGCAGTGAACTCCAATGGGTAAATCCCATAACTGTTTACGATTGTGTTTATGTCAATGTAGCCCACATAACCTTCTTCTTTGAGCTTTGGCTCCATTTTTTTCAGCGTGTTGTTAAAAACCTTGTTTGGTTCACTCCAAAACATCGTTGTACCCATTTCTCCTGTCGAGGGCCCCAATTCTCCGGGAAACAATTTTTTGTGCTCAAAATTAACGTTTAGGGGGTAAACAAATTCTTTTCCATCAAAAAAAGCACCCACTGCCACTTCCACCCCGGTCACCCTTTTTTGCAACTGGAAAACGGGAATCTTTTTGGCCCATGCTTTCTTGTAGTCTCCAAGGACCTGGATGACGTCCTTGCCGTCCTCTTCTTCGCCTACAAACAATAGCCCTTTAATGTTTTGTGCTTGGCCACTTGGCTTTATTACATAGCGCCCCGGGTTTTCCTGTACAAAACCAATGGCTGCGTCAAAAGAAGTAAAGTCCTTGTATGGCAGTATGGGGACGTCAACCTTTTTTAGTTCTTCTTGCCCAAAAGCCCTTTCATCTTCAAGCCTGTCAGTGTAAGGGGTCCCCCCTATCACGAGTTTTCCCTCTTCCCTTAACTTTTTGGCTTTGGCACCCATGCCCAAAACATCGTCAAAAACAATGACATCAGCCCAACCTATTTCTTTTTTCCACTCATCGACTTTTGGGGCAAAACCGTCACCAACCTCTTTTTCTTCATCCTCGCCAATAAAATATTTAACGTTATGGCCTTCTTTTACCACGTGCCAGGCAATATCGCTTATAAGCCCATCAATTGAAACAAAAAGAAAATTTTTTTTATCCATAAACATTATCCACTATTCCACATCAGTATCTTATACACAACTCCGATC
>JACQJF010000055.1 GCA_016198165.1 Candidatus Iainarchaeum sp. | reverse complement strand
ATGTAAAACTGCTGACGCAGAAAGCAACTTAATAGTTTGATTGCTGCTTATTTTGTATATGTATTTGTATTGGTTTCCGTTGACGTTTTTTGTTCTTGTGTAGGTCATTTTTTCACGTTTTTTTAGGCACTACAAACCCATTTTTGGAGTGGTTTCTGGTGTTTTTTCTTTAGGCACTACGCTTTGGCTTTCCAGGAGGGTGATTATGCTTTTTTGGTATTCGCCGTTGTTTTCAATAAAGCCTTCAAAGTAGCTTGCCAGGAGCCGGGCAAGAAAAAAAAAGTGTGGAGTGGCCCGTGGTGGGGCCGGTGGCTGGAACTTATTCGGCAGGTCCGGAAAAGGGTTAGGCGGCCTTTTCCAGTTCCTTGATTCGCTCTGCAACGCCTTTTGCCTCCTTTTCAAGCTGCTCCTTGTAATCCTTGAGCATTTCCACTCTCTCTTCCTTTGTGTAATAATTTCTCGGTCCGTAACCGTAGCACATTTTAGTTTCCTCCTAAAAACCGATTGTTATCGGTCATACGATATGTAACTGCGGTGGAATTTAAATAGTTATCGGTTGTGCGATAGATTGGGTTTGAGCGGTTCACTTTAATTGCATCAAGCCAACCATGTCTCCCAAGGTCAGGATTATTGACGGCACGGCACTGAGGGGCTCTATTTGCACCTGGCCAAAGGGTATTCCAAGGATTATTTTTGTAAACAGGCCGATTATTATGAACGCGTCATCCACTTCAGGTGGGCGGAAATCATTTTCTTCCCAAAATGGCCTTGAGATTTGCGAGCCTTCAAGGTCTTTCATGATTGTGGACATTGTTTCATAAAAAAAATCGTAACTCATTGAAACCGTTGCATCAACATCCTGCGGTTGTTCTTGGGGGAAATCCATTCTCACCATGATTTGCGGGTTTACCTGTAAAAGCATCCTGAAAACCGCTTCCCCGTTGTCACTCACGAGGAAAAGGACCCTTGCATCCCCGCCAAAAGAATCGCTGATTCTTTGAATGGTTCCAGACACGCGCGGGTCTTGCCTCATTTGCTCTACTTCAACAGGGGACGGGCCTTTGGGGCCTTCTTTGGATGCTTCTTGTGCAAGGATTGTTTTGAATTCATCTTTTGTCGGGAAAAACCAGGCTTCCATGTATGGCGACATTATCTGTTGGCTCTCGCCCCAAAAATTTGTCTGTTTTAATTCTTCCCAGAACCTGATTTTTCCAATGGGTGACTCGGTTGAAATGTTGACGGGAGTGAATTCTGCTGGCCAGTCGTTTCTATGCAGGCATCGAAGGTGCCTTGCAGTATCCTCGGAGTTCCTCTGGAAAGCCTCGTAGACAAAGCGCAGGGATTCCCCCTGGAAACTGAACTCGGATGGGTTTTTTGTGACAAATTCGCTGAAAAACCAGTCCAAAAATTCTTGGTTAAAGGAATTCTGAAGCTCAAGCCTCTCCTGGATTTCCTGTTCGAGCTCTTCGCGGCACCAGTCTGACTCGAATTTCTGGTAAGCCATTTGCTTGAATCTTTCAAGCTCGTCAAACTTTCCACCCCAGCCACCAAACCAAACATTGCTTTCTATTTCGCCGGAAGTTTTTTGCTCGCAAACTCCGCGGAATTCAAACTGCATGGTTGTTTCTTCCCAGGATTCTCCCTGTTCGCACTTGAAAGTGTCAATTGAGAAACCGTCTTGCGAGCAGCGCGGAGCAGCACAATCAGAGTCGCTTGCACAGGGCTTGCAGGAAGAGCTTGACTCGCACCCATTCACCCAGTCACCATCACAGTCCCAAAAGCCTTGCTGGCAGTCGCAAAAACCATTTTGCGTGTTGCAGAACTGGTTGGCTGAACAGGTAATGTTTTCACACAAAAAACTTGGCGCAGAAGCTTCGGAGGAATTTTGTTCAACGAGGGTTGCAAAGCCGCTTGGAAGGGAAAGCGAAACAGGGGAAAACAATGCAACGCCCTCCTGGCGCCCTAATGGGCCGCTTAGACCACCTTCACCGGCTTCGCACTGGCAGGTTTCAGTGTTGAGTATTTCCCCTTCGCCACACTGAAGGTTACATTCTTCTTGGACTGGCTCGCAGACACACGCATCCTGGTTCAGGATTTCACCTTCGTTGCATTGGAGATTGCACTCTTGTGGTACAGTCTCGCATACGCATGCATCCTGGTTTAGAACCTGGCCCTCACCACACTGCAAGTCGCATGTTCTTTGCTCCTCGGCACGGCAAGAACAATCTCCCTGGTCGAAAAACTGTCCCTCTGGGCACTGTTGAATTTCGCAGACGCAATAACCTGCTTCCCTTGAATAAGTTTTGCCGCTTTCACAGGAAAAATCCCCTGCTTCAAACTGGCAATTGTTGCATGAAGTGCAGGAAGACGAGCAATCCGTGTTTCCACTGGAGTTGCATTCATTGCAGGATTTACACTCGTCATAACAACCATCCCCAAAATAAGTGTTTTCACAACTCCAGCACGAGTCACAGACGTTTGAACAGTTTGCCTGGGCGCAGGAACCACAGGACTGGCACACTGAATCACAAGCCCTCGGGTTATCGGGGTTGTTTTCGTTGCATTCGCCGCACGCATCGCATTCTGAGCGGCAGTTTTCAGAATGGCACTGCCAACAACCCCCATCAGTGTTGCAGACCGGTTCGCAGACGCGCCCGCACTCCAAAAACTCTATGCAGTCAGGGTCATTGCAGTCGATGACGTTGTCTGAGTCATCGTCAACGCTGTTGTTGCAGACCTCGTTTCCGCCTTTTGCCGAAACGCATGCAGCGTTAAAGCATGAAAAGCTTTCCCCGCACCACTTGTTCTCGTCGCGGCAGTAAGAGTTTGTCCTCTCTTCTGAGACTTTTAAGAGTTCAGCGACATAGTCAGTTGCCTTTACCTGTTCTTTCTGAAAGTCTGTCGTGTATTCTGTGAAGAGGGATTCGAGTAAAGATTGCAGTTCGGTTGTGGAAAAGTCCTGTTCTTTGTTTGCTTTTTCGGTTAAAACGTTCAAGTGGTCGCCGATTAAATTGTTTTTTTCCTGGATGAAAGCCATGTTGTTGTTTTGTGCCTCGCGCTTCATTGAATCAAGAAACGATTTCAATTCTGCGGTGTTCTGGGCAATGCCCATGGCGTGCGCGTTTTCATAGTCAAAATCGTGCTGCGGGGTTCCGCCTTCCCATTGCGGGGAATTGATTTCAAACCACGAGTTAAACCCGTGCCACTGCTCATCAACCACCTCGTGGACATTCAAAATTATTGTGAGGTTGTCTGACTCGAAAAAAGTCCCGCTCCACTTTATTTTCGAAGAGTTGCCTGTAGTGTTTTCAAAGAAACCCAGCATTGTTTCATTGCACTGGGCATTGTTTTCACGCAACAGGTCATTGAAGAGGCGCTCGTTGTAAACCAGGAATTCTCCAAGTTCCTGGCCGCCTGCACCTGTTTGGCTAAAGGATTGTATTTTTTCTTTTGCCTGGCTTATCACTTCGCTTGGGTCGGGGGTTGAAATGTTTTTTTTGAATTTGGTTTCAAGGTTAACCCAATAGTAGGCAACTATTTCATCTGAGTACTCGGTTAAGTGCGGCCAGGCACTGAAAACAAGTTTTATTTTTTGCCCGTCGAACACGGTTTTTTCCCATGCAGGGACGGGCTCTTCTATTTTCACGTCCCTCTTCAGGTTTTCAACCCACACGCGGTCCTGGAACAGCGTGGGTTCCCCAAAAAATGATTCTGCTTTTTCGCGCGACCAGCCCACAAACTCGTCTCTTCTTTTTCCTTCCTTGAAAATGTCTTCAAGCTTTCCTACAAGCTCTTCCAATTTTCTTGCGTCGCCCTGCCTTAGAGCCTCTTTCATGCCATTCAAAAGCGCAAGTGCCCCTTGTTCGCCTCTTTGGCTGAACTCAATTTCAAGTTTGTCAAACACAAGGTTAAGCTTTTCAAAATCGCCCTCATCGTAAGCGTTTTTTGCTTCTTCAAACAGGCTGAATATGAGGGCGTCTGAAGGGTCTGGTTGCGTGGTTTCACTTGTTTCGTTTGTTTCAAAGAATTCCTGGTAAATTTTTTCGCGCAAAAAATTCAGGTAAACCTGCAACTGCAGGTAATTGATTTGGTTGTTTTCGTATTGTTCTGCATAGACAGCTGCTTGCCGTGCCACGCTTCCAAAGTCCTCGGAAAAAACGCTTTGAGAGAAAAGCAAAACGAGGAAAAAAAACAGGGCTGGTCTTTTAGTCATTCCAGCATTTAAAGGCCTATTCTACAATAAAAATCTTGCCATAGCCAAGCGTTAGGAAAAAAATAGGCGCAGGGGACGAGATTCGAACTCGTGCGCCCTTTCGGGCACAAGCTTAGCAGGCTTGCGCGTTAAACCACTCCGCCACCCCTGCAACTGGGCCCTTGCGTGAGCCCGCGACGCAGTAT
>JACQJF010000004.1 GCA_016198165.1 Candidatus Iainarchaeum sp. | reverse complement strand
CACGAATGCAAGTCCGGGTGTTTTTTGCATAAAAACAAAAACTCCATGTTATTTTTGGAATTTTAAAAAAATTTTTTTTGTTGCCGGCAATTTTTTTTTTGCATTGCCGGCCTTTTTTTTTGGCTTTGGTTATTTGCGCCTGATGATTGCCGCGATTATTGCCACGACAATTACCAGCAGGAGGAGCAGCACTATGGCTGAACCTGCAAGCCCTGCAAGGCCAAAGAAACCGGTTGGAAAGCCGTTATCAGTCCCGTCCTGTGCCGTACCGCTGTTTGTCACGTTGAGTGTGACGGGTTTTAGTGTCCTGCCCTGGTCTGAGGCGACTTCCAAAAATACGGTGTAGTTTCCTGCCTGCACATTGTCTGTCGTCCTGATTGCCGAGGCAACCGTTGTAATCGAGTCTTTTGAAACCCTTGGAATGAAGACAGGCTCAAAGAAAATTCCCTGCGGCAAACCGGTCATGGTGACTGCCACGTTTGTGAGGTCAATACCCATTTTGTTGCCGATGGTTGCGCCAAAGGCCTTGCTTTCGTTTGCAGGCAAAACAACAGACCCTGGAAAGCCGGTCACGGTTATTTCCCTTGGCTCTGTTGGCCCGGGAGAACCTGAACCGATTTTGACGTTGATGAAACCGAATTTCGTGCCGGTGCCATAATCGGCCTTCAACTGCACGGTCGTGTTCTGGCCCTGTGCATTGGCTGCGGCGCTAATGACTATGTCTATTTCGCGCTCGTCATCGCGGTTTACACAGAAGTCATTGTCTTCCGCATCCGCGGTTATTGCAGAAGAGTTCTCTGACAATTCCAGGTCAAAGCACTTGGTTACCGAAAAATTGTTCTCAAAAGCCGCCTTGACGACTTTTGACTGGCCAGGCAAAAGCTCCAACGAAGATGGCAGCAAGGAGACATTGACTTCATCGTCATCCCCGTCGCCTGACGAAGCGTCCCTTATAGTAACTTCTATTTCCTCTTCGATGTCGTCAAAGTGGCACTCGACACCGTTTGAAAACTCGCCCGTGAGGCGGAGCTTGATTGTAGCGGTCTTTGTGCCTGTCACACTCTGCGCAATGAACCGCAGGCTCACTTCTTCGGAGTCCCCTGGCGTTATTGAAAAATCATCATTTACAGGCTGTACGGAAAAATACGGGCTTGACTCGGAAACCGCTACAAGGTCGACCCTGTATGTCCTTGAACCATTGTTGAAAACCCTTATGTCGTGAGTGGTTGTCCTGTTTTCAAAAATCGACAGCTCGTCGTTCTCTATCTCGATTTCTGAGCAGAAGGCATCTTCGTCCTCGAAAATCAGCCTGAAGTTCTCGGAGTCAGACTGGCCATCGGTGTCAGTGACTTCCACTGTCAATGTGACTGTGCCTGCCTCGTCCTCGTCTATGACAGTGCAGTCAATGAACCTGTCATCGTCGATGAAGCATTCAATGAAGTCTTCGTCTGACTGTGAAAGGTCAAAATCCAGTTCCTGGTCAGAGTCGCGGTCATCGCTTGCGTATGCCCACAGGTCAATTATGTTGTTGTGAAAATCGTCATCCTTGTCCAGAAACTGGTCAGGGATGTTTGAAAAAACCGGTGGGTCGTCATTGCTGTTTCCACCATTGTCTGATACGAGTTTGACAGTTTCAATAAATGGCCCGTTGGGCGGAGGAGATGGAACTCTGAATGAGACCTTGTTGTCGATAAAATCGCTTTTTATTGCGGTTATCTCACCTGTCGTACCCTCTTCGAGGAAAATGTGGTGTGCAAGACCCTGTGAGTCGGTTGTACCGCCTGAATAATTGTTCCCGTTGGCAGTGTAGGTTACAAGCGCGCCTTCAATTGGCTGACTGTCAGAACTCCGCACTATTTTTGCCACTACTTCAACCTGTGCTGCAAAAGCAACCGTTGAAAGCATTGCCATTATTGCTAAAACCAAAACAAACCTTTTCAAATTACCCCACTCCAGTTAAAAAGTTACTACTCTGTAGTAATTGCATCATTGAAAGTATTTAAACGTATTGTTTTGCCCCCTGAGCCATTATAGACTATTCTATAACATAAATGAAATAAAACAAGCCCCCTCTGCAGGGCCAAAAAGTAACCCTTCTGTAGGGTCAAAACCACCACGCCCAAATGCAGGGGGTAAAAGGCGGGGGCAGGCCCAAAGATTCCATGTGCCGAAAAGTAGGCAGTCAGTGTTTTTTCAGCATCTGGCCAAAGAGGTCGGACCTTGAAATAATGCCACACAAAATTCCTTTTTTTGTGACGAGGACAGCCTGGCTTGACTCGAGGAGGGCTGAGACCGCGTCAAGGGGGGCGTCCTCGTTTACAGCCGGAAGCGTGTCGTCCATTATTTGCCCCAGTGGCGTGGCGCCGAATTCTTCCAGGTTTTTCCCGTGCTGCATCCGGTCAATGACAAGCCGCTCAGAAACCGTGCCCACGGGCCGCCCGTCAACGACGACCGGCAACTGTGAAATCCCGCTGCGCTTCATCATCATCGCGGCAGCCTTTACGCTTGCCGAAGGGCTTATTGACTTCACTTTTTTTGACATGACGTCTTTTGCGGTTAGCCCTGCCTCCGGCCTCAGTGATTCGAAAAAATCGAAAACCCTTTTCGCGTTTTCATAGGACGGGACGAGTTTTCCAGCCTCGGTTTTTGCAACCAATGACTGTGAAACGCCAGCATTTTTCGCAAGGGCCGCCTGGCTAATGCCAAGTGCAGCCCTGCGCCGCCTGATTTCAGAAAGTTCCGGAAGCAAAAAAAATCACACCAGTCCAAACCTAACTTTTCTGGGCTTTTTTGGGGCAACCAGCATCAAAACAGAATTATTAAGTTCGCCCTGAAAACCTGCTTTTGGCATCGTTTTATCCAGTTGCAAGACGATTTTATCATAGTCCTCTTCCATGACACCACTCAGGTCAAGCAGACACGCTCCATGCGGCTTGAGGTGGTTGAGAATGTTTTCAATTGCCGCCAAGGGATAATGTGAAGCCCCTATCGTTGCAACGCTTACGACTAAATCAAATTTTTTCCCGCCAAAGTCATGCTTTTCCATCAACCCGACCCGCTGGTTGTCAAGGCTTGCCCTGTTCCTCCAATAAAGTTCTGAAAGGGCTAAAACCCTTTGAAAACCTGGACCGTACAGTTTCTGGTAATATGCCTTCCTTCGCCTAAGCCTTGCAGGGCTGGGAAAGGCGGAAATGTTTATGCCGCTTGCACTTACCCTATTTCCAAACATTCTTTTCAGTTCTGCAAGAGCCACACACGCACCGCATCCAATGTCAAGGACGCTTATTTTTTGCTTTTTTCCAAATCTTTCATTTAACGCCAGTTTGAGTTCCACCACGCGCCCAAGGTCCCTGCCAAGAATTTCACTATACTCCCTCAACGGCCTGGTCAGGGAACTTTTCCTCCACCTTGCCCCAATGGCATTTCTCCTGTAAAGCTTCAGCGACCTTGCAACGCCTTCCCTTCGATTCCACACTGCCCTGTCAAAGAGCTTCCCTGCGCGCCGCCTTTTATTCATATAGGAATATATTTTTGCGTAAATATTATTAAAGTAATCGCCTGCTTTTTTCCATAATAGCTTTTTTTACGGAGGGTTTTTCATGAAAAACGGGAAATATTTTTTCACATCCGAGTCTGTGACCGAAGGGCACCCGGACAAACTCGCAGACCAGGTAAGCGACGCTATTTTGGACGAACTGCTCAAGGGCGACCCGAATTCCAGGGTCGCGGTTGAAACAGCGACAAAGACCGGCCTTATATTGGTCTTTGGCGAGGTCACGACAAAAACCTACGTTGACGTGCAGTCAATCGTCAGGAAAACCATCCGCGAAATCGGGTACAACAGGCCTGAATACGGCTTTGACGCTGATGCGTGCAGCGTGCTGATTTCCCTCTCCGAGCAGTCGGGTGACATTGCAATGGGCGTTGACGAAAAAGAGGAAAAAGAACAGGGCGCAGGCGACCAGGGAATGATGTTTGGCTACGCGACAAACGAGACCCCCGAATTCATGCCCCTTCCAATCACCATGGCGCACAAACTCACTTTCCGCCTTGCAGAGGCCCGCAAAAAAAACGAGATACCCTGGCTTAGGCCTGACGGCAAAAGCCAGGTCACGGTCGAATACGAGGATGGAAAACCCGTCCGCATAGACGCGGTGGTAGTTTCAACCCAGCATTCCCCTGACGTTTCGCACGAAACCATACGCAAGGAAGTTATTGAAAAAATAATCAGGCCCGTGTGCGGGAAATGGCTTGACGAAAAAACTAGGTATTTCGTCAACCCGACAGGAAGGTTTGTAATCGGCGGTCCAGTTGGAGACTCGGGCCTCACCGGGAGGAAAATAATTGTGGACAGTTACGGCGGCGTCGGCTCCCACGGAGGGGGCTGTTTTTCCGGCAAGGACCCGTCCAAGGTAGACCGCTCGGCGGCCTACATGTGCCGCTACATTGCAAAGAACGTTGTCGCGTCAGGAATCGCGGAAAAATGTGAACTCCAGGTCTCATACGCAATTGGCGTAGCTGACCCGATTTCAATCATGGTCAACTGCTTTGGGACAAACAAAATACCCGAGGCAAGGATAATAGAGCTGATAAAAGAGCATTTTCCCCTCAAGCCTGCAAAAATAATCCAGCACCTCAACCTAAAGCGCCCGATTTTCCGCAAAACCGCGTCCTATGGGCATTTTGGCAGGAATGACCCGGATTTCACGTGGGAGAAAACGGACAAGGCAGGGGAACTCTGCAAAGCAGCGGGAATCTGAGGCTTTAAAAATTTTTTGTGGGCAATGATTTTCATGCTTGAGGACTTCATACTGGCAAATAAGCTCACTGCGCGTTTTTTTGAAAGCGAGGAAGAATTGACCACGCCTGCAAAGCGCGCGAAAATCTGCGGCCTGCCTGCGGAAGACGCGACCATGACAGTGCTTTTAATCCACTTGGAGTCAATGGAAGCGATACTGGCTGTTTTCTTGGCGCGCGACGCTTTAAGCGTGAAAAAACTCGAAAAGGCAAGCGGCCTCAGAAACCTGAAGCTTGCAGACAACGATGAAACATTTGAAATAACCGGGTACGAAAAAAACCATTTGCCGCCTGTAAGCGTTTACGGTGTAAAGACGTTTGTGGACAGGAAAATCCTTGGAAAAAAACTCGTCTGCAGCCCGGGCGGGGGCAAGTTCCACGCGCTTTCAATAAACCCAAGCGAAATAATCGAGCACAGTTACGACGCAACGGCAGCAGACATATCAGAATGACCAACCATTTGCCAATGGCAGAAAGTATTCAAAAAAAAAGAGAACAAAAAACAATGACTACCTGGGTTTGAATCTGGATCGCGGTTTATTTTCAAATTTATTTTCAAATTTGCGTGGCTCAAAACTCATTTTTCTTTTTACTGCGTCAGTCATTGCTTTCATTCTTTTTGCAGTAGCGCCAGCAATTCTATCTCTAACACTTGGCAGGGTTAGGGGAAGCAAAACTGGGTTTCCATGAACTGTTACAATCCTGCTTTTTGCATGGGTGATTTGTGCATCGTGCAAAGCTTTAATCAATTCAGCTTGTGAATATCCCAGAATTCGCACTGCTTGAAGTTGTTCTGTTGTGGGCACTATTGGCAACGATGTTGGGGCAGGCTGAGGTACTTGAAAGGTTCTCGGTTTCAAAACAAATTTTTTTTCTATTCTTTTGATTAGAACTTCCTTTCTGAGAATTTTTTTCTCGTAAGCGGGTTTTCTGGGGATGCCAAGAGCAATTTTCATTGCTTCCAAGTGAGATAACGGAGCTATTTCAGGAATACCCCCCATAACAATCGAATTAAATTACGCAGAACGCATATAAAAAACCATCTTCGCAATTTTCACAAAGGCTTTTCTGTTTTTCCCATTTATTCAAGAAGCCATTTCCAGATGGGTTTTATCGTTATTTTTTTGTTGCCCATAATTATTTCTTTTTCTTCCTTTTCAGTTAATATAAGTCCGTGTCTTAGCTTGTGCTTTTGGAGCGCTTCAAGAAGCCCATCTACTTCCCTTTGCACTGTTTTTTGGTTTTCAAGCGTTTTGGAAACCTGGATTGCCTGTGTTATGTAAATACCTTGTCTTGTCAAAAAATCGCATTCTTTTTTTTCTTTGTGGTAAAAAATCTCAAAACCTTTCCTTTTTAAATGCAAAAAAACAACATTTTCCAAAAACCTGCCTGATTCCTCATCATTCCTGAAACCAACAGTGCTTGCAATAGCAGTGTCTACAAAATACGCTTTTTTCGGGGAATAAATCTGCTTTTTTAATGACTTATCGTATCGCGAAACAAGAAAACAAAGATAACTGTTTTCAAGATAGTCAAAATATTGCTTTATCGTGGTTGCACTTGTAAGA
Organism: Candidatus Iainarchaeum sp.; assembly: GCA_016198165.1. Lineage (GTDB taxonomy): Archaea > Iainarchaeota > Iainarchaeia > Iainarchaeales > GW2011-AR10 > JACQJF01. The sequence goes on along the minus strand of JACQJF010000004.1, from coordinate 13,460 downwards.
TTTGTCAATTTTTTCAATTGGTTAAAACTTATTTCTTTGCCAATATTGCTTGCAGTAAAAAAAACAACTTCTTTCAGAGGTTTTTCCTGCACTTTGTATCTTGCTAAAATGTCACGGTAAATTATTGAGTCATACAGGTTTTTCAGATATTCTTTTTTATTATTTTTAAGATATTCCGGTATCCCGCCTTTTTCAACAAATTCATTAAATAAGCGCCTCATTTTGGCTTCAACGCCGCCAGTCAATGCTTTATTTTCAGGCGCATTTTCATTTTTTAGCTTCAAAAATTCCCCAAAGGAAAAAGGGAATAACTCCAGGAGAACATGCCTTCCTGTAAGGTGCGTTCCAAGTTCCCTGCTAAGCATTGATGCATTTGACCCGGTAACATAAACTTTATTCCTGTAGTCATGGAGTCTTCTTGCAAACCTTTCCCAACCAGGGATGTTTTGTATTTCGTCAAAAAAAAACAGGTGTTTTTCCCCAAAAAGTTCCTGAAGAATCTCAAGCATTTGCTGAAAATCCGGCACCTTAAAATCAACGAGCCTTTCGTCATCAAAGTTTACATAATATCCGTCAAAATCCTTCCTCATGGAATCCAAAAGGGTGGATTTTCCGCTTCGCCTTAATCCGGAAATAACGGTAATTAGGGGGTTTTTGTGGAACTCCAGGATTTTACCCTTGAGTTCCCTTTCGACAATTAATTCATTTTTTTCGCGGAAAGCATTGTGTTCAATTAAAATTTTCTTCAAACTGGCATAATCCATGTAAAAATATACCCTAAGGAAGTATATAAAGGTTTGGTCTGATAAACCAAATTAAAGGCCAAATATTTGGTCTGGGAAACCAAATGTAATGGAAGACTTGCTCACGCCACACGCACTAGTTTCCCAGTTTTTTTCGCGTGCCGGAAAGCCATTGAGACAAACAAGTATGATGCTATAAGCCACACAATGCTTGAAACCACGAGGGCAAGAAGGTCGTATTCCGCAAAGCCAAGCGTTGACTTGAGGAGGTTGAATGCGTGCGCGCTTGGGAGCAACAACGCAAATGCCTGCACCGGGCCTGGCAAGACGCTGACTGGGTAATAAACCCCTGAAATGAGGACAAAAATGTCCGGCACGGTGAATGAAAGCGAGAACGCGTTTGAGGAAAACAAAAACATTAACCCAAGTGTTATCATTCCAAGCGCGATTCCAAAAACCATTAAAAAGAAAAAAGCGAATAACACTACAGGCCAGTTTGTAATGGCAAAGCCGTAGAACCACCATGCGACTATGTAATACATTGTAAAAACCATGAAAAATTTCAGTGCCCCGGATAAAAGCCCGCCAAAAACAAGTTCCACTATCCGGACAGGCGTGATGAAGAGGTGAGTGAGGGAGTTTGACCAGTATTCCTCCATGTAGTTTGAAGCTATTTCCATTTGTATGTGGTAGACCGCCCTCCAACCCATTATGCCAAGCACCACCATTGAGAGTATCCTTGCATCGCTTTCAAGGAACGAGACGAAAAAAGTGATTGAAAACAGCAGTATGAGGGGCCAGAGCGTGATGTCAAACCACCGAAAACCATTCTTGAACAAAAGCTTCACGCTTTTGTAAGCCTGGCTGTACGAGCGCTCAAAAAAAGCTTGCATCATTCATCATCCTCGTCTTCAAGGGGCTTTCGTGTAAGTTTTAAAAAAGTGTCTTCAAGGGATGCCCCTGGTTTTCCCGCAAGCCGCTTAAGCTCGTCCACTGTGCCGGTTGCCACGATTTTCCCGTCGTTAATCAGGGCAATCCTGTCGCATAGTTTTTCCGCTTCAAGCATGTAATGCGTCGTAAGGAGTATAGTGATTCCCTGTTTTTTCAGGTTCTTGACGAGTTTCCTGATTTTGATTGCCATTTCCACGTCCAGGCCCACGGTAGGCTCATCCATGAGCAAAAGCCTAGGCGAGGACAAAAGCGCTTTGGCGATGTAAAACCTCTGCTTGTAGCCTGAAGAGAGCGTGAATGCCTGCTGCTTTCTTTTCTCCTCCATGCCCGAGAGCCTGAGGGCGTCGCTGATTGCTTTTTCCTTGCCAGGAATAGTGTACAGGTACGCGTAGTACCGGAGGAGGTCTTCGACACTCATGCCATATAAAAGTCCTGCAAAGCCCGTGACGAGATTCATTTCCCTTATAACTTCTTTTCTCTGCGTTGACACGTTTTTACCGAAAACCCGGATGCTTCCATCGTCAAGTTCAAGCAGGCCGCAGATGGAGGAAATCAGTGTCGTCTTGCCGGCGCCATTTGGCCCAAGGAGGCCGAAAATCTCGCCGCCCTTTATTTCAAGTGACACCCCGTTAAGGGCAGTTATTTTTTTCTTCCCCTGGAAAAAAAACTTCGACGCATTCTCTACGGTTACCGCGCTCATGCCTGTCCCCTAATAAACACGTGACAGTGGCTTTAAAAAAAGTTGGCACGAAAAAAAAGAAAAAAAGCCGGTGGCTTGTTAAAAAACTTGCCGCGAAGAAAAAGAAAAAAAATGTATGGGGAAAAAGTATAGGGGGGTTAAAGGGGCAAAGGGGTTTTTTTTGGTCCCGCATTGCCTCCTTTTTTTGCAAACAAAAAGATTTTTTTTTGTTTACCCGAATACGAACACTGACCAGAATGGCTTTTCAACGGTTTCAGTGGCTGTCTGTGCGTTAACTTTCACAGTTACAGGGAATTCGACCGGGACGATGCCAAGGAACTTCCCTTTCTTTGTGGCAGTTAACTTGTACACTGCAGTGTTTCCCTCTATGCCAAGCGAAACCGCTGACAATGAGTCATACTGTTGTGTGGCTGAAAGCCCTGAAAATGCTTTCTCTTCCCCTGCCGCTGTCTGGGTTGAACCGCTTATTGACTCGGCCTGGGTTGCCTGTTGGACACGCGGAGTTGCTGTTGCAGTCGCGAAATCTGACAGTTCATTTGGTTCAGCGCCTGACGCCGTGTAGCCTATAGGTATCCCCTGGCCACTAAATGTTTCACTTATGATGCTTATTGCCTGGGCCGGGAGAATTGTTATTTTCTGCTTGCCCTCAGAAGACTTTATGTAGAGGCTCCCGTTTATTTCCACGGTGTTGCTTGTCTCTGCCGTGGCGCTTCCCTGTGCCAGGGCAACATTGCTTGACCCGGTTACCGAGGTAATGGTTACGTCATTGTAGACAACCGAGGAAACCTCGCTTGCCGGAATCTCTTTTAAAACCATGCCTGAAAGTGTCTCGCTTTCAGCAAGGATTTTCTGCTTATTGCCCGTTATTGAAACCGAAATGAGCTTGTCGGCAATTATCCTTTTTGGTGCCTGTACCCTCAAATCAGTATCTTCTGCGCCAGTTGAGCCGGCAGCAGTAGTCCCAATGGGCGCGTTGCCCTCTGTTTCAGTCACGGTATAAGTATCGCCGTTATCGGCATACCCGTAAACGGTTATGGCCGAACCGGTTGCCAGCGCAAAAGTATTGCCCGTTTGTGCAGAAGTATTACTCACTGCTTTTACGCTTGTAGGTTTTGCGTATTGCGCTTGCTGCAAACCATTGCCTGGCAATGCCACTGCAAAGACAGATGCTGAAAGCAGCAAAATCATTATTGTAGCCAAAAAAACATTTTTCACTATAACCACCTTTTTTTCGTCCTTTTTACCCTGTTATCTCCGTTAATTTTTCTATCTTTTTACATGTTATTTTCTATTACACAGCGTTTTTTTGTGCGGTGCTGAAACAATCCTTCTGAAACCCTTTAAATACTTTGTGTGGAACAACCTGGAACAAACGGCTTTTTTTTCACTCAGAACCGGCTTTTACGAACTCTTCGCCCAATTCAAGGCGCTTGGAGTTCCCGATGTCAATAGTCTTCACAAGCCCCTTTACCTCGAGCTTTTTGATTGTCCTTGAAAGAGTGCTCTTTGGAAGGCCCAGTTTTACCTGCAGGCTTCTCTGCGGCAGGGGGCTTGTATTCATCAGTTCATCCATTATCCTTCGCTCGTTGTCGCTTAGGAATTTGAGGATTCCCTCCTGTTTGGTGCTGACGCTTTTCCCGGCTTCAATTGGCTTATCGGAACCAAAAGCACCAGGGATTGGCACGGCAGTGGCTGAGGCTGCAAGCGGTTTTCCCAAAGCGGGTTGTGTTACCGGTTGCAGGCCTTTTCCGGTTTTTTTCCTTGAAACGAGGTAATAACCACCGCCCCCGATAACCAGGATGGCGCCCACAATCCAGGTTGCAAGCATGAAGTCAAAACCGTTTTTCCCGCCGTTAGTGCCATTCAGGGAATAGGTGACGCTTGCCTGGACGTCTTTAACCGTGCCCGGGAATGACCACTCGATTTCCAGGTGCTCATCCCCTGAAAACAGGATTCCCTTGGGTTCAAAGTTAAGCACGACGACATTCAGCGGCAACCCGAGTTCGATTTTCAGGTCCTCGATGGGCTGGTTCAATTGTTCAAACGAAAGCGCCATGCTCCACTGCTCCCCGGTCTTGGAAGTCAGGCTGGAAGTGAAATACTCCACGGTGACGCTGTACTTTTCCTCGAGAGAATTCGGGGCAAAGGAAATCACGCCATTTTCATTAGTGAACGGCACCTCGCCCTGTGAGTCAAAGACCCGCAGTGACCCGCTTCCAAACACGTGAATTGAAACGCTTTTTTCGGTCCGCGAGTCAAACTCTAAAAAGTGCTGCACGAAAGCATCGCCCTTTTCGTCGAGTGCGACGCGTATGATTTCAAAATCGAGCTCTGCCGCAAAGGCTGTTCCGGCCAAAAGAACCGCGAAAATGCAGAATAGTGTTTTTCTCATGCAAAGAAAACCCGCTTGTGGTTTAAAATATAACAAACCAAGGAAACAATTCGGCAAATAGGGTTTGTTATCTGTCAAACCACCATTGATAAATTGCCGAAAAACTTTCGTGGTTTGACATAAACCTTGTACAGTTATATATAAAATCTTGCGGGTTTAACCATTTTTCTGGTGCAGGACGCAAAAACAGGCGGGGGTTGTTTTTTTCCGTGATGAAACTCGACATGCATTTCCACTCAAACTACTCTCCTGACTCGATTACCCTGCCCAAAACAGCTTTAAAAATCGCGAAAAAAAATGGTTTGACTCTGGCAGTAACCGAGCACAACATCACTTCTTCCTGGCCGGTATTCAAAAAACTCTCAAAAGAGCTCGGGGTAGAGGTTATTTTTGGCGAGGAAATAAAGGTAATGGAGGAAGGAAAATGCGTGGGCGAAATAGTCGGCCTTTTCCTCAAGGAGTTCGTCAAGCCGGCCCCGGCAGCCGAAGTCTTTGAAGCCGTTCATGCACAGGCCGGCCTTGCAATGGTCGTGCATCCCTTTGACATTTTCCGGCATGACTTTCGGAACCTTGAACAGAGCGCGAAAAAAATCGACCTGCTTGAAGCCTTCAACTCGCGCACAGTCCTTGACTCGCACAACAAAAAAGCGTTCGAATTTGCACAAAAAAACAAATTACCCATGACCGCGAATTCCGATTCACACTCGCCAAACGAAATCGGAATGGCGTATAGCCAAGTCGAGGCAAACACGCTTGAAGAAGCGCGCAGAGAACTAATCAAAGGGCACGCCAAACTCGTTACGCGCAAAAGCCCGATTGCAGTACACTTGACCACGCAGCTTGCCAAGATGAACCTCATAAAAGACGAGTGAATCAAAGTTACACGTAAAAAAAGGAATTTTAATTATTTGGCATGATAGTTTGATGGATGGAGCAGAAACCTAAGCCAACGATTGACAGCGTTGCCCTTGAACTGTACGGGGAAATTGCTGAAAGTGACGATAAAAAACTGGAAGCCCAAATTGGCCTCCAGAAAATCGTCATATTAGGCAATTATGAAGCGCATGGACAGCAGATTGAGAAAATCGCCACTACTTTGTGCGATGATGATTACCCCGCCACTTTTCTTAAAAGGCTGCCAAAACAAATGATTTTCACAGACTTTGAAACCGAGAAGACTATGCTGAAAAAAGCCGACATTTTAGTAATCATCGACCACTACAAAGGAGGAGTGGTCAGTGAATCGACTTATTTGATGGATAATCCTGCTTTGCTTTCAAAAGCAATTTTATTGGTTCCACAAGACCGGGGGGATGATAAGCTTTTCGACACAAAAAACCATTATGTTTATTATAGCTGTAAAATAAAATATCCTGAAAATAAGTTGGTTGACATCGCGGTAATGGCGGCAAAGCAGGCCAGTCATCGAATGGCCCTCTTCGAGATGTTAAAACGAGAATCTATGGGAGAGACAAAAAAATAAATAGAAGTTAGCCTTGAATAGTATATGGTGAAAAATATGGGCACACAATTGGATTATTTCCTGGATTTGACTTCACTGAAAATAATGCTTGTTTTATACAGGGATAATCCTGACGTCCCGTTTGAATATTTGCAAAAAGAACTCAAGCTTGATGATTCAATTTTATCGGAAAAATTGGCAGAACTGATAAAAGCGGAACTGGTGAAGGTAAGAAATGAGGGGGACAAAAAATTGTTTACTCTCAGTATCCCTGCAAGAATGAGCATAAATCGCTTAATGAAAGACAAATAATACAGCATTGCTACAAAATAGTTTCTCCAATTTTTCACACGCATGATTTTTATACCTAAAACGTGAATTACTTACAGGTGCTTTTTGTTTGAAATCCTCCCTTGAAATCGCGCAGAACGCAAAACCTGCCCCAATCAAAAGGATTGCAAAAAAAATCGGTTTGATGGAAAAAGAGCTTGAAGCGTTTGGGGACTTCAAGGCAAAGGTTTCGCTTTCCGCACTTGCGCGCCTTGCCAAAAAAAAGGACGGCCGACTTGTCTTGGTGACTGCAACTACGCCGACTTCAAGCGGCGAGGGAAAAACCACGATTACAATTGGCTTGGGGCAGGGGCTTGCACGATTGAAAAAAAAGACGATGATTTGCCTGCGCCAGCCATCCATGGGCCCGATTTTCGGTGTGAAAGGAGGGGCTACAGGCGGGGGTTATTCCCAGGTGCTCCCAATGGAGGACATAAACATTCATTTCACGGGGGACATTCACGCAATAACTTCTGCAAACAATTTGCTTGCTGCAATGCTTGACAATTACGTTTTCTACAACAAGGAAAAATTCGGGCCAAACCCAAACATAACCTGGAAGCGGGCTGAGGACATGAATGACAGGAGCCTTCGCAACATTGAAATCTGCATGATGGGAAACCTCTGCATCCCGCGAAACGAAGCCTTCCAAATCACTGCCGCAAGCGAAGTCATGGCCGTGTTCTGCTTGTCAAATTCCATCCAGGAATTGAAGGAGAACCTCGGAAAGATTGTCGTGGGCTTTGACAAGGACCACAACGCGGTTTTTTGCCGCGACCTGCGTGCACACGGTGCAATGACGGTCATACTCAAAGATGCACTCAACCCAAACCTCGTCCAGTCAAGCGAAGGAGTCCCAGCATTCGTCCACGGCGGGCCTTTTGCAAACATTGCGCACGGGTGCAACTCAATCATCGCCACGAAAATGGCACTCAAGCTTGCAGACATTGTTGTAACCGAGGCGGGTTTTGCGTCAGAGCTTGGAATGGAAAAATTTTTCGACATCAAGTGCAGGAAAGGAAAACTCAGGCCATCCTGCGTTGTAATCGTAACCACGCTCAAGGCGCTGCGCAGGCAGGGCGGGGCAAAAGAACCAAAACAGCCCGACATCACTGCCCTGCGGAATGGTTTTGCAAACCTTGAAAAGCACTTGGAAAACATTTCCATGTTCGGCGTGCCGTTTGTAGTTGCGGTAAACAAGTTTGAAAAAGACCCGAAAGCCGAGTTGGAAGCGGTCAAGGAGTTCTGCAAAAGCAAAGGCGCAAAGGCAATTGTGTGCGAAGCCTTCACGAAAGGCGGGAAAGGCTGCCTCGAGCTTGCATCAGAGGTTGACCGGCTTTCGCGCAAGAAAAGCCTTTTTCGGTTCCTTTACGATGAAAATTTTTCTTTGCGGGAAAAGATTGAAACCATTGCACGGCAAATGTACGGCGCTGAGGGAGCGGAGTTTGAGCAGAAAGCAATCGAGGACATAATGACACTTGAAAAAAACGGGCTTGACAGGCAGCCGGTCTGCATTTCAAAGACCCAGATGTCCCTGTCCGACAACCCCGATCTCTATGGAAGGCCAAGCGGTTACAGGATAAAAATCCGCGAGGTTTACCCTTCAAATGGCGCGGGCTTTATCGTGGCTCTAAGCGGGCAGTTAATCAGCATGCCTGGGCTCCCAAAAGAGCCGAATGCTGAAAAAATCGACATCGACCCAAAAGGCAGGATAAAGGGCTTGTTTTAGTATTCTTCGACTTTTAGGCCATCAATTTCTTTGAAGTGCTTTAGATTCCGTGTAACTACGAATTCCCCGTGCCTCAAGGCAATGCCTGCAGTCAAAGTATCTAAATCACCTATTTTTCTGCCTTTTTTGGAAAGATTGTAAAATTGCCTCCCTGTTTCTTTTGCTGACTCAAAGTCATAGGGAAGAATCTCCAAGAGATGCCTTAAATTTTCCACGATTTGGATGTCTTCTTCCATTCCTGATTTGAAAGCCCCAAAAAAAAGCTCAGTTAAAGAAACCGGGGTAACTGTAAGTTTTTCATTCCTTGTTTTTAAGCCCCTTATTTTTGAAATTGCGTTTTCCTTATCCCTAAGTAGGTCTACCAAAAAATCTGTTTCAAGACAGGCCAATCAGAACTCAACTCTTTTGAATTTCAATTTTCTCATTTTTTTATATGCAGCTTCAACATTTTTTGCAAGCCTTTCCCTGATGCTTGGGTCTATAGACTTGACAAAGGTTAGAATGTCATTTTTTTTGCCTGCCGGCTCTGTAAGCCTTATTATGGCTTTTGAAAAAGAGTCATTTTCCCGCTTTTCCCGTTTAAGCCTGTCATAAGCTTCATCCGAAACTGAAATAACCTTAGTCATATGCATATATGCATGCATGCACCATAAAAAGATTTTTATCAAGACCCCCCATTAGGAGAAATTATGGAAAGAATCTCTTTTGACGAGTGGAAAAAAATAGAGCTTTTGACCGCGAAAATCGAGTCGGTTGAAGACATACCTGGAAAGGACAAATTGTACAAACTCACAATTGACGCTGGCGCGGAGAAAAGGACAATTGTCGCAGGCATAAAAGGCCATTACTCGAAAGAGGAACTTGAAGGGAAAACCGTTATCCTCCTTGCAAACCTAAAGCCAAGAAAAATCGCGGGCATTGAAAGCAACGGCATGCTCATGGCAGTCCTTGACTCGAACAATTTAACTGTCCTGACCACTGACAGGAAAATTCAGACAGGAATAAGAGTTGAATAGAGTTTTACGCTCTATTTTGATTTTTTATAATCGAGTGCAATTCCTTAATGAATTTTTCAATTTCCTTGGTGGAAGTTTTTGGGCTTATAGAAACCCTTAGCAATGGGTCTCTCGGCTCAACAATGCTGTAATTCATGTTGTGAAAAATTTCTACCCCTTGGGCATTTAACGCTTCAACAACTTGCCCTGTTCTTGCTCTATTTCCAACTCTTAGGGTGATTATCTGGGGTGCCTGGTTTTTGACTAGCCTCACTGAAACACCCTCAAGGTCCCTGAGTTTTTGCAAAGCAAATTCCCTCATTTTTTTGATTCTTTCCTCAAAAGAGCCGCCAAGTGCAGGATGTGAAACAGCGCGCGCAGCAGAGTATGCCTCACGCGCAAATTCACGCGAATTCAGGCCAGGGTAATTCCTCAAATGCGCTGCCCTCAATTGGGGGGACAAGTATGCTATTGCAAGGTTTGGTTCCGCATCAACAAATTTAGAAGTGACAGTTATATAGGCATCGGAGGCTGTGGCTGCATCAAACCCCATTGCCCCCGCCACCTGCGCCCCGTCAACAATCAGAATAGAGCTTGGGCTTATTTTCTTCATTCTTGAATAAATTTCCCTGATTGGAAAGGTCTCCCCGGTCAACCTGGAAACATGGCTTAAAACAATTACTGAAGGCACTCTGCGGTTCAGCAAATCCGAAAGACTTGCCAAGAGTTTCCTTGGGTCCACGACATGCACTTTTGTCGGGGAAAATTTTCTTTGACTTGGGAGCGCATAATTTGGAATCGTCATTTTTCCCTGTGCCAATCTTCCTTGTTCCAGGGATTCTTTCACCCATGGGACTTCATGGCTGTCCACAAAAACCTGCACTCCAGGATGCTTTTTCTTTATCCCACTGACCAGTTGGGCAACGTGGGTTGTCACATTTTGCGCAAACCTTACATCGGCTGGCTTACAGTGAAAATGGGAGCAAAAATAGTTTTTTATTTGTTCAAAAGATTTTTTTGGGGAAGCAGCCACTCTGCGTCTTCGCAACCATGGTTTTCTTATGCCATAAGCATAATTCAAGCGGACTTTTCTCATCTGAAGGCTTCCTTATACCTGTTGTAAATTCTTTTTCTTAAAAAATGTCCCGGATTAACCCGGACAAAGCCTTTGCCCAGGATATTTGCTGCCACCCGGTAATAGGCATTCAGTGCCCTCCTGGAATCCCACTTGTTGTATTGCATCTGGTCTTCGGGGTTAGTCCCCCTTTTTGAGACACCGCTTGCAATGCCACCGGGGGACAGATAGGACAGAACAACGTGCCGGCTTTCCTGTGGCCTAAGATGCTTCCAGTCACCTGTCCCGGGGTAAACAGCCGCGGCCTGCATAAAAATCTCCTGGGCGCCAAACTCCTGCATTTTCTCAATAGTGTGTTCAAAATTCTTCATGCCTCCGGTATAATGCCCGACAATGAGTGACACAGTCGGATTAATCCCTGCCCTTAGCAGAGTCCTGAACAATTCCTTGAGTTGCTGCTCTTTGTAAGAGCCTCCGGCTACCCCTTTATGCATCCCGATTAGGGAATCACGTTCAAGTGTTTCAACGCCCAGAAAAACGTTTGTACACCCGGCTTCTGCTAATTCCAGTATTATGTTTTTGTCTAAGCTGTCGACTCTTGTTTGTATCCCAAACCGTATTGTTTTTCCTCTTGCTTTCTGTTCGGCCCTGATTTTTTTCATTTCACCCAAAAATGTTTCAGTCCACCCTGTAAAATGTTGGCCAGGTATTACTTTTCCCCGTTGGTCCTTTAGTTTTGTAAAAATCCCTATGCCCCCGCGCATTGTGTCGGTTAAAAAAGTCGCATCTTCAAAATAAAAATTTCTTATTCCACGCCTAACCATTTCACGGACTTGTCTTGCAGCTTCATGTGGGGCCATCCTTGTCTGGGCTCCACTCAGGCTTGACACTGCGCAAAAACCGCAGCCAAATGCGCAATTTGTCATTGTCTGGATTCTTCCGAAAAGTTCTGAGGCCTCACCCCTTCTATGCTTTTCTTTTGTAAGGAGAAGACTTGGAAACGGGCGTTCACCCATTGCTTGTACATCAGCTGCACTTGGAACACTTCTCTTGGTGATATCAGGTTCCAGCCCTTTAGGTTTAACCCCAGGCATTCCAGAAATGCCTATGCCTGGAACCCCAAGGAGGTGGAAAAATTTTCCAGTTTCAACCGCTGCCAAAAATGGCCTAAATGACTGGTCAGAATCCCCCAGGAAAAAAACGTCAATCGGGCTCCTTTTTCCAAAAGAATAGTCAATGAATGGAAATGCATGCTCGGTCCCGGGCCCACCCTTGATTATCAACCTGTTATTTGCAAGACCACTTTTAACCAGGCCCTTGGCCAGGGAAAACGCCATTGCCTCTGAAGGCGAAGTCGTTGAAAAACCGATTACCTGTGGGCCGAATCTTTGCACTGCGCCATCAAGTGCTTTTCTGGGATTCCTTTCTTTTGCAAGGTTAACTATTTCCACTTTCCACCCCTGCATTTCAGCCTCCCTTTTCCTGTGGATTAAAGCAAGGGAAATCGCCTCGCCATAGGCAGTGCTTACATTGGACGCTTTAGGAGGGTAAACCAAAAGAATTTTTTTCGAGCCTCCATGCATGCTTCTTGCCACATTTTCCAATACGTCAGGTATCGGCCTTGGCCTCACCCCAAACCTTAGCCTTGCAGAATTGGACAAATAAAAATTCTTCAACCGGTACCCGGTTTCAGGAAGATTCCTTGCAACGTTAGACCTTAATCGCCTCACTGAATTCATTGGCCGGGCCAGAAACCGTGGAAACTTCACAATAAATGAAGGTTTCCTAAAAATAAAATTGTTTCCATCAAAGAATGCCCTGTAGCTGCACTAGCCTGGCAGTGGTTCACAGAAAAACTTTCGCCGCAAGGGGAAAAAACACGAGTGAGCCAAGGGAGGCGCCGAGGTTTGACAAAGCGACAACCAACAGGATTCTTGTGACCGCGTTTTTCGAAAAATCGCCAAGGGAGGCAATGTTCTTGAGTTCTTCAAAGTCCCTGATTTTCGGGTTTTTTATACGCGCCTCCATGAGACCCGCAAACCAGCCTGCTGCGAGAAAAGGGTGCAGTGTAGTCAGGGGCGCGGCAAGGAAAGCCGTTGCAGCGCTCAGTATGTGCCCGCGGGCAATTATTACGCCAAGGGCGGAAAGCGTCCCGTTGACAAGGACCCAGAGCGCCAGAAAGTAAAGCCCGGTCTCAAGGCCCTTGGAGAAAAAAATGTACCCAAACAGCAAAACAAACAACGCGGGGATGGCGTATTTTGCAAGGCCGAAAATGCTTTTCTTTTTCTCGACACTGACAAGTTCTTTGAGGTCATGCTCCTGCATTAGATTCTCCTTCACGCCCCCCATGTGCCCAAGCCCTATGACTGCAACGATTTTTTTCGCACTGCTTTGCCTGATTTTCTGCGCAATGAATTTATCACGCTCGTCCACGAGCACGCGCTTAAGCGAAGGAAAAGCTTTGCCAAGTTCCATGAGAAGGCTGTTCAGCGCGTCAGTCTCCTTCAATTCATCCAGTTTTTTCTGGCTCACTTTTTCCGAGCCGACGCCAAAAAAAGCCATGAACAAAAAATAAAAAAACCGCAATTTTTCAAGGAGGCCCATTGCGTTCATTGCGCGCGAAAAAGTCGTCTTGATGTTGCGGTCAAGCAGTTCTACGGGTATGCCAAGTTCGCTTGCCTTGTTGATTGACTCAATCATCTCGGCACCCGGCTTCACGCCAAGCTCGTCCCCCATTTTCTTCTGGATGTTTGACAAAAGAAGATTGACCAAAAGAAGATACGACTGGCCTGAGCGTATGACTTCACCGATGTTGAGTTCCCTCCATTTTTCGCCGCTTGAAAGCTGCGCATACCTCTGCGAGTCAAGCTCGACTCCTACCACGTCAGGGCGCTCCTCTTCGATTGTCCGCTTGGCTAGTTCCACGCTTTCAAGGCTCACGTGCGCTGTCCCGACAAGGATAACCTCCTTGCCGGATAGGAAAATCCTTTCAACTTTCAACCAAAATCACCCGAAAAAGCCCCCAATAGTTTAAATAACCGCGAAAGACTTAAAAACAAGTTAAGAATTTTATTAAAATGAAT
>JACQJF010000059.1 GCA_016198165.1 Candidatus Iainarchaeum sp. | reverse complement strand
CTCTAGCCTGTTCTCTTGTGAATAACTTTCCCATTTCTGAAACCTCCATAAAGATAATTTTTCCTGTATTAAATTATGGAGTTTCAGCAAAAATCCTTACAGACTCCGCCAATTGTAAAAATTGTTTTGTTGTTTTCAGCATTATAAACTATTACCCTCTTTATTTTTTCCATCGTGGGATAAATCCAATGCCCTTCATTATCTTTTGCATATAATTCTATTAGAAGATTTTTTATTTTGGTATCAGTTATAATGTTTTCTGCGCCTTCAGTTAGCCTAACTTCTATAGTAATGTCCATAGCTTCAATTGTATCTTTGAATTTAGCAGCTTTTTCCAATGCCGCTCCTTGAATCTTCTGCAAATCGTTAGGGGTATCCCTTATTTTAGTTATAATTTCTCTAGATTCGTTCCAGTAAGCTTGTCCATCAAGTTTAAACCAAAAATCAGCGTCTTTTCCGCCTGAATTTGGGATTTCAAAATCAAACTTTACGTCGGGAGAGTTATTTTTTACGTTTTCCATTACTTGTTTTGTCGTGTTTTCATTTAAGACTCCAACTTCGTTTAAACCTATAGATGTTGCATCTCCTTGCCCTGCGTCGAATGTTTTCATGAATTTGTGGTAGCCTTCTCTCTGTGCAGGCGTCCAGCTTTCAACAGCAAATTCTTTTGTCCCTCTTGTTAGTGCTTTTGTGTGGCTTGCCAAGATTTTTCCGGTGTTGTCTTTAAGTTCCCCGTATTCGTCTATAAGTTTTAGTCCTTTCAGGGCTGTGGTGTCCCCGAAAATCCTGTTGTGTGCCAGGTATTCTATTGCTTCGGTGGTTTCTCTTGTCAAGCGTCCCCGCAACCGCATATAGATTTGAAGGACGATTCTCGGAGTATTGTCATAAACCCTTGTTGCCACGTACTTATACGCGTGCCCTGTTAATTCCCAGGCTTCTTCTCCCCTGACTTTTGCAAATTGGATTATGTTTTGCGCGGTTCCCGGTAGTTTTTCGACTTTTACTTTTCCTGAAACATCGGAAGCCACTGAGACTACTTTTTTTGCTATTCCCACGCCGCCAATGAATGGAAGAGCGTCCAATCCTAGTGCTGCATAATCTGCGTGGCAGGCTTCTGGAAAAGAAAACAGTTCCCTGCTTGCTTGGACACACGCACTTTTGTTTTCAATTTCAGGGTTAGTACAAACCTGTAAAGTGTCTATGCAGCTTTGCTTGTTAACAGAAGCTTTTTGGGACAGGCAATCACACAAAAACAAAATATCCACATAAGGAGAAACCCAATCAATGACAATCCAAGCACCGATGACAAGTGCAAGCAAAGGAATTGCCTGGCCATCCGCGCCAGTCAAGTATAATTCTTCCAGGTTTTCAACTTTTTCACCATTATCCTCCAAAATTAAAAATTCTACAACAGTCTCTGCTTCATTTATTTGAATGTTCCGGCGTTGCCTGAAAACATCCCCATTCTCGTCATCGTTGAACTTATAATAAATCTCCAACAAATGCTCTCCGCTAGAAATCGTGGACTTGGTAAAACCAAACACATTCGTATAATCAACAAAATTCCCATCAACAGCCACGACAACATTAACCACAGGCATACTCTCATTATTGTCAACATCCACCCTCAGCACCGGGTTTTCCGCGCAGATAAAATTCGCCTGCTCGCCTATACGGATAGTCTTGTATCCGCAGTGTATTCCATCCGTGTTCTTGGCTTCGAGTGTGTTCACTTGTTCCGTGACTTGTATGGCTAGTTTTCCTTGGTTATCGGTAAAGCCTTTCGACACTCCTTCGAGGAGTATTTCTGCGTGCCAAACCGGGTTTCCTAGGTTGTCGCGTACGGCGGTGTACACTTGTTGTGGTTCGACGGTGACGCGTTTCCACGCTTCACCATAATTGTACCCGATTTTGCTTCCGATGAATTGGAAGTTGTGCGAGCCTGCCGGAACGCGGTCATCGAGGAAGCTTGCGTTTCCCTGGTCGTTTGTCGTGTCAGACAACGGTTGGGAATTGTATGGCCTGTTCACACCCACCAAAGCACCGGAAACCGGGGCATAATACCTGTCGGTTATCAGTGCGCGTAGGTCAAGGATTTGGCCTAGTTTTATCCGCTCCGGGCCATCGGGGGCAACCCTCAAAAAGTTGTCATTGTTGACTATGGGGCAGGTGAACATTATTCCGTCGCGGTCGCCTTCCTCGTTGATTCTCGTATAACGTGAACCGCAGTCCCCGCCACTTGCAGAAACCACGCGAATTTCGTAATCAATGTTGCAGGCATTGCTGTGCGGCCATATGTCAAAAAAATCTAAGTTTCCACCGGAATTGGTCAAGCCAGCAAACACGAAATCTTGAGAATCCATCCGCCTGAAAGAAACAGTCGCATTCTGTTCAACCACTCCCCGCTGGTTCTTCGCCGTGACCGCAAAGTTGCCAAGGCAGCCATTCACACAATAATACTCCTCTGGCGGCCTGTAATTACACGAAACCCGACAATCCTCCTTCTTTTCTTCCCTCTCATTGCACGAGTTAAACCAGTAAACATCATTGTCAAAACAACCCTCGTGGTGGTGTGATTCACAGGAATTGCACTGGCCGTTCTGCTGATTGCATCCCTGGGGGCAATACTGGCCGCCGCCCCATTCAAGGCAATTGTCCCCGTCATAATTGCCGCAGGTCTCGGAATTGTTTCCGTTGCACCTTTTCTGGCCGTTGTACGAGCACTCGTTCTGGCAAGGCTGACAACTTACTAGAGGGGGTGGGTTTGAGTTTACTTTGGCGGCATTTATTGCGTCAGAGCCATCACAGTATCCGATTATGACTGCTCTTGCGGTGTAATACCCGTTTTCGGGCCAACCGTTAGGTGGTGCAAAGTGGCGGCCTGATGCATATGCATGCCCGTTTGGAGGCAGGTCATAGGGGGCTGCATCTGTTTCGTTTTGGAAGTCTCCTGAGGGCAGCCAGAGGTCCTGCCTGAAGGTAAGCTTGAAGGTCTCGTTTGTCCTGCTTGATATCCTCGTGGTGTCCACGCGGATTATGTCCATGCACGCAAAAGGCTCCTGGACTGGCCTGCCGGAATACAGGTCAAAACGGCATGCATCATTGTTGTTGTATGCCATTAGATAGTAAGGGGCTTGCGCTGACCAGTCACCACCCACTCCGCTGACTCTCACGTAAAAATCACCGATTATGCCTTCGGCCACGCAGTTTTCGAGCTCTCCTCTTCCGGCTGAACAAGTCTTGCGCCAGGTATCGCAGTCATCCCAAATCTCGATGTCATAGTTTTTGTTATTTGGCGGTACGAGCACAACTCTTACTTTGTTATTGCTTGACCTTGTCCCCTTATACCAGTCAACGTCTTGGTAGTTATCAATGACGCTCCTTTTAATGGTTCCATAAACGTCTGGCGTTGCAGTGTCACAGCTATTGTTTTGCCCGTTGACCTGGTTTCCATCACCATCATTGACTTTGATTAACTCCCCGTTTTCAATCCTATAAACATCCTGTGCCGGCTCCTCGATAAAATCAAAATTCCCGTCAAAGGGCGGTGATATAAAATTTTCATCCAGTTCGTTTACCGAGTCATGCGCGCTTACAAACGGCTGGTTGGTGTCAGGCGGGTTTGTGACTTCATAAACAAATGCCTCGCCGGCATTTACAGTGTAGCCAAGCAGCACGAGCCCTGCTAATGCAAGCCAAAATTTTTTGAAGTTTTTTTGTTCACCCATTTTTTTTTCACTGTTTTTGTCCTGTGCTTTTTTTCAATCTCCTGGTTTTTTTTTCACGGGTACCTTTGTGGTTCCTTGAGGTCTGCGCACCTGTAAAGCGGGGTGGGTGCGTTGAGCCAGTTCTTTGCACTTTCGAGGAATGCCAGGCGGTTTTCGTCTTGGACCGCGGAGAGGCTGAATGATGTAAAAAGGGTTTTTGAGAAGCATGTTTCAAAGCCCACGATTGCCAAGTGGTTTTCATCCCAACCCGCGATTGCAATCGCGTTGCCGTCTGCAAGCGTGACCGCGTCAGCATAGGGCGCGTTATCGAGGTTCAGGTCAAGGGACTCAAGTGAAAATTCCTGTGGCGCGGTTTCAAAGAAAACGATTTTGCCGCGCGAAGAGTTCGAGTCACCGCCGCCGTTATTCTGGTCCTGGGGCGTGGTTTCCTGCCCTAAAACTATTCCTGGTTTTGTTTTCAAAAAATTGAAGGAAGTCTTGGCAAAAGGGGCTATTGCTACAGTTATGAATGTTTCATCTGAGCTCGTGGGTTCAATGCCCCCGATTTGAAGTGTTCCATCGGTTAATGAATAACCGGAAGTCGTGTCAATCAGTTCCCCGTCCCAATAGGTTTTTTTCCAGTCTGCATTCCATGTGCAGGCAAAATGATGTACTTCCCCCACATTGTATTGTTCTACATTGATTAATGGCGAGCCGTCTGAAAGGCACCGCATTACCTGGTTGCCGCCGGCGGTCAACTGTAGCCTGGAGTTATTGCTTCCTGCAGTTAAAATTATGTCATTGCTTGACTGCTTGTTTATTTCAAACAATACTTCAAGTGTCCCTTCTGCAATTTCCCCGAAACCTGTTTTTGAGAGGCTGTTTTGGGGGTAGCTTTTCACTGCCTCATTTTCAAGTGAAAAATACTCGTCTTTTTGGAGCAATGGAAACCCAGTGGCGGTTAAATGACGGTTATTTGGCGAGGAATCAGGCAAAATGTCGTTTTCAAACCTGTATAATGCAAAATAATCTTTTGAATCTTCAAATATGTTGTCTGTATCGCCTGGAGGGTTGGCTGCACCCGGGTTTCCATAGTAAGCAAAAAAACTTTCATCCATTTCGCCTCTTGAAATTTTCCAGTTTTTGTCTGCCTGTTCAGTTCTGAAAAAAACATTGGTGTCTGTTGTATTACAGCCGACGATTTTCCTGTCAACTTCTGTAAAAGAAGAGTGCACAATTCTCAAGTCATCGCAGTCCGGCTGCATTTTGCCTGAAGAAACCAGTTCAGACGTGTCAATTCCAAAAACTAAAGTGTTGTTTGAATCAATTTCAGAAAATGGTTCGATAAAAACCTGTTTTCTAAAGCCAAAACCATCACTCCACCAACCACTGTTTTCGCCCCTGCTGCCTTTTGAAAGCTCGTTTCCAATTGCGGGTACGGGCGGCGTGTATAACAACCTGAAGTAAATATCTGAAAACCCGCCGCCAACCTGGTCACCGTGTTCGCCAAGGTACTCATGGTTGAAGGCAAAAAAGACGTTTGAGTCAAATTCTCCGACTCCAAGTGCAAGAGGCATGCCTGTGAAAGGAATTGTTCTTTCCCTGTCAGTGTAGAGTTCAAACACTGCGTCGTATCCTTTTCTTGCAAAGCGCCCATAGTAATCTGTTCCAAGGTTAACAATGTTTCCCCTGCCGTTGCCTTCACAGCTACCCGAACAATTCCGTCCGTTATTATGCCCAATGAACGGCACCAATCCAGTTGTATTACAGCCGTTTGAAACAAGGCCAACACATGCCTTTGGGTTCAGGTAATAAGACCCGACATTTTCATCGTCTGTCATGCACATGTTGATGAAATTATTGCATTCATCTTTATCTGTTCCGCGCACAGTAAACTCTATGTTAAAGTCACTCGTCCAAGGAATCTGCCGAAACAACCATTCCTTTTCCGACTTTGTAATCGGGGAAGACGTTGACACGCTGTAATCAGTGACTGCAAGTTTGTTCGCTTGGTCAACTTCGGTGTAAGCCGTGAGCCTTTCCCTTAACTCGTGTCCCGGGTTCTGCGCAAAAGGATTGCCGTAGTAAGCAAAGTACCCGTTTGAGTCGCCTGCAAGGATTTCCCAGTCAGCCGGAACCGTGTAGTTTGACCGGTGCCGTATTCTAGTGCTTTGCGTGTTGCAGTTTTTGACTTCCCTTTCGACTTCGGTTGGTGTCCCGCCGTGGTTTGACACTATGCGCAGGTCATCACAATCCGCCTGCAGTTTTTCCCCGCTGACAAGTGCCTGCGTGTCAAGGTAAAACTCAAAGATTGTCGCTTCGTCGACAGCGTCATGCGCCCCGGTGTAATTTATCGGGCGCGTAAAATTCCAGTCGTCGCTCCACCAGTTGCCTTGGCCTCCCTCTCCACCGCCATTGTTTTCGTTTCCGCCGCCAAAGTTTTCATCCTGGCCAATCTCAAGTGCGAATTCAGAGTGAAGGACATTTAGGGCAAAGTCGTCAAACGGGTGCTCGCTTGACACGTCACTGCCCTCAACCAGGAGATTTCCCCCGCTACTGCCTGCATACCCGCCAAGCAGGCTTTCCTCGTTCCCGTCTATTGCAGGCCCGAAATAGTTGCTTGTGCTCCATATTACCGGGTCGAATCTCTGCAGGAAAGCAAGGCCAGGAAAACCATGTTCCTTCGTGCTCCACTCAGCAGAGCAACCCGGCAAATCGCCTTTGGATAGCCTCGTGCCGTTTCTTGTCGCGTTCACTGCATTGTCATCCACGACAAGAAGGGAAAGCTTGTTTCCGCAGTAATCCGGGAGGGGTGTGACCGAGAAAACCTGTTCTGCTGATTCCGCGCAGTTGTTGAATTCGTCGCACGCGCGCACCCGGAACCTTTTGGAGCCAAGTGCAAGCGTGGTTTTCACTGCAGACGTGAATTCTGCATTCGAGTCGCTTCCACTTG
The DNA here is from genome assembly GCA_016198165.1 of Candidatus Iainarchaeum sp. Classification (GTDB taxonomy): domain Archaea; phylum Iainarchaeota; class Iainarchaeia; order Iainarchaeales; family GW2011-AR10; genus JACQJF01. The sequence continues at coordinate 15,620 of JACQJF010000059.1, read as the reverse complement.
CCCTGTTCATTGGTAAGCCATTGCCGTTTGAAACCGTTTCAATGCTTTTGATTTTTGAAAAATCGCTTGCATGCACCCTCACCGGATTGGGCGCGTTTTTCCACACGACAGGCTCAAACTCAATGCCTTCAATCACGGGGGGTGATTCGTCGATTATTCGCACTTCCTGCTCTGCATAGTCGACGGTGTTTTCAGTCCACGCCTCCACAACCACGTTGTAGTCTTTTGCGGGTGCGTCAACCAGCCACCCGAATTCGACCGTTTTCCTTTCCCCCGGCAAGAGAATTGAGTTTGAGTCAAAAAAAGTCCTGGCTGCCTCGTTGCCGTCGTAAAAAAACACGTAGGCGGAAGGCCTCAGTTCGGCACTGGTTGGGTTTTTGAGTGTCACGCTGAACCTTGCCTGCTCTTCCGTGGCCATGGTTTGTGGCAGGGAGAACGATTCCATGACCGGCTCACTGCCTATCCTCACGACGAGGTCGGAGTAGGCCCATGTTTTCTGGTTTTCAAAGAAAATGGTTATTTTCGCGTTGTAGTCGCCGCTTGGAACCATGACGGGGCCGCTTATTTCAAGGATTTCCTGTTCACCGGCCCGTATCTCCACGACGGTTGAGTCCATGACTTCCGCCACGCTGTTCTGGTCGTTTATGAGCATGATTTCCGCAAACACGTTCACGTCAATCAATCCCGTGTTTTTCGCAGGCACTTGGACGGCAAAAACACCACCCTTGTCCACTTGTTGCGGCATCTCGAATTCCTGTACTTCAATCATGTCGGGTGGGAGCGTGACGAACACGTTTTTTTCCGCGCTTGCGACAAGCACGTTTTCCTCCGCGCCAAGCGAGCCTTCGCGGAGTTCACCGTTTTGGTAAATTTTTGCCTCTACTGTAAAGTTTCCCACGCGGTCCGGGGCAAAATTGTTCAAGAAACGGTAATGGTTCAGGTCACCGTCGTTTAACTCCACAGGCCCAATCGTATTGTAATCTATTACTGTTCCAAGCTCGTCGAATACGGTGAATTGCACTGTCGTGTCCTGTTCATTGGCCTGTGCCCACAAATCCATGCTCATGCCCTCACCGCCGATGAACTCGACCTCGTACTCGCCGTTCTCTTTTTTCACAAGCTCGGTCGGGCCGTAAAAAAAGAAATTCTCACCCATTTGGTTCGCGTCACCGCCGCCCCCGCCTTTACCGCGGTTTTCATCCCCGCCATTGCGGTTCGTGTCAGTTGACTCTATTCTCGTAAGGTCAAGAAGCCCGCTTCCGAATAAAATGTCTTTTCCTTTTTCACCCAGGTCAAGTGAAATGTTTTCAAGCAATGCCTTGACATCAAAAGAAGAAAAAGACGGGTGGGCCTGACGTGCAAGGGCGCTTGCACCGGCGACAAAAGGGGTGGACATCGAGGTCCCGGTTTTCTTGCCCTGTCCGCCATTGGGGAGGCTTGAAAGAATCTCTACTCCTGGTGCCACGAGGTCGGGCTTTATCCCCACGCCTTCAATGTACTCTCCTGCTGAAAAGCACGCGTGTCCGTTCTGTGAATTGACCGCGCCGACAGTCAAAGCCTCTTTCGTGTTCCCGGGCATGGTTATACCCCTGAAAGGGCCGCATGCCCCTGAAGGGCATCCTTCCCCACAGTTACCAGCAGCAACCGCGACAACTACACCCGCGCTCATTGCATCGCGCACGGCCTGGTTGAGCGGGGTGTCCTGGTCGGTGAGCCCGCCAAGGCTCAGGTTAATCACGTCCGCACCGTTTTCTACAGCCCAGTTGATGCCGTTGATTACGCTTGAATAAATTCCACCGCCGCTGTCATTGAGGACTTTTCCATTAAAAAGCAAGGCCTGTGGCGCGACGCCATTCGCGTCCCCGTATCCAGCGGCTATTCCAGCGACGTGCGTCCCGTGGCCGTGAATGTCGTTTACCGTGGGGCTTTGGGAGAAGTTCTGGGCCAAAACCACGCGGTCCTGGAACGCCGGGTGGCTTGCATCTATGCCCGTGTCAAGGATGGCTATTTTCTGCCCTTCTCCTGTGTAGCCAAACCCCCATGCGGTGCGCGCGTTTACCTGGGTGAGGGCTTCCTCGTCAAACGAAACAACTTCCAGATCGGGCCAGACTTCCTTTATCTCATCGTTTGCAAGGAGCACTGAAACGTTTTCACCCGGCATGTTGGAGATTATTACCTCTCCGATTCTCTTGTAAGAATAATCCGCGCCCATGCGATCAAGCATGTCAGACACGGCCGTGACATCCAACTGGCTCCTTGGGACAATGAGGAAAGTCTGCACTTGGGGGGATTCAAGGCTTGTTTCAGTCAGGCCGCCTCGGAGCTTGTCCGGGGGTGCGCCAAGGGCTGGTGGGAGAATAAGCAACAAGGTAACCAGTGCGATTCCTGCAAGGCTTGTTGTGACACGTATGTGTCGGTTTGTGTTCTGCAAATAAAACCCCCAAACAAACCTGTTGCGGGGATTAATATACCTGTGGTTGAATGCCAATCAACCAATTAGTTGATTATGGTTCAACCGCATGTATATAAAGCGGCGTGAATGGTATTGGTATGGCAACCGGTTTGCCGCAAAAAAACTAAAAAGACTTTTTTTTAGGGGGGTTTGATTTTACTTGGCGGGCAATGGAAAAGCATGGTTTTTGGCGATAATCTTTGGCTTAATTGGAATAGTGATTTCTGCTGCCGTTTTCTTTGGCATAATGGTTGCAACTGAAAGGGTCTTTGGCCTGGTGGCCATTTTCACGGGTGCCATTGCAGGGGGAATCGCTGCCCTTGGCTTTAAGCTTGGCGGGGGTTCGTTCAAAGAGCAGAAGGACGTCTCGAATTTTCTGTTATTCGCCACGATTATCGGGTTTTTGGCTGTGGTTGCAGGCTTTGTAGTTAGCCCGTATTTTTACCTTGGCGGTTTTGGGAGGATGGAGTTTGGCACCTTTATAGAGCTCTATTCCTCGCTTGGCGGGTTTTCCCCAATTGACCTGTTGTTTGTCGCCATAGGGGCCTTTGGCGGCAGGTGGGCCGGGCAAAAAGTCGGCTATTCAATCGCAGTCGCAGGGCCAGGCGGCAGGGCAATGGATAAATCCAGGGTCGAAGGCCTTGCAGGCATTGACAAAAAATTCAAGTGAACCAAACAAATGGACAACAACATCAAAACCGTTTTCTTCCTCTCCGCGCTGACGGGCTTGCTTGTTTTCGCGGGCTTTTTTCTCGGCGGTGAACTTGGGGCGGTGATTGCCCTGTTTTTCGCGGGTGCAATCAATTTTTTTTCCTACTGGTTTAGCGACAGAATCGTTCTGGCCATGTACGGTGCACAGGAGTTGAAGGAAAGCGAGGCGCAAAACATCCACGCAATGGTTGAAAGGCTTGCAAAAAACGCGGGTATTCCAAAGCCAAGGATTTTCCTTGCGCCGATTAACCAGCCGAACGCGTTTGCAACAGGCAGGGACCCCAAGCACGGCGTAATCTGCTTTACTTACGGCATCCTACAGGCTCTTGACAAGGAAGAGCTTGAAGGCGTGACCGCGCACGAACTTGGCCACATCAAGAACAGGGACATCCTGATTGTCTCCATTGTAGCCACTCTTGCAGGGGCACTGGCTTTGATTGCAAGGTTCGCGTTCTATTTCGGTTTCCTGTTTTCAGGCAGGGACAAAAACAATTTTGCAGGCTCCATCCTGGGCTTTCTGTTCTTTGTGCTCGTCACTCCGATAATCGCGGTGATGCTCCAGCTTGCAGTCTCGCGCTCAAGGGAATACCTGGCTGATTCTACTGGTGCACGGATTGCAGGAAGCGGCCAAGGTCTTGCAAGGGGGCTTTTGAAACTGGAGCAGTATGCTGCAAAGATTCCTCTTGACGGAGGAGCTTCGAACAGGGCAACGGCGCACCTGTTCATAGTGAATCCTTTTGAAAAAGGTTTTTTCACCACCATTTTTTCCACGCACCCGCCGGTTCAAAAGAGGGTGGAAAAACTGAACGCGCTGGCTCCACGCTGAAAAAAACCGAGTTACGTGCCCAGGAACCAATAGGGGAATTGGCTAGTTGTCAATGAATTCTTTGTGCTGTTTGCTCCAGACTTTGTTTGGGGTTTTTTTGACCCATTTTGCGTATATGCGCACAAATTCAAGCCGCTGTTCATGGTTTCTTTTTTTGTCTTCTTCAAGCTCTTTTAGGTCGATTTTTGGAAATTTTTTCATTTTGCACCCTCTAATTCTTTGATTTTGTCCTGGACTTTAAGTTTTTGAACAAACTTTTCAAATAACTCTTTGTTTAAAGTTGTTTTAAATATTTCCCACAGGTAGATGGCGTCTTCAATGTCTTTTTCCGAGCCCAAATAAAGCTTGTAGGCTATTTGGAGTTCCATTGGCCCGATATAAATTGTCTCATTGTTTAGTTCAACTTTCACCCTGTTTTCAAGAGAATGCTGGTTTAAATCGTCTTTTGGGAATTTTACCTTGAAATTCCAGATAAAAGTTCCCTTTAGTGCAAAGCGCAGTGCAAGGCTGTCGTTGAGGTAATAATCGTACGCGTCTTTTGGGTTTGAATCGTTGATGCATTCAAAGCCTTTGGCATAAATCTCTTTCCAGAGTTGTTCAAATTTTTCAAAAGAAATTTTTTCAATGAACAGGTCGATGTCCTCAGTTTGTCTGCTTCTTCCAAAGAGAATCGCGACATAACCCGACACAAGCACGTATTTGATTTTTTGCCTGTCAAGAATCCTGGTAAATCGGAGGACTAACTCGTCAAGGTTTGACAATTCCCTTTCAAACTTTATCGTGTTGTTTTTGTATTCAAATTCCATACACTTTATCTGGGTTCCATCATAATTTAACGGTTTGTGGAGGTGCGTTTCCGGTGCAAAGGCACCCTGTTTTTTAACTCTTTTTTACGCGTTTTATTTGCCCATGCCTTTTCCACGCGTTTTGGTTGGCTGCCCTACAAGTGAGGCCAAGGCCTATTGCCTTGAGCGGTTTTTGGGTGGCTTGAAGTCTTTGACTTACCAGAATTTTGAGGTGTGCCTGGTTGACAACTCTAAAACCAATGAATACTGTGAGCTGCTGGAAAAACACGCAAAGGAATTTGAAAAAGAAACCGGCAAACGTTTTGCCGTGCTCCGTGAGGGCTTGAATATAGAGAAGGCGCGCCAAAGGGTGGTTTTTTGCAGGAACCTGCTCCGCCAAAAAGCCTTGGACGAAGGTTTTGACTATTTTTTTTCACTGGAACAGGACGTGATTCCCCCACCCGACATTATTGAACGCTTGTTGTCTCATAAAAAAGAGATTTGTGGCGGGGCTTACCTCAACCTCATGCCAACGGGGCATATGAGTGCAGTTGCATTTAAGTTTGAATCGGAGGAGAACAGGAGAAATGCTTTACTTACTCCACTTGGCTTGATGAACTTGTTTCCAAGCCGTTTAATGGAAGTTGATGCAACAGGCCTTGGCGCAATCCTGATTCACAGAAGTGTGCTTGGAAAAATTTCTTTCCGCGTGGAAGAGGATTCAACCGCGTTTGACGACATTTTTTTTGGCCGCGATGCAAGAAATGCTGGTTACAAAATTTTTCTTGACTCAAGCATGTTCTGCCTTCACTTGTTCCGGCCAGGTTTTTCAAAAACAGATTTGTAGTTTAAACAATTATTCTTGCATCCACGCACACGGCTTCTTTTTCATTCACCATTAAAGGGTTGAAGTCGAGTTCCCTGACCTGTTTTTCCTTCATGAGTAACCTGCTTGTGTTGAGGAGCGCGTTTTCGATTTCCTTCAAGTTTGCCGCTGGTTTTCCTCGTGCGCCTGCAAGGACTGTAAATCCCCTGATTTCGTGAATCATTTCGCGGGCGTCACTTCGTGTAATGGGGCAGATGCGCAGCGAGTAGTCCTTTAAAACTTCCACAAAGATTCCGCCCAGGCCAAAGAGGATGGTGGGGCCGAACTGGTCGTCCACTTTTCCCCCGATGATTATTTCCGTCCCGCTTGCCATTGGCTGTACAAGCGCGCCTTCGAATTCCTCCAGTGCCGCAAGTTCCATAAAAGCTTTTTCGAGTTCCTCTTCGTTTCGCAGGTTGATTTTCACTCCGCCTTTTTCCGTCTTGTGGGTGATGGAGGAGCTGATTACTTTGAGGGCAAGCGGATAACCTGTCTTTGCAGCGGCTTTGAGTGCCTCGCTTTCTGTCATGGCTGTGTGGAACGCGGGTGTTTTGATGCCGTATTTCTGGGCTAATTTGAGGGATTCTGCGAGGTTTAGGGTAGTCATTTTTTGGGGCCTAATTTTTATTTCTTTTATATATATTTAAAGTTGTTTGTGAGCACAAACTTGTTACTTATCCGGAAAAAAAAGGCTTTTTTTATGGTTAAACTGAAGTTTTTGGGTGCAGCCCAGGAAGTGGGCCGGAGCGCGTTTTTGGTTGACGCGGGGGAAAAGATACTCCTTGATTACGGGGTAAAGCTCACCCCCAAGGAAACCGAGTACCCGCTTCCGATTGAAACCAACGTAAAGGCAGCGATTATCTCTCATGCCCACATGGATCACTCCGGCAACCTCCCGCACCTTTACCAGCGTTCAAGCCCGATAAGTTACATGACGCCTCCGACCCTTGACCTTGCAAGGATGCTCTGGTTTGACACGCTCAAAATCGCGGGCTTGGAGGCAATGGATGCCAATTTTTCAAAGCTTGAAATTTCGCGGACCGAAAAGCACACTTTTCCCGTGAACTATGGGCGCAGGATGGAGTTGTTTGACAACACTTTTTTGGAATTCTTTGACGCGGGGCACATAGCGGGCTCCGCGATTTCGCGCATAACTTTCCGCGACGGGAAAACGCTCATTTACACGGGTGACATCAAGCTTGACGAGACGCGCCTGCATTCAGGTGCGTCTCTTCCGCGCGGCGACTGCGACTGCCTCATAATCGAAGGGACATACGGGGACCGTGAGCACCCGCCGCGGAAAAAAGAGGAAAAGCGCTTTGTCGAGTCCGTGCAGGAAACAGTTGACAATGGCGGCATTGCACTGGTTTCGACTTTTGCCGTTGGCAGGAGCGCCGAGATTCTGGACATTCTGCACGAGTATAATGTTAATGCGGAGATTTTTTTTGACGGGATGTGCCAGAAGGCCGCGCGCATTTACATGAATTATTCAAAGTACATCAAGGACCCGCATTTTCTGAGGAAGTCCCTGGACCGCGCGCACTGGGTGAAAAACATGGCAATCCGCAAAAAGGCCACCAAACAGCCAGGTGTCATAGTCACCACGTCAGGGATGCTCCAGGGCGGGCCGGTGTACGCGTATCTGCCGGAGCTTTACCATGACAAGAACTCAAAACTTTTCCTCACGGGCTTTCAGGTGCAGGAAACAGCAGGCAGGATTCTGCTTGAGACCGGGAGGATTAACCTTAACGGCATAATGGTCGAGCCAAAAATGAGTGTTGAAAAATACGATTTTTCAAGCCATGCGGGGCGCTCGGAACTGTTCAGGATAATTGAAGCCATTTCGCCCCAAAAGGTCGTAATCGTTCATTCTGACAGGGAAGTCATGGCCAAGTTCCGGGTTTCACTTTCGGAAAAGGGCTTTGACGCATATACGCCCGGCCTTGGGGAAGAACTCGTTGTATGACAAGTCGTTTTCTGGGCGTTTTTTGCCCCAAGTGCGGTTCTGAAAACAAGAAGCTATTCAATGGCTTTTGCATAGAGTGCCTGTTGAAGGACAAAAAGCTTTTTTCCATCCCGGAAAAAATCGGGATAGAGGTATGTTCCAGGTGCAACCGCATGCGCGTGCGCGGAAAATGGGTTGCCTACTCCGACACTGCACTGCTTGGCCTTGCCAAGTCGGGTTCTTCTTTCAAGGGCCTTGAAAATCCACTCCTTGTCCTCAAAGGAGTGGAGGTCAATGACAAGTTCGGCGTGCTAATGTTGAAAATCAGTGGAAGAGTCGGCGGCGAGGAACTTGAAGTCGAACGGATTGTTTCGCTTCGGGTTTTCCGCGTGACCTGTCCGTCCTGTTCGCGCGTTTCAGGAAGTTACTTTGAGGCAATCCTCCAGGCTCGTTTTGAGCCAAAGGCATCCAAGAAAAAAATCGGGGAAAAGATGTCTGAAATCCGCGCTTTTTTGAAGAAGAACGAGGAGAACGACGCGCTTTCAAGGGTAGTCAAGCTGCAGTTTGTGAACAACGGCTTTGACCTGTCAATAGGCTCAAAGCGCGCGGCGAAAAAAGCGTGCGGTTTTTTTGAAAAACAATTGCGCGAGCGAGTCATCGTCACGTCAGACATTTACAGTTATGACAGGAACAAGGGAAGGCCAATCAAGCGCTACACTTTTTGCTTGAGATTTTAATCCTCGAATTTTTTGAGGATGCTTGAGATTTCCTCGACGGGTTTTTTGGTTGTGAGGAGGGGGATTTTTTCGACTTCCGCGATTTTTATCGCAATGGGGTCTACTTTGTCCACGCCGTGGAGCACCACGATTGCGGGCTTCATTTCAGTGCTGAACCGCCCGACGCGGACCGCGATGAGGGGCGAGCGCCCGCTTTCGACTTTCGTGAAAACCAGTGCGCGTTCGGGGGTCTTGCCGTACATCTGCATGTACTCGTGCACGGGGACTTCGAGGATTACTTTAAGTGAGTCGATGACTGTGTAGCCGTAAACGTTTGTTTCCTTCAGCCTCAGTGGGTTTGCAACGGTTTCCGCGGCTATGTGCTCTGCGAATGTTTTTCCGTTGACGCCTTTGTTGAACTCGTGGATGTCAAAGACGTTTTCCTTTGGCCGGAAGTCCTTGAGGAGCTGTTTTGTGATTTTGCTGTCCCTTTTCTTGTCAATGTCCAAAAGCGCGTCGACAAAACGCTTGATGACCAGTATCCCTGGGCTTTTTCTCCTGCCGCCCTCGTAGTCTGAGATGGTGGAACTGCTGACCTTCAAATGCTTGGCAAGCTCTGTCTGCGAGATGCCAAAGATTTCGCGCCATTTTTTCATGCTCCCGCCGTGGTCTTTGCTCAGGCAGATTTCCCCTGCTATCGTGGTTGCCAACTGGTCCATAGGAACATTTTTCCGTTAAATCAATAAAAACGTTTCGTCAATTAACAAAAACCGCCCTGGTTTTACCTGTTTTTTTAGCCAATTGACGGAAAAAACTTGTTATCGGGCGATAGTTTTTTTAATCACTTTTTTGGAAATAGTTTTCCTAGGAGGTGTTTGTTTTAATGAATCAGTCAATCGGAGGATACGCATTTTTGGCAGGAGCGATTCTGGCGGTCATTGCTGCAGTCTTTGGTTCAGTGGTTGCAGCCTGGACCCCCATGATTGCACTGCTCTTGGTCATACTTGGGCTCGTAGTCGGGTTCATGAATGTGACAGAGAAGGAAGTTGACAGGTTCCTCATCGCGGCAATCGCATTGCTTGCGGCAGGGACAGTCAACCTGGGTACAATTGACCTGCTCATTCCACCACTTGGGACGATAATGCAGGCAGTTGTAAGGTATGTCGCAATCTTTGTTGCACCTGCAGCATTGGTCGTGGCACTCAAGTCCGTAATGGACATTGCAAGAAGCTGAAAAAAATATGTGAGCCGGCGAAAAAACCGGCTCCTTTTTTTCTTTTTTTTCAGATTATCTTAATTTCTTTTCCGACTTTTTCAATTGCATCCAAAGCCTCTTCCAGGTCTTTTTTCGTGTGGGAAGCCGAGACTTGCGTGCGGATTCTGGCTTTTCCCTGCGCAACCATCGGGAAAACAATCGGCAGGCCATATACCCCTTTTTTGAATAATTCCTGTGAAAACTTTTTGGCGGTACTGCTTTCGCCGAGCATTATTGGTATGATTGGCGTCTGGCTTTTTCCCGTGTCAAAGCCGAGGTCCTTGAGGCCTCCGATGAAGAACTCGCGGTTTTTCCAGAGCGTTTTCACGAGGCTTGGGTTTTTCTGTATCGTTTCCAGTGCGGCGATGCATGCGGCACTCACCGCTGGCGGGTGTGAGCCGGTCAAAAGCCACGTGCGCGACTTGTTCAGGGCAAACTCGCATAGTTCTTTCGAACCGCACACGTATCCTCCGACCACGCCGAAGGCCTTTGAGAACGTGCCCATTTCGATATCGACTTTTCCATGCTGGTGAAAGTGCGAGACGATTCCCGCGCCGTTTTTCCCAAGCACCCCGTCCCCATGCGCGTCGTCAACGTAGACAAATGCCCCGGCCTCGTTTGCGGCTTCGACTATTTCATCGAGTTTTGCGATGTCCCCATCCATGGAGAAAACACCGTCTGTTATCACGAGGATGTTTTTGTATTTTTCCCTGTTTTCCGCCAAAACCCTTTTCAGGTCATCCATGTCCGAGTGCTTGTATATCGTTTTGTCCCCTTTTGAAAGCCTCACGCCGTCGATTATGCTCCCGTGGTTCAGTTCATCGCTTATGAGCAGCCAGCCTTCGCCGGTCATTGCGGGGATGAACCCGGAGTTGACTGTGAAGCCCGACTGGTAAAATAACGCGGCCGGGGTTTTCTTGAACTGCGCGATTTTTTTCTCGAGTTTGACATGGAGTTCCATTGTCCCGGAAATCGCGCGCACTGCGCCACTGCCCGCGCCGTATTTTTTTGTCGCGTCAATCGCGGCTTTTTTGAGGGATGGGTGATTGCTTAGCCCGAGGTAGTTGTTTGCGCAAAGCAAAATCACTTTTTTCCCGTCGTACATAGCCCTGTTTGAGCTTGGGGTCTTGAGGGTCTTTGGCTCCCAGTTTAATTGCTCTGATTTTAACCTGTTCAATTCAGTTGAAAATATCTCGTCGAGTCTTGACATTTTTTCACACCACCACACACGAAGTTTTTTTTTGATTCCAGGGAGATTTGGCCTGTTGCAAGAATTAATGCAAAAAGACCTATTAAAGCCTAATCTTTGGTTTGAAAGCTTTTTTTTGTGATTGACGAAATAAAGGTTTTTTTCAACATGGTTTTAAATATGTTTTCAGTATGAATTAGTATGTAAAAAGTATGCAGGTGGTCGTATGTATGAAAGTGTGGCTGTTGTGGGTGAAAGAGGCCAGATAACTATCCCAAAAAACATCCGGGATTTGGAGAATATCAAGCCAAAAGACAGGGTAATCGTAAAAATTGAAAATGACAGGATAGTGGTGGAAAAAGCTTTGGGCAAGGCAGAGAAAGAAAGGCTAATGGTTGAAGGCTATAAAAAAATGGGCAAACAGGGGCTTGAGCTGGAAGGGGAAATGCGGCACGTAAGCAAGGAAGCGGATGCGATGCTGGATGAATATTAAACGGGGGGACATTGTTTTGGCTTATTTGGAGCCCGTCAAAGGCTCTGAACAAGGCAAAACAAGACCGTGCTTAATTATCCAAAACGATGTGGGGAATCTGGCAAGCCCCACCACGATAATCGCGGCAATAACTTCAAAAACAGAAAAAGAATACCCTTTCACAGTTCTCGTTTTGGCTGGTGAAGGAAACCTTCCAAAAGACAGTCTTATTTTATGCAATCAGCTAAGGACAGTTTCTGTAAACCATAGGCTTGTCAAAAAACTTGGCTCGCTTAAGCCTGCTACAATGAAAAAAGTGGATGAGGCAATCAAGACCAGCCTTGGGTTAAAGTGACAATTTCCTCAAAAAACTCCGATGGTGGAGTGGGTGCATGGAAAAAATCCAAAGCGGGTCCGGAGGGATTTGAACCCTCGACCTTCACCTTGCCCCCATGTTTAAAATAGGAGGATGCCGCTCTGTCCAAGCTGAGCTACGGACCCGTTTAATTTTTTTGTGGCAAAGTTATAAAAGCAGTGTCAGGGCAGCCGCGCCCGCAAGCGGTATAGCAACGTTATCTTCCACGCCCAAAAGTTCTGACAGCATTCCCGCGGTGGAGGCAAGGGCTGCCTGTGGAAGTGGGAAGAAAAGCAGAAGCGCCATTGAGGAAAAAACGATGCCTGAAAGTGTCCCTTCGAGCGTGTGCCTGTTGGTGAGCATTGTTTTCCCGAATTTTTTCCCAGCAAGGGTTGAAACGGAATCACCCGCACTCAGTATAACAAGGCCCCCTGTTATTGCGCGGTTATCCTGGAAGAAAACGAGGCAGAAGATTGTTCCAAGTAAAAAAACCATTGGCGCGTGGAACGGCGCTTTTTTTTCTTTCCTCCTTTCACCGGCCTCAAGGAATATGTGCAGGGGCCAGATTTTCATTTTCCTTGCAGCGGCGAGGCTTAAACCGATTGTCCCAAGGAGCAACGAAAGAAGTACAATAAGCGTGCTTTCCCTTCCGGCGTACAGGAAGTAACCAGTTATCGCGAGCCCCCCGACGAGGTGGATTGCCTGGCGTGTCATTTCCTTCAAAACTTGTTTCACGCCCTTTTTTTAATCAGTGCAAGCGACTCTTCGAGGTTTTTCCAGTTGTCAAAGGCAGAAACGATTTTTTCCAGTTCTTCTGTGTTTGTGTTTCTGAGTTTGTGCGCCTGCCTGGCTATTTCAGGGAGCGCGCGCACCACGTTGTCGACTATCGTCACGTGCGCCGATTGTGCGGTCCTGCTTTTCGGGTTCAGGTCAATGGCGATTATTTTTTTCCCGTTTTTCCGGAGCGCCTGTGTGCGGTCACCGTCCTCTATCATTACAAGCACGGTGTCGGCCGAAAAAATCCCTCTTTCCTCTACCATGCCCCTGTTTGAAGAAAGGCCCGTGATTTTTTTCGCGGCGTTTTTCCCGAGTATTTTTTTGCCAAAGTTTTCAAAGTGCCGCGCAATTAACTGCCGCCTTTTTTTCACGGGCGGGTAAAAAACGTTTGCTTCTATTTGTGCGCCGGTGATTTTCGCGAGTTTTATCGCGTCTTTTGCGCAAAGCATTGTGGCGTTGCCGTTGACTGAAAGCACGGGTTTTTTTGAAAGCAGGAGCAGTGCCGCGCCTGCCTGGCAGGCCTGTTTTGCGCAGGCACTGGTTTTTTCCCCAAGCAGGTAGTCGAACGCTTCGCCGCGCCCGAATGCAATCATGCCTGTCGGAGTCACTATCCCAATTTTTAGGCCTTTTTCGAGTGCGTGCCTTTGTCCAAGCGAGGCGCGCCGCGGGTGGCTTGCCGGGATTTTCACAGCAAATGCGCTCCCTGATGGGCGATTTTTGTGACCAGGATGTTGTTGCAGTATTTTGCAAGCCTTTGTTTTGTCTCCTGTGGCGTGTCTGTCAAGGTGAAAACCGTGTTTCCAAGCATTGACTGTGCAGCGCCAGGTATTCTGTCCATTACGCGGGTGACTTCTTTTGCCGCCATGCCGCTTGAAAGCGTGAAAAATCTTGAAAGCCACACAAATCGTTCGGCTGTTTTTTTTTCGAGCATTTTTTCCATGCAGTACGCGCCGGCAGAGTTGATGGCTTCCTTGTACGCGGGGTTTGTTATCACGCTTTTGGTCTTGATTGGGCCGAAAAAACCGCAGACGACATATTTTTTTTTGGAGGGGATTGTTTGCGCGCGCTGGGATGGAAAAGGCGGTAACCCCACGAGTATGCCAGGGAATTGTTCCGCCACGACATCGCCAAGGCCTGTTCCTGCCTCTATCTCCGCCTGTTTGGAGATTTCAAGCACCTCGTTTTTCGAGAGCCCTGTCCCAAGCGCCTCGTTTAGTGCAATTGAGAGTGAGAGTGCTCCTGCCCCGCTTGCCCCAAGCCCGTATCCAATTGGGATTTTTGTCTTGTGCTCGACTTTTATTTCGTGGTTTTTCCCCGCAATCCGGAGGTATTTCTGCACGACTTTTCCGGACGTGACAGCACTTGTTTTTTCGCCGTTGATTTTTATTTCAATCCATGTTTTTGTGCTTTGCTTCACGCTTACTTTTGTCGCCATGCCTTCTTCAAGCGATATCCCGGCTCCCGTCGAGCCGTTTGGGAATGTCATGAAAAAGCCGGTGATGTGCGAGGGGGAATAAGCGCGTGCGGTCGTCATTTTTTTTCACACACGAAAAAACCGTGCTCTTTTTCAAAGGGTTCAAGTGAAAGCGCCTGGAGTATCCTGAGCTCTTTTGCGATTTCTTTTCTCTGTTCCTCGACTATTTTTTTGGCATTGTCAACGGGGTTGATTGAGCGTGCCTTGACAGAAATCAGTGCATGGCCTTTTGGCTTGAGGAATTCGCGGCAGTTTTTGAGGAAGATTTCGGATTGGTTTTTCTGGCTTATGTCCTGGAAAACCACGTCCGCCTTTATTTCCCCCATTGCGTCAAGGAGCAGTTCGGGCTTGTTTGCGTCTTCGAGTACGGGGATGAGGTTTTTTCTTTTTTCGCAAAGGTAAATGAATTTCTGCATTACCTTGGCGTTGATGTCAACCCCAAAAATCACTCCTTTTGGCCCCACTATGTCGCTTATGTGTGAAACGGTCGTGCCCTCGCTTGAGCCAAGATAAAGCACGATTGAGCCTTTTTTAAAAGGGAAAAATTTGAGGCCTTTTTTGACTGCCGCCCCGATTTTTGAGCGGTAGGGGTTCCACCACCTGTACTCGGTTTTCCCGATTTTGTGGAGCTCTTCGCCGTAGACCTTTACCCCAGGCACCATGTTTTTGGTCGCCAGGTGGCCATTGATGGAGTACACGCCGTCAAAGAGCCTTTTTGCAGCCAGCACCATTTTTTTTTCACCGTGAAATTTTTTTTCTCGGGAACCTGGTGAACTCGAATTTTTCGCGCTTTGCGTGCCTTGTTCCAGGCTGTGTGTGTGTTCTGCCAAGCGGAGCGTGTTTTCTGCCCTGGTGGAATCGTTTCCCATCAGGAGGTGTGGGCTTCCTTTCCACGCCGAAATGTTTTTCAGTGGGAAAATGTTTTTTTTCAGGGCGGGGCTGTTTTTTCCCGCTCGCCAGTTTTTTTGCAAACATTGCTTTGAGTGATTTTTTTTCCAGGTCTTCCTTGAGTTCTTTCCCGATTGGTTTCCCGCCGAAGTAGTCGACTTTTACCGCAATGCTGGTCTTTGCTGCCAATAGCCTTGCCATTTTTCCCCGGTCACCAATTTTTGCTGAACTGATTAAAGGGTGCTGGAAAATTATTCCGTGTTTTGGCGGGTCAGAACCGCTTTTCAGGTGGCTGTAGAGTGCTTTTTCCGCTCCGATTACCTGGATTGTCGAGGATGGCATGAATGCGAGTTTTTTCATGGAACCTGCGCGTGCAACGAGTTTTGAAAACAGGAGTGCGCCAAGGAGCATGCTCGTGTTTGGCGCGATTTTTTTCGCCTTCTGCTCAAGGAGCACTGCAAGGCGCATCCGCTGTGACTTTATTTCAAGCGCGTTTTTTGCAAGTGCCTGAATCTCTTTGATGTCTGCCGCGTCAAGTTCTGCCCCGCTTGAATTCTCCGCCGTTTTTGCAAGGAGGGAAACTTTTGCAGCGTCCTTTACTGTGCCAGAAACGTTTTTTTCGGAAAAGTTTTTCCTCCCCCCGATTCCGCAGATGAGTTCAAGGAGGGTGTCGTTGTCGCGCACGATTTTTTTGAGTTCCGGGAACTCAAACGAGTGCCAGTCGATTGCGTGCTCCGCCAAAAGATTGAACGTGCCGTCGAGGTCTTCCATGAGGCTGACTGCCTTGACTATGAATGCCTCGTCCCCGGACAGGTTTTCGGCTATCTGCTGCCTTGCTTTTTTCAGTAGCTTTTCCCTCAGTTCCAGTACCCGGTCCATGTGATTATCTCTCCTTCGGTAATTACTATTT